>NZ_JACJOV010000127.1:0-478615 GCF_014695745.1 Leptolyngbya sp. FACHB-671 | reverse complement strand
GTGTGCCATGCGTTGGAAGATTGAGCAGTTTCATCGGGAAGTCAAACAAACGACGGGTATCGAATCGTGTCAATGCCGTAAGCAGCGAATCCAGCGCAATCATATCGCTTGTGCTTTGCTCGTTTGGACCCGCTTGAAGCAGCTTGCTCAGGCTACGGCAACCAGCATCTATCAACTCAAGAGCAGACTGTTATCCCACTATTTGATTGGGCAACTCAAATCACCCACTCTTGCTATGAAATTGGGCTAAGCTGACCACCACATTTAGTACATCTGCGTAAGTCCTGATGATAAGTCGTGCCTTGCTGAACGCGGTTCAACAGGAAGAACTCGATCAAGCCTTGCAGGAACCACCTGAGGATGGTGGAATCTGGAATGGACCGAAAGTGGCACAATGGATTGCCAAGCGAACGGGTCGGCAGAAGGTTCATCCTCAACGAGGATGGGATTACTTGCAGCGGCTCAACTACAGTGGGCAGCGTCCTCGTCCGAGTCATGCGAAGGGGGATGCAGAAGCTCAAGCTGCATTTAAAAAAACTTGCCGCAACGAGTTGAGCAATTGAGACAAGCTTATCCTCAGGCTGAGGTTGAAGTTTGGGCGTTTGATGAGCATCGCTTGGGGCTCAAACCCATTATTCGCAGAGTGTGGGCAAAGCGAGGACAACGCCCAAATGCGCTCGTGCATCATCGCTATCAATGGCTTTACCTGTATGCGTTTGTTTGTCCTCATACCGGACAAAGCGAGTGGCTCATCCTATCCAGAGTAAGTGTGGCTTGGTTCAACCGAGCTTTGCAGGCGTTTGCTCAAGCAGTCGGAGCAGGAGCCAACAAACAGATCGTGCTGGTGATTGATGGAGCAGGTTGGCATCGAGCTAAGCAAGTTGTTGTACCAGAAGGCATTTATCTAGAATTTCTGCCTCCCTATTCTCCAGAACTGCAACCTGCTGAACGGTTATGGCAGTTGAGTGATGAACCACTAGTCAACCGCAAATTTGAGAACTTAGATGCCCTCGAAGAAACGTTAGCATCTCGTTGTCCTACTCTTTCAGCAATGCCAGACACCATTCGTGGACACACACTTTTCCATTGGTGGAAGGAGAAATAAAATAGTGTCACTTTACGATCCGGATTCCGTATTAGTACTTAATCTTTGGAGGGGAGGGGAGTAATTGAATTACTAGACTTCACCTATGAATCAGTTTCTAAAGCGTGAATGGTAGCGCGGCTGAGTTACGCTACCATTCACGCAGAACGTCTACTAATGAGCGGAAGCTGATGACTGAGGTGGCATGACTACTTTTTTCGCTAAACCCAGTGTTTTTAAAACTTGAATTGCCCACCAGGTAACGTCTACTTCCCACCATTTCCAACCTGCTTTTGCCACATTAGGATGAGCATGATGGTTATTGTGCCAGCCTTCCCCATAGGTGAGAATAGCTGCCCACCAGAGATTGCGAGATCCGTCTTCTACTTCAAATGAGCGATAGCCAGTCATGTGAGTAGCAGAATTAATCAACCAGGTGCTATGCCAGAGTATGACTGCTCTCAAGATTGAGCCATAGATTACAAAAGACCAGCCGCCTAATGCGAAGAGCAACAGTCCTAGAGGAATTTGCAGCAGCAGAAAGTTGCTATCGAGCCAGCGGTAATAGGGGTCACGAGCTAAATCAGGCGCGTATTTCTGGTAAGTTTCTCGCTTAAAGAATTCAGCACGAGGATAGAGTAACCACAACATGTGGCTCCACCAAAATCCACGGCTGGCAGCGTAGGGGTCTTTATCTGCGTCTTCAGTATAAAGATGATGTTGGCGATGTCCAGAAACCCAGAAAATCGGACCACCTTGGAGTGCTAGAGCACCGATCGTAGCGATGATGTATTCCAACGGTTTAGGAACTTGAAAGCTGCGGTGCGTTAGGAGGCGATGATAGCCTAGGCAGATGCCAATGCTGCCCAGTAGCCAGTGTAAAAAGATCGCGGCACCTAAAGCAGACCAGGAGAAAAACCAGGGAGCCAACAGTGCAAGAAGATGGATTGATCCAAAAAAGACCACATTTACCCAGTTCAGCACCAGGGGCTGACCGCCTGCAGTGACGGTTTGCATTGAATTAGAAGTCATAAATCTTCCTTAAAAAATGCCTTGCATCAATCCAGCCCATTCAGGAAAGCCGTTTGGAACACTTAAGTTTTCCTTTTGTTGATTTGGCTTCACGCTGATTTAGGAATACCGTTAAAGTAAAAGGGGAGTGCAAGTGCTACTTACATTCTTAGCGTAACAACGTTCCCGTTTAAATGCAAGTAGCACTTGCATATTTTCATGAGTTCTCAATCTAATTCAACTCGACAGCGTTTAATCCGAGCAGCGCTTCAGCTATTTACGGCTCAAGGCATCACTGAGACGACCACTCGACAGATTGCTGAACTGGCGGATGTGAATGAAGTAACGCTATTTCGGCAGTTTGGCAATAAGCAGGGTTTGCTTCTGGCGGTGATTGAAGACACGGGAATTTTCACTCGTTTAGGAGAGTCTTTGGGGCAAGCAGCCAATAATGCTGATGATATTACTCATGCGCTCAATTCCTACGGCGAAAAATGTTTGCAGAAGTTAGACCAGATGCCAGAGCTTGTCCGATCGCTGATTGGGGAAGCAGGAAAATTTTCTTTAGAAAATCGGCAGGCGTTGGGGCATGGGTTAGCTCAAGTCAATCACTATACGGCGCAATATTTAGCAACTGTGCTTCAAGGGCACCCGCTAACTCACTTTTCGGTAGAGAAGCTGGCTGGATTTCTCAACTTGTCGCTGTTGGGATATGCCACGCTTGAGTTGACTAGTGAGTTTCATGACCTTTGGAGCGATCGCCACGATTTTGTCATTGACCTGGTGGAATTATTGCTTCGGAGTGCTGTATTGATTTCGGAACAAACCAGTATTCCTTCAGCGACCGCCGACTCAGTTGACGCAGACGAGGTTAAGCCTGCTTTAGCAGATTCAAAGCCAGCCGTCGCGGATTTACCTGCCAACCTGGTTCAAACAATTTTGCAGCGGGCGAAAAAGTTGGATGTTCAAGACTATGCTTTGGCCTATGTTCTATTCGGGGCGGGTTTGAGTCCTGTAGAAGTTGTCGGACTGCAGCGATCGCACTACCTTCAAGAGACGCAGCAGCATTTGCTTCAAGTCAATCAAGGGGTATCTCGTCAAGTGCCCCTCAACCAATGGATCATGGGGCAACGCCACGGTTCTGTGACTCGTAATCCTTTAACGCAGTGGGTTAAAACTCGTAAGGATGAGCGAACTGCTCTATTTCTAAATGAGGCAGGAAGTCCGATCTCAGAAGTGGAAATTCGTCTGCGCTGGCAGGTCTGGGTAGAAGATTTGACCACGCTATCGGGACAACCTCTGCGGATTGAGCAGGCACGGCAAACCTGGTGTGTGGAGATGTTGCTGAGGGGAATTAGCCTGGAAAATTTGAGTATTCTCAGCGGTTGGACTGCTACACAGCTACAGCCCTATGTTCAAAGAGCTAGAGAAAAGGCTGCTTTACAGCAGGCAATTCAATTAGATCAAAAGCCCAAAGGACAATCTGCTTCCCCTACTACTACGGGACAAGATTTAGAAAACCTTTGATGCGCCGGTCAAATGGCTAGTTCAGGGTCGTATGAGTTGTTTGTAACATTCCTCATTTTAGCTGTTCTCCGGTATCTAAGATTACATCTTCCCGCTGAGAGCCTTTGCTAAGTTCATCCTCGAATTCAATAAATTTTGGTGTGAGGATTAGATGCGTAAGTTCCTTTGGCGAACGCTGCTGCTGAATGTAGCAGCTTTGGCTTTTTATTGGGTCGGTGCAGGGGAGGCAATCGCTAGCGAAACCGAAATTCGCCCAGTTTCTCAAAACGCTGATTCTCAAAACTCTGAACCGCAAGCAGCATCCACTTCTGTTGAGGCGCTTGAATCTTTTGTTGAGTTTGAGAACATTGATCGTTCAGCCCTATCGCCTAGTGGGTTGGAAATCGCTCAAACAGAGGTTCCAAATACTACCCGTATAGAGCCTACTGAGATATTCTCAGCAGAACCAAGCCCAGCAAAACTAATCCCAGCAGAATTAAGTATGGAGAATGGCGATCGCATTTCTCCCATAGCTGAAATAGAATCACCTTCCTCTGTCACACACACTGCTTCGTCACCCGATCTTCGGGGAGCGATGTCTCAGCTCAGCTCAGTTTCCCAGCTATCTGACGTTCAGCCCACGGACTGGGCTTTTCAGGCAGTGCAATCTCTCGTAGAGCGCTACGGCTGCATTGCCGGATACCCTGATGGTACCTATCGCGGCAATCGATCGCTGACTCGCTACGAATTTGCAGCAGGGCTAAATGCCTGTCTCGATCGGGTCAATGAGCTAATTGCTGAGGGTCTGGCGGATGCAGTGTCCCGTGAAGACTTAGCAACAATTGAGCGACTGCAACAAGAATTTGCAGCAGAACTGGCTAGCCTGCGCGGTCGGGTCGATACGCTGGAAGCTCGAACCGCCGAACTGGAAGCAAACCAGTTTTCAACCACAACAACTTTAAGTGGCTTGGTTTGGTTTAACCTCACTGGAGCTTTCGCGGACGGAGATATTCAAGTAGAAACGTCTGATATCACAGCCCCTCCTGTAATTAGACCGGCAGGACGAGATCCCGTTACAGGTAGACCCCTAACTGCAGAAGTTACGGATGATCCAGAAATCACCTTTAGCAACTTGGCCTGGATAACGCTCAACACTTCTTTTACAGGGCGGGACAATTTGGTGACGCAGTTGGCGGTGGGTAATGGAGACTCCCCTGCTAATGTTTTCGCTTCGGCAGGTCTCTACAACACGTTCGGAGTTCCCTACACTGACCAAACGGGTGGAGTAAACATTGGCGATGTCACCGTAGTCGTTCGAGAACTGTTTTATGAGTTTCCGGTAGGCGACGATGTTCAAGTGATCGTTGGACCTAGAGTTAACTGGTACCGATACTTTGACAACAACAGCTTCACCTTCTTCCTCAACGGCACTAGCAGTTTCAACTCAATTGGCAGCACACTGCTGAATACCATTGACCGAGGCTCAGGTGCGGTAGCGCTCTGGCAACTGAGTGACCAATTCCGGTTGGGCGTAGGCTATTTGGGCGAGAACAACGAATTCCTTCCAGCTAGCCTATTTAGAACTTCTTCGGACCCTGACGAGGGTTTGTTTGGTGGAACCAATACCCTGACTGCTGAGCTGACTTATTCTCCTACCAGCACCTTTAATGTCCGACTGCTGTACAACCGCTCTAATCTGAATGCCGTATTTGGACAAGTTGGTGGAGCACCCGGAGAACCCATCTATGGATTATTAGATGATGGAGCAGGTGGCGGATTGAATGACGCGACTGCCGATACCTTCAATATCAACTTTGACTGGTTGATTACGCCTGGTATCGGAATCTTCAGCCGATATACCTATGGCATCACGCACATCGAGCCAGGAGATGTAGACGCTCAGTCATTTCAGGCAGGGTTGGCTTTCCCTGATCTAGGTAAAGAGGGGGCTCTGGCAACGCTTTCATACATGATTCCTTTCTCAGTGCTAGACGGTCGTGAGTTTTTGGTCTCGGGGGGTGGCGATGGTGGAGTGCAGTATGAATTTGAAGCAACGTACTACTACCCTCTGACCGATAACATTGCATTAGTTCCTGCGTTTTATATAATTGGCAACGCTAACAACTTTAGCGACAACCCAACTATCTACGTTGGCAACTTACGGGCACAGTTTGCCTTTTAGTCTGCCTTCTTAACATTCCTAAACAGCTTTTGTACAGACGCAGCTGATTGCGTCTGTACAAGACCCTGACTGGCATACAGCCTTGCTTCTTTTGATCTGAATACTCTGCTTTCCTTGAGCTAACTGCCTCTTGGTCAAGTTATCGATCAGTTTGTGAAGCGTTTTGTAACTCTTGTTTCGTCTTGTATGATCCGAGTCCCAGTCTCCATAAAATCCGAGTATCTTGGGAAACATAAAGGAAAGCTTAAGAACGAGAGGTCGCTATGACTCCCCTAATGTTGAGACAACTCTGGGCTTTAGTTGAGACAACTCAGTCCAACATTCTCTTAAGTTTGGATGATTCTAGTCTGGTGCAGTGGTTGTTACGTCAGGTGCGCTCCGAGCGATCGCTTGACCATCATGAACTTGATGCGCTCAGTGCTTATATTCAATCCAGACTACCGCTGATTCGGGACTTGGCCCAAGGGCGCTAAATTTAATATTTAATTTTCAATCTTTAAGTATTTTTTATTGTTTCACTCATGTAACCTGTCACTCCTCTCAGCCCTTCTACGCAATTTATCGTTTGTTTATGGGCGGAGAATTGTGCAATTAGATACAAACAGAAAGCTAAAAGCGTTGGATGGTAGTACAGTTCAGTGCAGCAACCGGAGTCTAGGTTGTTCCTGTTTCTCAGACTCTTATCTTGTGTAGCAGAGGCGAAGCTTGAGGCTCGTCGGTCCAGTGTCTGCTGTATAGGTTGAGTCCTGTTAAGCGTTTGGGCAGCTACTCCAGGCAATCTGCTATTGTGCCAATACTAATCTCTGTTTGTTGACATAGTGAGTGAGATTTATATGAGTAAGTGGGGTTCTCTGCTATTGGCAATGATGCTCGCCGTAGCACCAATAGCGGCTTGTAGTTCTTCATCCGATACGGCAGGAACCGAAGAGGGCGAAGGCGCTAGTGGTCACCTATCCACTGTTTTAGGGCGAGGCTCTTTAGTTTGTGGTGTAAACGGTCAGCTACCAGGGTTTAGTTTCGTCAATGAGACAGGCGAGTATTCGGGACTGGATGTTGATGTGTGTAAGGCGATCGCCGCTGCTATGTTCGATGATCCTGAGGCTGTTGAATATCGTAACCTCAGTGCCCAAGAGCGTTTTACTGCTGTTCAATCAGGCGAGATTGACGTGTTGATTCGCAACACAACTTGGACAATCAGCCGCGATACATCTGTTGGTATGGAGTTTGCACCTACCACCTTTTACGATGGTCAGGGCATGATGGTGCCCGTCGCGAGTGGCGTTGAAGATTTGGAAGGACTAGCAGGAAAATCTATCTGTGTGCAGTCGGGTACTACAACAGAGTTGAACTTAACCGATCAGATGCGGAAGATTGGCGCTGAATTTACCCCAATTGTATTCGACGACGAAGATGCGGTTTATGCAGCCTATGCTCAAGGGCGCTGCCAGGGTGTAACCTCTGACCGCTCTCAGCTTACTGCTCGTCGTGAAACCCTAGCAGCTCCCGACGAACATGTGGTGTTAGATGTGGTGATGTCGAAAGAACCACTTGGACCAGCGGTTGCTAACGGGGATACGCAGTGGTCTGACGCTGTGAAGTGGATTACCTATGCTTTGATCCAGGCTGAGGAGTTCGGCATTACCTCTGAAAATATCGCCGAGTTTGAAAATAGCGAAGATCCAAGCATTCGGACTTTCTTGGGTTTAGAAGGGAGTTTGGGATCGGATATGGGCTTACCAAATGACTTTACAGCTCGTGCGATTAGAGCCGTGGGCAACTATGGTGAGATTTATGAACGCAACATCGGTGAACCGTTTGGACTAGAGCGTGGACCAAACGAACTTTGGACGAACGGAGGATTGCTCTACGCTCCTCCTTTCCGCTAATGCTCAGGAGCTAGTAGCTAGGCTCACCTTTTGGACTATTAGCTGTTAGAGTTTGCCGCAAGACTGATTTGTCATGTACTTTTGCGTGACAAATCAGTCGTCATTAAATCGATCTTCTGAAAGTCTGGACAATCTCCTAGTTCCTAACACCAGTTTTTAGCCCTGGGTCATTCGATCAATGGATGAAAAGATTCCGTTTTGGCGTGACGATCGCGTCCTTAAAATTATCGGACAAGTGATAGCAGTGGTCGTGTTTGTCACGGTCATGCTGATCTTGGGAAGCAATATCGCCCGTAACTTTCAAAGTTTAGGCATTACATTCGGATTTGGTTTTTTAAGACGAGCCGCTTCTTTTGGTATTGGTGATACGCCAATTCCCTATACTCCCAGTGATTCCTATGGGCGGGCTGTTTTAGTTGGATTGGTCAACTCATTGCGAGTGATGATCCTGGGCATTATCTTAGCCACTGTGGTTGGGATCGCTGTAGGAGTTGCCCGTCTTTCAGACAACTGGCTGCTCAAACAGATTGCTGGCATCTATGTAGAGCTTTTCCGCAACACACCTCTGTTGCTGCAATTATTTTGCTGGTACTTTGCGGTTTTTCTTAATCTCCCTGGCGACCTTGAAAATCCACCGCGCCTTCCAGGGCCTATTTTTCTGACTCAGCGTGGAGTTGATATGCCCTGGCCAGACGGAACGCTGCAAACCTGGCTGTCAGTGGCATTTTTGCTAATTAGTGCAGTTTTAGCCTTTATTATCTGGCGACGGCGCACCACGGCGATGGTGCAGCGCGGAGAGTCAGGGCGATCGCTCCAGATGATCTTGATCGGCATTGGCCTTCTTGCTCTGTTAGCTCTGATCTTCGGGCTTCAGTGGGATCGCCCAAACCTATCTGAAGGAGCAATTACTGGCGGGCTAAACCTCTCTCCAGAATTTGGAGCGGTGCTATTTGGATTGATCTTTTACACGGCTGCTTTTATTGCTGAAGTGGTTCGGGCAGGAATTCAATCTGTTACCAAGGGGCAATGGGAAGCCGCTAGAGCTTTGGGACTAAGACCTACATTAGCTATGCGGTTGGTAATTTTCCCACAGGCATTGCGGGTGATGATTCCACCACTGACGAGTGAGTACCTGAATCTGGCAAAAAACTCTAGTTTGGCGATCGCTGTGGGATACGCCGATGTGTATGCTACTTCTTTTACGACCTCAAACCAAACTGGACGCACCATCGAAATGATCCTGATTCTGATGGCAACCTACCTGACCATTAATCTAATCATTTCCTTAGGAATGAATACATTTAACCGCTCCGTTCAAATGAAAGAGCGTTAACTTGCTGTCTGCATTCTTCTACCTTTGACCTCCCATGACCACAACAAATCCAGAGCCAAGTGTCATTGCGGCTCCCCCGATTACCCAGATCAGCCCCGGAGCATGGGTTAAAAAAAACCTGTTTAGCGATTGGTTTAACACTATTCTGACAATTGTTTGCTTGGGGGCGATCGCCTGGTTAGGCTACGGGCTGCTCACCTGGATCTTTACTCAGGCTCAATGGCAGGTTGTTCCAGCCAACTTGAGACTGTTTTTTGTAGGGCGATATCCTGCTCCACTCATGTGGCGACCTTGGACAGCATTGGGTATTATTGCCGTTTCAGCTGGGCTAACCTGGGGAATTTTAGCTCGCTCAACCTGGTTGTTTAATCGAACGGGGTTGATTTTCTTGGGTGTGCTCGCGGTGCTTTTCGTCGCGTTGTCCGTTCCCGTTAGTCTCAACACGAGTCTTTTGCTCTTAGCGATATTAGGGCTTAGCGTCGCCGCTGCCTTTGCTGGTCAACAAATCGGACAACGCTTTCCGACTTTGGTTTCCTGGCTGGCATTAGGTTGGCTAGGAATTTTCTTCATCGTCTTTGGTCTGATTCGCGGCGGGTTGTTTCTTCGAGAGGTCAGACTCGATGACCTCAGCGGATTATTGCTGACTCTACTTACTGCAATTGTCAGCATTGTCCTTTCCTTCCCAATTGGAATTTTGTTAGCACTGGGACGACAGAGCAATTTACCCGTCGTTCGCTGGATGTCGATTGGCTTCATTGAAATTATTCGAGGTCTACCGCTGATTACAATTCTGTTTATGTCTTCGCTGCTGGTCCCGCTGATCTTGCCACCTAATGTGCGGATTGATCGGGTGGTTCGAGCGATCGCGGGGTTAACCCTGTTTAGCGCTGCCTATCTAGCAGAAAATGTGCGGGGCGGTTTGCAATCCATTCCTAGAGGACAAGCTGAAGCCGCAAAAGCGTTAGGACTTAGCGCTCCTCTGGTGACAGTGCTGATCATTTTGCCGCAGGCGCTCAAAGCAGTTATTCCTACTATTGTGGGGCAGTTTATCAGCTTATTTAAAGACACTTCCTTACTCGCTATCATCGGCTTTGCAGAACTATTAGGAATTTCTCAATCCATCCTGTCTAACCCCAATTTTCTGGGTCGCTACCAGGAAGTTTATGCTTTTGACACGGTCATTTATTTCTGCTGCTGCTATGCAATGGCGTTAGCGAGCCGTCGTCTTGAAAAACAACTCAGAACTGAAAACCGATAAGTGTAATCGCTAACAGTTTGATTCCTTGCAGCAGCGTTATGTTGACGTGTAAAGCAAGTAGAACAGTTCGCTGTTCTGGCGCTAAAATCTAATAACTTCCACGACTTCAAAAAATCCCTTTAATTAGGACACGAATCCACTTAACGTCTCAAGGAATAAGCAAAATGACTCAAGCTCAAACTGATGCCGTTCAGCCCGAAATTGGTTCGGAAAAAGTCATCATCGCTAGAGACGTTGAAAAGTGGTATGACAACAACTTTCACGTTTTGCGTGGCGTTAGCCTAAGTGTGAATAAGGGTGAAGTGGTTGTTGTGATGGGCCCTTCTGGTTCCGGTAAATCTACCTTTATTCGCACTTTTAATGCGCTAGAGTCTTACCAGAAAGGAAGCATTGAAATTGATGGCATAAAGCTTTCCCATGACCTGAAAAACATTGAGACCATCCGTCGAGAAGTGGGAATGGTGTTCCAACAGTTCAACCTGTTCCCTCACTTAACAGTCCTGAAAAATGTTACGCTCTCGCCCATTTGGGTGCGTCGCTGGCCCAAAGCAAAGGCAGAAGAAGTCGCACTACAACTGCTGGAGCGAGTCGGCATCCTGGAGCAAGCGCACAAGTTTCCAGGGCAGCTTTCTGGAGGACAACAACAGCGGGTGGCGATCGCTCGTGCTTTAGCAATGCAGCCTAAGATCATGCTGTTTGATGAACCCACCTCTGCGCTTGACCCGGAAATGGTTCGTGAAGTACTGGACGTAATGCGAACTTTGGCCAATTCGGGGATGACGATGGTTTGCGTCACTCATGAAGTGGGTTTTGCGCGAGAAGTTGCTGATCGCGTAGTGCTAATGGATAGCGGTGTGCTGGTAGAAGAAGCTACGCCCGAAGAATTTTTCCAAAATCCAAAAGAAGAGCGGACGCAGAAATTCCTCTCTCAAATCCTCTGATTGCAGATGTCATACTGGAGAAGCACTGCTCTCTCCGGTTGACATGCTAGGAACCTTTCAACAAAGTAATCTCCGCATTGAAGTCGAAGCGTCAGAGGTAGACATTCGACACAGTCTTCTCCGTCCAGCCGAGTTTCAACAGTGGTTAGCTCCACAAACTTTTTCAGCAGGACTTCCCGATCAGCTAGCTTCAGGTACTGTTTACACCAGTTGGCTTGGGCCTTTAGCCATTCAACATCAGGTAGATTTGGCTGAACCTAATGGCTTACGGTTATTGCTGAGCCAAGGTATTGATGGGTACCACGAATGGTACTGGGGAGAAGGCTGGATTCAGTCTTGCTTAGCAGGGGTTTCAATTTTGCCACTGAGCCTTGGACAAACGTTAAGTCTGCTGCGACTTCAGCAGTTCTTGAAGAGTAAGTAGAATTTCCAGGTTACTCTACGGTAAATCTTCCTCTCTCATGTCCTGCATCCTTAGCCTGACTGAGTCGGCATGAGAGGGTAAGCCTTCTGCTTGAGCCAATAGGTCAATGGCACCAGCAACCTGCTGGAGTGCAGCAGGAGAATACTGAATCAAACTGGAAGCTTTCATAAAGGTTTCTACCCCAAGCGCAGAGGCATAGCGGGCTGAGCCAGAGGTAGGCAGGGTATGGTTTGGTCCTGCCAAGTAGTCTCCAACTGCTTCAGGAGTAGAACAACCTAAGAAAATAGCTCCCGCATGACGAATTTCCTCAATCAGGCTCCAGGGGTCGGCAACTTCTAGCTCTAAATGTTCTGGTGCAAACTCATTCGACAGCTCAGCCGCTGTTGAGAGTGAATCAACAATCACAACCAGTCCGTAATGGGCGATCGCCTTTTCTGTTAACAGATTACGAGGATGATTAATCAGTTGCTTGTCAACCTCTGCGACCACCTGCCGCGCCAATCCTGAATCTGGGGTCAGCAAAATTGTAGCAGCTAGGGGATCATGCTCTGCCTGCGCCAGCAAGTCTGCCGCAACGTGAGCAGGGTTAGCTGTGCCATCGGCAATAATAAGCACTTCTGATGGTCCCGCCAGGGAGTCAATCCCAACCGTGCCGTAGACCAATTTCTTCGCTAAGGTCACGTAGATGTTGCCTGGTCCAGTGATCACATCTACTTTCGGAATTGTTTCAGTCCCATAAGCAAGAGCAGCGATCGCCTGAGCGCCACCTACCCGATAAATTTCCTGTACGCCCGCTTCTTGTGCAGCCACTAAAACTGCAGCGTTAACCGCTTTGTTGGGTCCAGGAGGGGTCACCATCACGATTTGGGGCACCTTCGCCACCTTCGCTGGAATCGCATTCATCAACACCGTACTGGGGTAGGATGCCCGCCCCCCCGGAACGTAAAGTCCGGCTCGATCCACTGGCGTATAGCGTTTTCCCAAAACAATCTCGTGATCCCCAAACTGCACCCAGCTTTTAGGGACACGCTGACGGTGAAAGGACTCGATATTGCGACAGGCTAATCGGATTGCGTCCAGCAACTCCTTGGAGACTTGCTGATAGGCTGCATCGAGTTCTGAACCGCTAACTCTCAGCTCTTCAGGCTTGAGAAGTTGCCCATCAAACTCCTCTGTGTAGTGCAGTAGGGCACGATCCCCTTGACGCTTGACTGCTTGAAGCACTTCCCGAACCGTTGCCTCTTTATGGACAACTTGGTCATCGTGGGTGCGATCGCAGATCCGTCGCAATTCAGTTTGTGCTTCAGACCGCTGAGTAATAATTCGCAGCATCGCCACTTTAATTTAGAAATGCTAATCCGGGATAACCCGCTTAACTACCACAAGTTCTGAGGGTCGCTAAACCTCATAAATTCTAGCGGTTACAGCCGCCATTCTGAACCTGTATGTATCTAGCTTAACCTGGATTTTCCGATGATATGTATTGTTTCAGTAGATGCTAGACTAATTTGTCTGGTAATTTCTCTAATCATTCGCTAGAATGATTAGTCGCTATAAGCTCTCCCATAAGCAAGCTAACCTGAAGATTAACTGTGGCAAATATTAAGTCCGCTATCAAGCGCGTTAAAATTGCGGAGCGCAACCGTCTCCGTAACAAGTCGTACAAGTCAGCAGTCAAAACGTTGATGAAACGTTACCTTACTGCTGTCGAGGCGTATGCTGCTAACCCTACTCCTGACTCAAAGGAGGAAGTTCAACAGCGCATGTCGGCTGCTTTCAGCAAAATTGACAAAGCCGTGAAGAAGGGTGTGATTCACCCCAACACCGGTGCCCGGAAGAAGTCTCGCCTTGCTAAAGTTTTGAAAGCTCACGAAGCACCCGTTTCCCAGGCTTCCTAAAGACTTTTTAGTTTTTAGAGTTGGGTTAAGGCATGGGCAAGTAAGCTTCGGAGAAACTATGCAGTTGATTGATACTCACGTTCACCTCAACTTTGAGAGCTTTCAGCCTGATTTGGCAGCGATCGCTCAAAATTGGCGTGAAGCTGGAGTTGTGCGTCTTGTGCATTCTTGTGTCGAGCCAACTGAGTTCAGCAAAATTCAATCCATTGCCGATCAGTTTCCTGAGCTGTCTTTTGCTGTCGGTTTACATCCGCTAGATGTAGACAAATGGGAAGCTGACTCTGCTAGTCAACTCCTGGCTCTAGCTCAATCTGATTCCAGAGTGGTAGCAATTGGAGAAACCGGGCTGGACTTTTACAAGGCTGAGAATCAAGTGCAGCAAGAAGCTGTCTTTATGGCTCAGTTGGCGATCGCCCAACAGCTTGATTTGCCCGTAATCGTCCACTGCCGTGATGCTGCGTCTCTAATGGCAGAGTTGTTGCGTTCCTTCTGGAACCAGCACGGCCCGGTCAAAGGTGTAATGCACTGCTGGAGCGGTACCCCCGAAGAAACCCAGTGGTTTTTAGATCTAGGGTTCTATATCAGCTTCAGCGGCATTGTGACCTTTAAAAACGCTCTCCAGGTGCAAGCTTCGGCTCAGATGATTCCAAGCGATCGCATCTTAATCGAAACGGACTGTCCTTTTCTGTCTCCTGTGCCTAAGCGCGGTGAGCGGCGCAATCAGCCCGCTTATGTCCGTTATGTAGCAGAGCAAATCGCTCGTTTGCGTCAAGTTTCTTTAGAAGACATTGCGAACCAAACCACCGCGAACGCTTGTCGCCTTTTTGGGTTGTCATTGCCCTACCCTGCGTCAAGTGCAAGCCAACCTTTGGTCAATGTGCCTAGTTAGTTGACGCGTCCCTCGGCGATCGGCTAACCGTCCGGTACTAGCAGAAAACCGGCAACACGAATTGAAATGCTTGCGACATAATGGTCTTTAGGTGTATACAATCATTGAAAACCGTTGACAAAGTCGAGCCATGTGAATTAGCAGTTAGAGTCACATCCCATTTTGTCCTTGACGGTTCACCCAAGCTAGCGGAGCTTCTGCCTAATGTCTTTCTAAGCAAACTTCTACCGTTCAGCAAAGTGGATTGTCCTCTAGCTACAAACGAACCACCCCAAGTTACTCGCCGATATTGGAACTCATCCCAAGCTTTTTAGCTAAAACCAAACCTATCTAACTCTAAGTTAGTTTCAGTCCTCTTTGCTTTGAGGTCTGATTTTTTCATTGACATATCCACACAGATACTATAATATCTGGGACTCGCCCTGAGCGTGACCCGTTCAAGGAGACGCATGACTAACCTAACCCAAACTGCACCCGCCTTCGCCCTACCAGATTTAGTTGAAATTCAGCGGGCTAGTTTCCGTTGGTTTCTAGAAGAAGGACTGATTGAAGAATTAGAAAGTTTCTCACCCATAACCGACTATACAGGCAAACTGGAGCTGCACTTCCTGGGGAAGGACTACAAGCTCAAGCGACCAAAATACGACGTTGATGAAGCAAAACGGCGGGACAGTACCTACGCCGTTCAGATGTATGTCCCTACCCGGTTGATTAATAAAGAAACCGGAGAGATCAAAGAGCAAGAAGTCTTCATCGGAGACTTACCGTTGATGACCGATCGGGGAACGTTCATCATCAATGGTGCAGAGCGGGTCATTGTCAACCAAATTGTTCGTAGTCCTGGGGTTTACTACAAAGCCGAGACTGACAAAAACGGGCGACGCACCTACAACGCGAGTCTAATCCCTAACCGTGGGGCTTGGCTAAAGTTTGAGACTGACAAGAATGACTTAGTTTGGGTACGTATTGATAAAACCCGCAAGCTCTCGGCTCAGGTATTGCTTAAAGCACTGGGTTTGAGCGATGGGGAAATTTTTGATGCACTGCGTCACCCCGAATATTTCCAGAAAACAATTGAGAAAGAGGGGCAGTTCAGCGAAGAAGAAGCGCTGATGGAACTGTACCGGAAGCTGCGTCCCGGTGAACCACCCACCGTTTCGGGTGGACAGCAGCTTCTAGACTCTCGCTTCTTTGACCCCAAACGGTATGACTTGGGGCGGGTGGGTCGCTATAAGCTCAACCGCAAGCTGAGACTTAACGTTCCAGAAGCAACACGGGTGCTAACGCCTCAAGATATCTTGGCGGCGATCGATTACTTGATCAACCTGGAATTTGATATTGGCAGTGTGGACGATATTGACCACTTAGGTAATCGTCGAGTTCGCTCGGTGGGTGAACTGCTACAAAACCAGGTGAGAGTAGGATTGAACCGCTTGGAACGCATCATTCGAGAACGAATGACTGTTTCTGATGCTGATTCTCTGACTCCCGCTTCACTGGTTAACCCCAAGCCTCTGGTTGCTGCAATCAAAGAGTTCTTTGGTTCATCCCAACTCTCACAGTTCATGGATCAAACCAATCCTCTAGCAGAGCTAACGCACAAGCGTCGTCTGAGTGCTTTGGGGCCAGGTGGTTTGACCCGTGAACGGGCAGGTTTTGCAGTGCGGGATATTCACCCATCACACTATGGTCGCATTTGTCCTATTGAGACTCCTGAAGGACCAAACGCAGGCTTGATTGGTTCTCTAGCGACCCATGCGCGGGTCAACTCTTACGGTTTCATCGAAACACCCTTTTATCCAGTTGAGAATGGACGGGTTCTGAAGGAGCAGTCGCCGCTCTACATGACAGCGGATGAGGAAGACGATCTGCGGGTTGCTCCGGGCGATATTCCCATGGATGAAAACGGCTACATCTTGGGTGAGTCTGTAGCGGTTCGCTACCGTCAGGATTTCACCACGACAACGCCTACCGAGGTGGACTACGTGGCGGTTTCCCCCGTGCAGATCATCTCAGTAGCGACCTCCCTCATCCCGTTCCTAGAGCACGATGACGCGAACCGGGCATTGATGGGATCAAACATGCAGCGTCAAGCGGTGCCTCTGCTACGTCCTGAGCGTCCTCTGGTAGGTACCGGGTTAGAAGCTCAGGCAGCGCGTGACTCTGGTATGGTTACCGTTAGCCGACTGGATGGGGAGATTTCTTATGTAGATGCCAATCGCATTCGGGTCAGAAATGCTGAAGGCAAAGAAGTAGAGCATCTGCTGCAAAAATACCAGCGCTCTAACCAGGACACCTGTCTAAATCAGCGACCGATTGTGTTTGTGGGCGATCGCGTCGTCACGGGTCAAGTCCTGGCAGATGGTTCTGCTACTGAGGGCGGTGAAATTGCTTTAGGGCAAAACGTCATCGTCGCCTACATGCCTTGGGAAGGCTACAACTACGAGGATGCCATCCTAATTAGCGAACGTCTGGTTTACGACGATGTTTATACTTCCATCCACATTGAGAAGTATGAAATTGAGGCTCGTCAGACCAAGCTTGGACCTGAAGAGATTACCCGTGAAATTCCTAACGTCGGTGAGGATGCCCTGCGTCAGCTAGATGAAGAAGGCATTATCCGAATTGGAGCCTGGGTCGAAGCAGGAGACATTCTGGTGGGTAAAGTGACTCCTAAGGGAGAATCTGACCAGCCGCCAGAAGAAAAATTGCTGCGAGCCATCTTCGGTGAAAAAGCTAGAGACGTGCGCGACAACTCCTTGCGCGTTCCCAACGGTGAAAAAGGTCGCGTTGTAGACGTGCGGAAGTTTACCCGTGAGCAGGGAGACGAACTGCCTCCTGGCGCAAACATGGTTGTCCGCGTCTACGTTGCCCAAAAGCGGAAGATCCAAGTCGGCGACAAGATGGCAGGTCGGCACGGCAACAAGGGAATTATTTCTCGAATTTTGCCCAAGGAGGACATGCCCTATCTGCCAGATGGTTCTCCAGTTGATATCGTGCTGAACCCTCTGGGTGTCCCTTCCCGGATGAACGTTGGACAGGTGTTTGAATGTTTGCTGGGATGGGCTGGACACAATCTGGGCGTGCGGTTCAAGATGACTCCCTTCGACGAAATGTATGGCGAAGAGGCATCTCGAACGACGACTCACGGCAAGATCCAGGAAGCTCAAGCCGCAACAGGTCAAGACTGGGTGTTTAACCCCGATACACCAGGCAAGATTCAGGTGTATGACGGTCGTACCGGCGAACCTTTCGATCGCCCCATCACGGTGGGTGCAGCCTACATGCTGAAGCTGGTGCATCTGGTCGATGACAAGATTCACGCTCGTTCTACAGGTCCTTACTCGCTGGTTACTCAGCAGCCTTTGGGTGGTAAGGCTCAGCAAGGTGGTCAGCGCTTTGGTGAAATGGAAGTGTGGGCACTGGAGGCTTTTGGTGCTGCTTACACGCTGCAAGAGCTGTTAACCGTTAAGTCGGACGATATGCAGGGACGCAACGAAGCACTCAATGCGATCGTCAAAGGCAAGGCAATTCCTCGACCAGGAACTCCAGAATCCTTCAAGGTATTGATGCGTGAGCTTCAGTCCCTTTGCTTAGACATTGCAGCCCACAAGCTGGAAACCAAGGAAGACGGAACGAGCCGGGATGTTGAAGTTGACCTGATGGCAGACGTAAGCAACCGCCGCACTCCATCTCGCCCCACCTACGAATCGATTTCTCGCGACGAGATGGAAGAAGTGGAAGATTAGGCAGCTAATGGTCAGGGCAGCAGTCAGCTATAAAGCTTGCACGTAGCTGACTGCTTGTACCTGACAACGGGTTTGTATGAATTGCCAGGATAAAGAGGAAATTATTAGCAATGCCGAAGCTAGAACAGCGGTTTGACTATATCAAGATTGGTCTAGCGTCACCCGAGCGGATTCGCCAGTGGGGAGAGCGGACTCTTCCTAACGGAATGTTGGTTGGCGAAGTGACCAAACCTGAAACTATTAACTACCGGACACTAAAGCCGGAAATGGACGGCTTGTTCTGTGAGCGAATTTTTGGTCCAGCCAAGGACTGGGAGTGTCACTGCGGTAAGTACAAGCGGGTTCGTCACCGGGGTATTGTGTGTGAGCGCTGCGGCGTAGAGGTTACGGAATCTCGCGTTCGCCGTCATCGCATGGGCTATATCAAACTAGCTGCTCCTGTTGCACACGTTTGGTATCTCAAGGGCATCCCCAGCTACATGGCAATTTTGCTAGACATGCCGCTGCGGGATGTTGAGCAGATTGTTTACTTCAACGCCTACGTGGTGCTGAATCCTGGCAATGCCGAAAATCTTACCTATAAGCAGCTTCTCACTGAAGATCAGTGGATCGAGATTGAAGATCAGCTTTATAGCGAAGATTCTCAACTTGCAGGGATTGAAGTTGGAATCGGCGCAGAGGCTCTCCAGCGCTTACTGCAAGATCTGAATCTGGAAACGGAAGCGGAGCAGTTACGGGAAGAGATTGCGACGGCAAAAGGACAAAAACGCGCCAAGTTAATTAAGCGTCTGCGGGTAATTGACAACTTCATTGCGACGGGATCGCTCCCTGAATGGATGGTGCTATCGGTGATTCCCGTGATCCCACCTGACCTGCGCCCAATGGTGCAGTTGGATGGTGGACGATTTGCCACTTCTGACCTGAACGACCTCTATCGCCGAGTTATCAACCGGAACAATCGCTTAGCTCGTCTCCAGGAAATTTTGGCTCCTGAGATCATCGTCCGCAACGAAAAGCGGATGCTGCAAGAAGCCGTAGACGCGCTGATTGATAACGGTCGTCGCGGTCGTACTGTTGTCGGTGCGAACAACCGACCGCTCAAATCCCTCTCTGACATTATTGAAGGGAAGCAGGGTCGATTCCGCCAAAATCTGTTGGGTAAGCGGGTCGATTACTCTGGACGTTCTGTAATTGTGGTTGGACCCAAGCTGAAGATTCACCAGTGTGGTCTGCCGAGAGAGATGGCGATCGAGCTATTCCAACCCTTCGTGATCCATCGGTTGATTCGCCAGGGTTTGGTCAACAACATCAAAGCAGCGAAAAAACTGATTCAGCGCAATGATCCCAGCGTTTGGGACGTGTTGGAGGAGGTTATTGAGGGGCACCCCGTGATGTTAAACCGTGCTCCAACGCTTCACCGTTTAGGTATTCAAGCATTTGAGCCAATTCTGGTTGAAGGCCGTGCTATTCAGATTCATCCTCTCGTTTGTCCTGCGTTTAACGCAGACTTTGATGGTGACCAAATGGCAGTGCACGTTCCTCTCTCGCTAGAAGCTCAGGCTGAAGCCAGACTGTTGATGTTGGCATCAAACAATATTCTTTCCCCAGCGACGGGTCGACCTATTGTCACGCCTAGCCAAGATATGGTCTTGGGTTGCTATTACCTGACAGCCGAAAACCCAATTGAGCAAAAAGGAGAAGGTCGTTACTTCTCTACCTTGGACGATGCAATTCTTGGCTATGAGCAGGGTCAGGTAGACATCCATGCCTATGTTTGGGTGCGGTTTGATGGGGCAGTTGAGGACGAGGGAGCAGGTAGTCATGAGCTGCTAAAAGAAGAAAAATCCCCAGATGGTACGGTGACGAGATACTACAAGTTCCGTCGGATTCGAGAGGATGCAGACGGAAACCGCATTTCCCAATACATTCGCACCACTCCCGGTCGCATCATCTACAACCGAACAATTCAAAACGCCTTGGTTTAAGCCGAGGTAATCGGTCGTCAGCGGTTTTGCTTCAACTCAGTTATTGAATTGAGCTTAATCGCTGACTGCTTAATCGCTATTTTTTATGGGGCGGAGACAAATAATGGCAGAGCACAACTCAACTCAGAAGCAGGAGCAGGAATTTATTTTCCGTAATCGCGTCGTCAATAAGGGACAGCTACGCAGGCTAATTGCCTGGGCTTTCACCAACTATGGCACGGCACGAACTGCTCAAATGGCGGACGAGCTGAAGGATTTGGGGTTTCGATACGCAACCAAGGCGGGTGTGTCGATTAGTGTAGATGATTTGCAGGTTCCACCCAGCAAGCGTCGCCTACTGGAAGCTGCCGAAGAAGAAATTCGTCAAACTGAAACGCGTTATACCAGAGGCGATATTACTGAGGTCGAACGTTTCCAGAAAGTAATTGACACTTGGAACGACACCAGCGAAGAACTGAAAGATGAAGTGGTGCGCCACTTTGAATCTAGCGATCCGCTGAATTCGGTTTACATGATGGCATTCTCTGGAGCACGAGGAAACATTTCTCAGGTGCGTCAGTTGGTAGGAATGCGGGGTCTGATGGCTAACCCTCAAGGGGAAATCATCGACTTGCCCATTAAAACCAATTTCCGAGAAGGCTTAACCGTAACGGAGTACATCATCTCCTCCTATGGTGCGCGTAAAGGATTGGTCGATACCGCCCTGAGAACGGCGGACTCTGGGTACCTCACCCGTCGTTTGGTAGACGTTTCTCAGGATGTGATTATTCGAGAACTGGATTGCGGTACCCAGCGAGGTATTCCAGTTCGCAGTATGACCGACGGTGAACGGGTTTTGATTCCGCTGAAAGACCGTTTGCTGGGTCGAGTCATCGCTCAAGACATTATCCACCCAGAAACGGGTGAAGTCGTTGCACCTCGAAACCAGGCTATTTCTGATGACTTGGCTCAGTTGGTCGGCAAGTTAGGACTGAGTGAAGTAGTGGTACGATCGCCTCTCACTTGCGAGGCTACTCGCTCGGTTTGTCAGCACTGCTACGGTTGGAGCTTAGCCCATGCCTATATGGTTGACCTGGGTGAAGCAGTTGGAATCATCGCTGCACAATCTATTGGTGAGCCAGGTACGCAGCTGACCATGCGGACCTTCCACACGGGGGGTACGTTTACGGGTGAGACAGTGCCTCAGATTCGGGCATCGTTTGATGGCGTGGTTCGCCTATCCAAGCCCAAACAGCTGAGAGCGCGGGCATTCCGCACCCGTCATGGTGAAGACGCGCTGATTATGGAGGCAACGGTTGATGTCAGCGTTGAATCGGCTAGCGGTCAAAAGGAAACAACTACGATTCCTCCCGGTTCTATTCTCTTTTCACCAGAAGGTACTGCAGTCAAAGCGGGGCAGATGATCGCTGAGATGCCTGCAGCAGGGCGCGTTCGCAAGGTAACTGAAAAAGCTACTAAAGACGTTGCCTCCGACCTGGCAGGTGAAGTGAAGTTTGCTGATCTGGTTCCTGAGGAGAAGAAAGACCGTCAGGGTAACACCACCCGAATTGCTCAAAGGGGCGGCTTGGTTTGGATTCTCTCAGGTGAAGTTTATAACTTGCCACCTGGAGCGGAGCCTGTTGTCAAAAATGGCGATCGCGTTGATGCCAATAGCATCCTGGCAGAAACCAAACTTATTACAGAGCATGGTGGCGTTGTCCGGATTCCTCAAGAGAGCGAAGGCAAAGGTGGGCGTGAAGTCGAAATCATTACGGCCTCTGTTTTGCTAGACCAGGCACGTGTACATGCTGAGAGCTATCAGGGTAGAGAACACTACCTGATTGAAACGCCTCACAACCAGCGCTTTTCTCTCATTGCTACCCCTGGCACTAAAGTGACTAACAATCAGGTTGTTGCCGAACTGATTGACGATCGCTACCGCACCCAAACTGGTGGAATTATCAAATATTCTGGCGTAGAGGTTGCCAAGCGGGGCAAAGCTAAGCAGGGTTATGAAGTCGTAAGCGGTGGAACCTTGCTGTGGATTCCAGAAGAATCTCACGAAGTCAACAAAGACATCTCTTTGCTCCTAGTCGAAGACGGTCAATACGTTGAGGCAGGCACAGAGGTTGTTAAAGACATCTTCTGCCAAAGCAATGGTGTCGTTGAAGTTACCCAGAAGAACGATATTCTACGCGAAATCGTGATCAAGCCAGGTGAACTTCACATGGCAGACAATCCCGAAGCGGTCATGAATAAGGATGGCTCGATCGCCAATCCAGGGCAAGAAGTGATGCCAGGGCTGTCTGTCAGCGATTTGCGCTACATCGAATACGTAGAAACTCCTGAAGGTCCAGCGCTGCTGCTGCGCCCCGTGACTGAGTTTGCTGTCCCTGACATCCCTTCGGTGCCGAGTCAAGAATCGACCAACGAGGAATCGGGACGCTCTATTCAGCTTCGTGCGATCCAGCGCATTCCTTACAAGGATGGAGAGCGGGTGAAATCGGTTGAAGGCTTAGAATTGCTGCGGACTCAACTGGTGTTAGAGATCGACAAAGATGCTCCCCAGCTTGCAGCAGACATCGAGCTTGTTCCCGATGAATCTGACCCAGACTCAATGCGCTTGCAGCTAGTGATTCTAGAATCACTCGTGATTCGTCGAGATGTATCAGCTGACCAAACTCAGGGCAGTACTCAAACTCGCATCTTGGTCAAAGATGGAGATCAGATTGCACCGGGTGCTGTGGTTGCTCGTACTGAAATTCAGTGTAAAGAAGCTGGAGAAATTCGCGGTATTCGAGAAGGCGCGGAGGCAATCCGCCGAGTTCTTGTCGTCCGTGATGTAGACCGCGTTACGGTAGACCTGAAAGGCGAAAAGGCGACTGTGCAACGAGGTGATCTGTTAGTAGCAGCCACAGAGATTGCACCAGGAGTCAGACTAGAAGATTCTGGTCAAGTTGTTCGAGTGACAGACGAGGCGGTGACATTGCGAATTGCACGTCCTTATCGAGTATCACCGGGTGCCGTTCTGCATATTGATGATGGAGATCTGGTGCAGCGGGGTGACAACCTGGTACTCCTGGTGTTTGAGCGGACGAAGACGGGAGACATCATTCAAGGTCTACCTCGGATTGAAGAACTCTTGGAAGCTCGTAAGCCCAAAGAAGCCTGTATTCTAGCGGCTCGTCCTGGCACTGCTCAGGTGGTTTACAGCGATGATGAAACTGTCGAAGTCAAAATTATTGAAGCAGACGGCGTAATCACGGAGTATCCCATTGGACCTGGACAGAACGTCATCGTTGTAGATGGTCAGGAAGTATTGGCGGCTGAACCCCTCACCGATGGTCCTGCTAACCCTCACGAAATTCTGGAAGTCTTCTTCAAGCTGCATCGAGAAACGCTGGGCGTTCACGAATCTGCCTTGATCAGCTTAGAGAGGGTACAAAACTTCCTGGTAAATGAGGTTCAGTCTGTTTACCAATCTCAGGGCATCGACATTTCTGACAAGCACATTGAGGTGATTGTCCGGCAGATGACCTCAAAAGCCAGAGTGGACGATGGTGGCGACACCAGTATGCTTCCCGGTGAGTTGGTTGACATGCACCAAATTGAGCAAGTCAACGAGGCCATGTCGATTACGGGTGGCGCGCCTGCTGAGTACACCCCGATGCTGTTAGGTATCACAAAGGCTTCTTTGAATACCGACAGTTTCATCTCAGCCGCCAGCTTCCAGGAAACCACCAGGGTTCTTACAGAAGCAGCGATCGAAGGGAAGTCAGACTGGTTACGAGGACTAAAGGAGAACGTGATCATCGGTCGCTTGATTCCGGCGGGTACAGGCTTCAATGCTTACGAAGAAGTGGGTAGCCCCGACCTGGATCTAAGCTTTGATGGCAGCGTCTTTGATGATGATGTTGATCTCAAGGATGTCGTTTTAGACGATCGTACCGCTCGTACCTATGAGTTAGAGGGAGGCTTTGATGTCTTCCCACCACCAGAAGGTTTGCGTAGCGGACGAGATGAGATACTGGAGCCTATTAGCAGTCGCCCCCCCGGCTTTAGCTTTGGTAGCCAAGAAAGTCCAGAAGAGGATGAAGAGGACTCCTACTCTCCCATCCTGGATGACGACTTTGAAGATGAGGTGGACGACGAGGAGGAATAGACTCGAAGTCATACCTTATAAAGATCACGTAAGAAGGTGAGGGCAGTGCCCTTACCCTTTCTAAAAATTAGGGCACCCCGCAGCGCGGGGTGCCCTTCTATCTATTGCCTTAATTTTTGGAATTGGTACTAAGCAAAAGCTATGGAGTGGGTTGAAGTTCGGCTGTACGAACAGAAACCTGTTGGGTGCGATCGCCCCTTTGTACTCTCAGCCGCAGCGTTCTACCCACTCCACTCCGATCAACTAAATTTTGCAGTTGGTCGGCGGTCCTCACGGCTTGTCCATCAACCTGAGTAATGACATCACCTCGACGCAGTCCAGCTTCAGCCGCAGGCGCATTTTGTATCACACCCACAATCAGAACCCCGTTAACTTCGGGTAGGACAATGCTGGAGTTAGGATCGTCGTTATTCTGCTTTGCCAAGTCCGGCGTGAGTGTGGCGATCTGTACCCCTAAATAGGGGTGGGAAACGCTTTCACCTCTAGCCAGGCGATCGGTAATTTCCTTAGCCAGGTTGATTGGAATTGCAAAACCAATCCCGGTCGCATTTGCTCTGATTGCTGTATTGATTCCAATTACCTCACCTCGTGCATTCAGTAGCGGACCACCAGAATTACCAGGGTTAATAGCAGCATCAGTTTGAATAAACTCTAATCGCTTGTCAGGAATTCCGACGAGGGCACTAGAGCGATTCAGTGTACTCACAATTCCTAAAGTGACGGTGTTGTCGAGTCCGAGCGGGTTGCCAACGGCGATCGCCCAATCTCCAACTTGTACCTGATCTGAGTCGCCCACTGGTGAAACAGGCAAATTGTCTCCCTCGATCTTGACGACTGCCAAATCTGTCACTTCATCTGAACCCCGCACCTCCCCAGAAAACGTGCGTCCGTCTTTGAGCGTCACCCGAACACTATCTGCCCGATCCACAACATGAGCATTCGTCACAATAATTCCACTGCTGTCGATGATGAAGCCTGACCCCTGACCAATTTGACGTTCTTCATAGGGTTGAGGTGCGGCTCCTCCAAAATAGCGGCGGAAAAATGGATCGTTAAAAAACGGATCAACGCTACGGGTAATAGTCCGTTCTGTATCAATCCGGACGACCGCTGGCCCGACTTGATTGACAGCCGCTGCTACAAAACTTTCCGTGCTAGCCGCAGCAGAAGGAGCCTGTGCCAGAATCTGTCTAGTCGGAGAGATTGGAATTGCCCACGCAGGAGCAGCTTGAAGCGTCCCAAACGCCAAGACTGTCACCAAAAACAGCACAAAGATACGAGTCATCATGGGTCGTAAGCGTTGTAAGTGAGAGAAAAAATCACAGATCTGCATAGTGTCTACTTGTAACCGCTGAGCAAACTTCGGTTGATCAGGAGTCAAGAACTAGGTCACACCCTAGCTAAAAGACTAGAACTCCAAAAGGAGATACAGCGATTCTCACTTCGAGAAGGTGCGTTTAGCGGAATTGCAGTACCAATTCCCCAAAAACGCACCCTTATCGCTTATGAGTCGCTCTATCTAGTCAAATTCTAGCTATTGTATTGTCCAGTCTGTAGGAAATAGGTGTGAGAGAATAATTTTGAACCCAGCTGAGAACCCGTGTCTAGTGCGGCCTTGTTGAAGCTGCACTAGGATAGAATCGAGAAAACGTGAACAATCGTACCACCATGGCAGCTTCTGAGTTACCTTTGCATTCAGCGATCGACCATTCCCAGTCCGATCATGCTCACGAAGACCAGCCCAACCATCCCCACGTTCACAGTCAAGAGTCCTTACGGCGGATTATTAATCGGCTCTCACGCATTGAAGGGCACATTCGCGGCATCAAGGTCATGGTGCAAGAGAGCCGCCCCTGTCCAGATGTGTTAGTGCAAATTGCCGCTGTGCGTGGAGGATTAGATCGGGTTGCGCGAATTATACTAGACGAGCATTTGACGGAATGCGTTGGACGAGCCGCCAAACAAGGCAATATCGAAGTTGAAATTGAAGAGTTAAAGTCAGCTTTAGATCGGTTTCTCCCGTAATTCTGATGCTGTCAGTGTAGGATTGACTTCGGTATAGCTGAGTTTTTATGGCTAAGTTTTACAGTGAATTAACTCCGTCCTTGCAAGAATTCATTGCTGAGCAAAAGCTGTTTTTTACAGCATCAGCTCCAACTGAAGGACGAGTAAATTTGTCTCCCAAAGGCATCGATACCTTTCGGTGCATTGATTCTAAAACCGTTGCCTATCTAGATCTGACTGGAAGTGGCAATGAAACAGCGGCTCATCTGCATGAAAACGGTCGTATGACGATTATGTTTTGCAGTTTCACCGAGCAGCCACTGATTTTGCGCCTCTACGGGCAGGGCAAGGCGATTCGTCCCAGGCACCCGGAGTGGCAGGAGTTTTATCCGTTGTTTAATGTCACTCCTGGCGAACGCCAGATCATTGTGCTGACGGTTGAAGCAGCTCAAACATCCTGTGGTTATGGAGTGCCACTTTATGAATTTAAGCAGCAGCGAGAAACATTGATCAATTGGGCAGAAAAGAAGGGAGATAGTGGCATCGAGCAATATTGGCACGACAAGAATCAGAAAAGTATTGACGGCTTACCTACCCAGATCTTTAGTGATTGACGGCTTATTCCTCTTGCCAGTTTGTCTTGTCAAAATTGCCCTGCGGCTTGCAGTTCTTCCTCAAGTAATTCATAGTAAACCTCCGGCAGGCTGGCAGTCATGGCGTTAGTTTCGATGCCATAGCCAAGGCTTGTCCAGGTGCCTGAGAGAATTTGCAGAACTTCTTCAATATTGCCTGACCTAAGCAATGCTGAAAGGTCAACTCCCCAGGCTTGAGAGTCGGTAAGCCAGTCGTAAACGACCTCATCTTGAAACTCCGGGGCAAAGCTATAGGTTTTACGAAATAGAAACGCGGGGGGCTTAGAGTGATACTCTCTTGCCTTTTCCAGCCAGGTAGTTGTGAGAAACTGGTAGCGTCCTGCTGCGGTTGTACAGTCGCCCAGGTTAGGTCCAGCGACGATTGGAATGCAACGATCGGGGTGGCTGCTGAGGTCTTGAATGCGATCGCCCCCATACATGATCGAATAAGGCTGGGGGTCGCTAGACTCGCTCACAGAAATCGTTCGCATCAGCGCCCGAATATAGGGATCGCCGCCCCGCATTGCTAGAGGAATGGGATGTCCATCCCAGTTGGGGTCAAGGGGCAGTCCAATTAAACTCCCTTGCCAATCCTTCGACATGAGCGTCAGACTCATGCCCACAATGCTCAAAATAATTAGAAAGTGCCAAAATGAACCAGAGTTTTGCTCCCGTTCGGCGGCTGAAAGCTTTTCGGAAGCTTGCGAGGGCGATGGACGCACTGAGTCGGCTACCTTTTTGCTTGTATTTCAATCAAGCTATGCTAGCAAACAACTCCTCAAATGGCTTCACTGGTGCTTCCGGTTTTGCCACAATTTCTACAATTTTGTTGCGAGCGGTAGACTGAAAGAGCGATTCTACGCAGACTTGCGCTACTTTCGTACGGGGAATGCTGCCGTCGAACAGCGTATCTGCGCTTGCCATGACGATGCGATCGCTATTGTCTTCGTTTTTTAGCCCTCCCGGTCGCACAATCGTGTAGGGCAAGCCACTGCTTTGCAGATATTCCTCTGCCCGCTTCTTCCACACCAGAATTAGCCAAAACAGATTGAGCGGATGAAGAAACTGGGAGGTGCAGAGAGAGGAAACAAATACAAACTGCTCAATGCCAGTCGCTTTAGCTGCATCTACTAAGTTTTTGCTGCCCTCGTAATCCACTTTGTAAGGCCCGGTTGGGTCGAGGCTGGGGCTAGCTCCCGTCGCGCAGAGGAGTACGGTACTATCGGCGATCGCTGCCTTCAAACTCTCAAGCTGCAACACGTCACCCACCACTAGCTCAGCTTCAGCAGGTAGAATCTGCCGTCCCTTCTCTAAATCGCGCACCAATGCCCGAACGGGTATATTCCTTTGAACTAACTCTTGCACGATTCTCCGTCCGGTTTCACCGGTAGCCCCTGCTACAAATGCTTTCATGGTCTGTCTTTAAGTTGATGAATTAACGTTGATAAGTTGATGAATATGAATCTGAGATACAGGATCTCTGCTGGACTTTAAGGTAGAAATGGGTAATCTAGCCACAACAACATGTAGTTAAGTTAAGCTAGGCTCCAACGATTCACCTGAAATCACGTACAGCGATGATTTTGATCAAGTATGACAGCCGGATATCGCCTTATCTTTTCCGTAGATCAATCATGGTTGCCTTCTAGATCAAAAGATATGCTGAGTGAACTAGGTAATTGAATCCTCGATAGATAGATTTTTGCGTTTACCCCTGTGTCTCTGCCAAATCTAGGCACGGGTCGAGTCAAATAGTAAATTCAATAGCCACTATTGCAGACGAGATTGTAGGAAAGTATGTTTATGCAGGCCAACTCAGCAGATCATCAGCCCATCGAGAACTCAAACCCTATCTTGAGCGTCACATCAGGGTTGGTTGATGGTAATGTGCCTACTATGGAAGAGTCCGCCTACCTTGCCGAACCGACTTGCTTTCATGGCTACTACAAGGGCTGCATGGATATGTATGCTGATGCTGAGACCGTAGCCAAGTATTTAGATGCACATCATGGCTGGTTTCGCCGCTGTGCCCACCCGATGAAGGCAGAGCCGCTCGGAGAGAATGGCTATACGCTGATCATTGGACGGTTTGGCTCATTTGGTTATGAGGTGGAGCCTAAAGTTGGCTTAGATTTACTGCCTCAAGACCAGGGAGTTTATCGCATCAAAACGATTTCCATTCCTGGATATGAAGCACCTGGCTACGATGTAGACTTTCAGGCTGCTCTAGAACTGGTTGAGGCAAATGCTGAGGTAGATGCCTCAACAAAGCTGACTCAAGTGGTGTGGGAACTCAATTTAGAAGTGTATGTTCAGTTTCCTCGGTTTATTCATGCTTTGCCGAAGTCGTTAGTGCAATCGACGGGCGATCGCCTGCTCAACCAGGTTGTTAGACAGGTTTCTCGCTGCCTGACGCATAAGGTTCAGGAAGATTTCCACGCCAGCGTTAACGCACCTTTAGTTAAGAAATCTCGCAAAAAGTATCCCTGGAGCCGCAATCAAAATCCTTCTACGCACGACTAGAACTTTCTAGCTAGGGTGTCGGTCTTGGTTTCATAAAGAAGGGAGGCAGGACAATGTCCTGCCTCCCTTCTTTATTGTCTTTATTGGTTGTCTTTGTTTCTACTAGCGCTGCATGTGCTTTTCTAGCAAGCTCTTGGACATGGGCTTGTAGAGCAGATGGAACAGCATCTCAATGTAGCGCACCATATCCTCTCGGTTTTCTTGCGAAGTATAGTTCCAGAAGCCGTAGATTTTGGCGAGCGACATCAGTTTGGTGGTGTGAATTTTCCAGGTGTAGGTGCTGTAGACCCGCTCTATTCCGCGATTAGAAATTTCTTCCCAGTAGCCAGGGTTTTGGTCACACTTGGAGATGAAATCCAGAATGATTTCAGCCATTTCTTCAGGCAACGTCGGGTTGATGTAGAAGCCGTTGTACTTGTCTTGAATAATTTCCAATGGACCACCAAAACGAGTTCCAAATGTGGGTAGTCCAGAAATCATGGCTTCCAAGATGGTTAGACCAAAGGCTTCAAACAGAGCAGGCTGAACAAAAATGCCTCGGTTGTCGGCAATCACCCGGTAGATTTCTCCAGAATCGCTCTTCGGCAAACGCACGCCTAGCCACCGAATTTTGCCGTGCAGGTTGTACTGATCGATGATTTGGTAAAGTTTGTGGATCTCGTTGATTTCTTCCTGGTCGTTTGATTCCTCTGCCCGCAGTTTTCCTGCCACCAAAATCAGGTTGCACCGCTCCTGCAATGCTTTGCTCATACCAAAGCATTCGGCTAGACCCGTGAGGTTCTTGATTCGATCGAGGCGGGCCATCGAAAACAGGGGGCGTTTGCTGAGGTCGTCTAGTTTGCCATAAACACTGCTAGGGTCTTCTGAGGTGAAGAGCAGTTCTTCTAGGCGATCGCGATCGCCTGGTACCCGATCTTCCATCCGACTGTAGGGAAAGTAGGAGCTTTCGTTTACGCCAGGGGGCACCACGTTAAATTTAGGGCTGAATAGATCAATTCCACTCACCACGTGATACAGCTCTGGCATCGTGAAGCATTTGTAAGACTCGTACTGTCCAACGCTGTCGGGCGTTCCAACAATTTCCTGGTAGGTGCTGCTGATAATAAAGTTGGCAGCGTTCATGGCAATCAGGTCAGCCGTAAACTGAATCGAGAAGTGATACTGGTCTTCCAGGTCTTGCCAGTACAGGTTACTGAACAGGTATTTCGATTTTTCTAGAGCGTGCGCCACGTTGCACTGAGTGACTTTCAGGCGGCGGGCGAGCAAGAAGGCGACCAGATTGCCATCGGAATAGTTGCCAATAATCAGATCTGGTTTGCCCTGAAACTCAGCCAACAGTTCTCGTTCAGCGTCAATGGCGTAGGTTTCCAGGTAAGGCCAGATTTCAAAGCGGGAAATCCAATTTTGCGTGAGGTTGGGGTTAAATTCGCGGAAGGGTACACGCAAAATCCAACCATTCTGAGTGCCGTGAATCTTTTCCAGCCGTTGGTTGCAGAGCGTGCCGTCACTGTTGGGAATCAGGCGAGTCAGGACAATCACCTTAGGATGGACGGACTCGGCTTCTAGTCCTGCTAGAGCAATGTCTTGCTGGAGCTGCTTTTCAATGCTTCTTACCTGGTCAAGGACGTATACAACCTGACCGCCTGTATCGGGGCGGCCCAAGACTCCCTCTTGCCCAAACCAGCCATGAGGGGAGACTAGCACCACCCGAAACACCATCGGAATGCGGGAAATGAAAGCTTCTAGGGATTGGTGATCTGGCGAATCTAAAAGCTGGTCGAGCATCTCCAGCGTTTCACGAACTCGACCTGCAGTATTTCCCCAACCTGGCTCAAATCCTAATGCTTGTAGGTCAAACCGAAAATTGTCGTAAGCCTCATCGTGGGGGCGATTGCTAACTAGGGTCAGGGCGCGTTTTAGCTGATCCGAAAGTTGTTGTTGGGATTGAATTCGACCGTTGATCAGGAGTTGAGTGCCATTGCAGCTATGCAGGCTGAGGAATTTGTAAAGCGCCTCTAGCCACTGCTTTGGGTCTTGGAATAATTTGCTGGAAAGGTAGCGATTGAGGAATTCTACGCCTTTGCCGATGTTTTTGGGATCGCGCAGGGCGGGTGAATAGTCATAAAAGGGCTGAAAATCAACCTCCAAAACATCGCCTTCTTGCGGATTGAAGCGGTTAACGAAGCGATCGCGCAGATCCAACAACTCTTGAACTGTCATTGACTCTACAGTTAAATCTTCCAATAATCGATAGACCTCCTGACTGGCAATTTTAGGTCTAACGATTATGCACAAGCTTTCCTGATCTAAGATGATTTCCTGTGTGTAATAAATGAGCTTGCCTAAATGAGAAGACTGAAAAAACTGCTCAGGTTTCTGGTTGTGGGCACAATACTCGGCAAAAGCGGTAATGATGTCATTTCTCAGCAAATATTGCTGATCGCGCTGTCTCAATTCGCTGGCAAACTGGCGTAAATCGGCTCTCTCATCCTGATTGGTAAGAATCGCTTGAATCAGCTCGGACATAGCAACTCCTTCGACTAGGTTTAGTGATCAACAAGAAACGCGTTGTTTGAACGGGCGGTTTTGCAGCAAAAGTTAGAGACTGAAAAATACAATCTCAATTGCATCCAGAATTGGCTACTTACGAGCTGTAGGCAGCTTCCCTGTAGCCTCTAGTCAATTCTGTTGTCTCTATTTATGACAGCCAAAAGTCTCTATAGGTTCTTTGGCTAAAGGGTTCAAGTCCAGTAGAGAAACACCTGAGGTGAATTAAAGTTAAAGGCACCAAAGATGCATGTTACAGCGCTTTGCTTCCGCACAACTTCTTTCTCAGGTTCTAAATTGTTATTAGATAGTCATGCTAAACAATGCTTAGCTAATCTAGCTGGTTTTAGCTCAGTTCTAGAAATCTAAAGAGTTAAGTGTTGCTCCTCCTAGCTGAGTTACAAGCAGTTTGAGCAGGATACAGACAAGCTGCTCTTCGCCAATACAATCCCACAGCTTAGTAAATGGGTGAGTAAAGCTAACCCCTGAAATATTGAATTTCCAATGAAGTTTTCGGTGGAGTTACGGTTAGTGTCGTTTTTGTTTAATATAATGCGACGTTTTTTAACAAAACTCTATAAAGAGATTTGAAGAAGGTTAATTTCTTGATTACAGACGAAACTGAGTTGGTATAACTAGCACTTTATCAACCCGATTTCCGTCCATATCCATCACTTCTAAACGTAGATTATTCCACTCAAAATGATCGGATGACGTGGGAATACGCCCAAGTTGAGTAATTACAAAACCCCCCAAAGTTTGAAAGTTGCCGCGATCTTCGCCTGGAATTTCCTCAATCTCAAAGATTTCTTTGAATTTTTCGATTGGCAATGTTCCGTCTAGCAGCCAGGAGCCGTCTTCACGCTGAATTGCAGGTGACTCGTGAGGCTGGTCGGCGAAAGGAACATCTCCAATGATGACTTCCATCACATCATTTAGGGTTACGATTCCCTGGATTACGCCATATTCATCAACTACCAGCGCAATGTGAGTGCCGGACTGCTTAAACATTTCCAACACCTTGAAGGCACGGGTACTTTCAGGAACGAATAAGGGCTGTCGCAGGATGTCAATTAGGTCAAGGGACCGGTTTAAGAGGCTCCGGGCTAGCAAATCTGTAACGTTAACCACGCCTAGTACGTGATCAGGGTTGTCTTGACAAACCGGAAAGCGACTATGACGGCTCTCGATCATTTTTTGGCGATTGACTTCGGTAGAGTCGTTGATGTCTAGCCAGGTGATGTCGAATCGAGGAGTCATTAATGAGGCGACATGCTGATCGCCCAGACGAAAGACTCGCTCTACCATGTCTTGCTCTGCAATTTCAAAGGTTCCGGCTTCGGCTCCCTGTCGAATCAAAACTTTGATTTCTTCTTCGGTGACGAGGGGCTCGTCTGATGCCCCACCTGCACCTAGCAGTCGCAAGATTGAATCTGTAGAACTGGTCAGCAGATAGACTACGGGGTAGGCAATTCTTGAGAGCCACTGCATTGGAATTGCGACTGATGCAGCAATCTTTTCGGGGCTAGCTAGGGCCAAACGTTTAGGAACTAGTTCACCGATGATGATGGATAGGTAGGTGATGATGGCAACGACGAGTCCAAAGGCGATCGCCTGACTATAGTTCTTTAAAAGAGGCACCAGCCCAATGTAGGGAGCTAGTCTACCTGCCAGGGTTGCTCCACCAAAAGCTCCCGCCAGGATGCCGATCAGGGTAATGCCGACCTGTACTGTGGAAAGAAAACGATTGGGAGCGTTTGCCAGTTCTAGGGCAGCCTGAGCTTTAGCATCCCCATCTTCGGCTAATTCTTGGAGGCGGGCTTTGCGGGCTGAAACAACGGCAATCTCAGACATTGCAAATACGCCATTGGCAATGACCAGCAGCAAAATAATTAAAATTTCGAAGGTGACAGAAGACATGCTTAGGGTGCCTGGAATGACCTGCTATTAAGTTTGAGGGAACTAGCGCCGTTTTCGGACTAGATAACATCCATCGATTTTAATCTGACAAATTACTGCAATCGGATTACCCTACCTGGGTTGTGTTATCCGGGGCGTACTGCAGATGATAAGCCTTTTAGAATAGTTAAGATAGGTAAATTTTGAGATATCTTTAATCTCTTAAACGGTAATCTCTCATCCTTAAACGTTGATTTTTCAACGCTCCACCACACTGCGATTCCAGGGCGTATGGCTTTTTCTTCAATTACTCGCGCGTTGGGGCGATCGCCCCTCACCACTGAACTGCTGAGCAAACTGAGCCAGCAGCGGTCTCTGGTGTTAAATGGCATTGCCCGCATTCCTAAAGGGTTGATTGCTTCGGCGATCGCCCAAGTCCGCCAGCACAACCTGCTGGTGATCGCTGCCACGCTTGAAGAAGCTGGACGCTGGACGGCTCAACTCGAAGCAATGGGTTGGCAAACTGTGCATTTCTACCCCACTTCGGAGGCTTCTCCTTACGAACCCTTTGACTCTGAAGCTGAAATGACTTGGGGGCAACTTCAGGTGCTTGCCGACCTGCAAGGACTGGGCAAACGGACTTTAGCTTCACCGTCCAACCCCCAATCTCCAACCCCTAACTCCCAATCCCCGATCGTGATTGTTACGACCGAACGCGCCCTTCAGCCTCATCTGCCGCCCACTGAAACATTTCAGCATTATTGCCTTACGTTGAACCGAGGCATGGAGCTAAACCTGGAAGAATTTAGCCAGCAGCTAGCGCGGTTAGGCTATGAGCGAGTGCCATTGGTTGAAACGGAGGGGCAGTGGAGCCGTCGGGGAGACATTATTGACGTGTTTCCGGTTGCCTCGGAGCTACCCGTGCGTCTGGAGCTATTTGGCGATGAGCTTGACCAGATTCGTGAGTTTGACCCGGCAACACAGCGATCGCTCGACAGCATTACTCGTTTGGTTTTAACCACGACTGACTTCGGACCCATGATTATGCAGGGGTTGGGGGTTGGAGGTTGGGGATTGGGGAATGGCAAGGAAGCTCCGTCTCAAATTGATTCCCGCTTGGCGCATTACCTTTCGGTTGAAGAGTTAGAGCGGCTAGAGTCGGGCCAAACGATTGAAGGAATGCGGCGTTTTTTGGGACTGGCATTTAAGCAGCCTGCATCGCTGCTAGATTACCTGCCGGAAAATACGCTGGTGGCAATCGATGAGCCGGAGCAGTGTCGAGCGCATGGCGATCGCTGGTCTGAACACGCCCAGGAGCAGTGGCAAGAAACGGCAGTGGGTGCAAATCACGATATGCCGCTGCCGCAAATTCACCGCAGTTTTACAGATTCTTTGGCTGACCTGGAGCTATTTGAGCGACTGCATTTATCAGAATTGGCAGAAGAAGGAAATGGACTTAACCTTGCTAGTCGTCCTGTGCCTGCTACCCCGCATCAGTTTGCTAAGCTAGCTGAGACGTTGAGGCAAGAGCGCGATCGCAACTTCTCGATCTGGCTGGTTTCGGCCCAGCCGTCGCGATCGGTGTCACTCTTGCAAGAGCATGACTGTCCGGCGCAGTTTGTGCCCAATCCGCGAGATTATTTGGCGATCGACAAGCTTCAGGGGCAGCACATTCCCGTTGCGGTCAAATATTCAGGGCTCGCAGAGCTAGAAGGTTTCATCCTGCCGACTTTCCGATTGGTGATCGTTACTGATCGGGAGTTTTTTGGGCAGCATTCCCTGGCAACGCCCAGCTATGTCCGCAAACGCCGCCGTGCTGCCTCCAAACAGGTTGACCCCAACAAGCTCCAGCCCGGAGATTACGTGGTTCACAAGAATCACGGTGTAGGTAAATTCCTTAAATTAGAAAGCCTGGAGATCAACTATGAGATCCGGGAATATCTGGTGTTGCAATATGCGGATGGGTTGCTGCGGGTAGCGGCCGATCAGCTTAGTTCTCTATCGCGCTTTCGGGGAGCCGGGGATCAGGTGCCCCAGCTCAACAAAATGTCGAACAAGGCGTGGGAGAAAACTAAGAGTAAGGTTCGCAAGGCAGTTAAAAAGGTTGCGGTTGATTTGTTGCAGCTTTATGCTCAGCGATCGCAACAAGAGGGACACCCCTATCCGTCTGACATGCCCTGGCAGGAGGAGATGGAAGACTCCTTCCCCTATCAGCCGACAACTGACCAGCTTAAAGCTGTCCAGGATGTGAAGCGAGATATGGAAAGCCCTCGCCCGATGGACCGTCTTGTCTGTGGTGATGTCGGCTTTGGCAAAACTGAAGTGGCAATTCGAGCGATTTTCAAAGCGGTGACGGCAGGCAAACAGGTGGCACTGCTGGCTCCAACGACGATTTTGACGCAGCAGCACTACCACACGCTAAAAGAGCGATTTGCGCCTTACCCCATTCAGATTGGGCTACTGAACCGCTTCCGCACGTTGGATGAACGGCGCGATATTCAGCAGCGGCTTTCAACCGGGGAGCTAGACATCGTGGTGGGGACGCATCAACTGCTGGGCAAGGGCGTTAAGTTCCGGGATTTGGGTTTGCTGGTAGTAGATGAAGAGCAGCGGTTTGGCGTAAACCAGAAAGAAAAGATCAAGTCGCTTAGAACTCAAGTCGATGTGCTAACGCTCAGTGCTACGCCTATTCCCCGGACGCTTTACATGGCGCTGTCAGGTGTGAGGGAAATGAGCCTGATCACTACGCCGCCCCCTTCTCGTCGCCCAATCAAAACTCACCTTGCGCCACTTGATCCGGATATGGTGAGAACCGCGATTCGGCAGGAGCTTGACCGAGGCGGGCAGGTGTTTTACGTGGTGCCACGAGTTGAGGGAATTGAAGAAACCGCTGGAAAGTTGCGGGAGATGGTGCCCAGTGCAAGATTGGCGATCGCCCACGGTCAAATGCAAGAAGGTGAACTGGAAGCCACCATGCTTACTTTTAGCAATGGAGACGCTGAAATTCTGGTTTGCACCACCATTATTGAGTCGGGTCTGGACATTCCCCGTGTCAACACAATTCTAATTGAAGACGCGCAGCGGTTTGGCTTGTCTCAGCTTTATCAACTTCGAGGTCGGGTCGGCAGAGCTGGAATTCAGGCTCACGCTTGGTTGTTTTATCCTAAGCAAAGTCAGCTTTCAGATACGGCTCGACAGCGGTTGCGGGCGATTCAGGAATTCACTCAACTGGGGTCAGGCTATCAGCTTGCCGTGCGAGACATGGAAATTCGCGGCGTAGGAAATCTGTTGGGTGCTGAGCAGTCTGGACAGATGGATGCGATCGGCTTTGACTTATATATGGAAATGCTGGAGGAGGCGATTAAAGAAATTCGCGGGCAGGAGATTCCCCAGGTTGATGATGCTCAAATTGATTTGAATTTGACTGCTTTTATCCCTGCCGACTACATTCCAGATTTAGATCAAAAGATGAGCGCTTATCGGGCTGTGGCATCTGCCGACTCTAAGCAGGAATTGACTCAGATTGCTGCGGATTGGAGCGATCGCTACGGTCCAATTCCCACTGCTGCCCTACAGCTCATTCGCGTCGTAGAACTGAAGCAAATTGCCAAGAAACTTGGCTTCTCAAGAATCAAGCCCGAAGGCAAGCAGCATGTCGTCTTAGAAACACCAATGGAGGAACCCGCCTGGAATTTGCTCAAAGCCAACCTACCAGAACATCTGCAAACTCGTTTTGTCTACACCCCCGGAAAAGTCACCGTGCGCGGTCTAGCCGTTCTCAATGCCGACCTTCAACTTGAGAACCTGATTGACTGGCTTAGTCGAATGCGCGGCGCACTGCCAGAACCTGCACTGGTTTGACTAAGGTGACTTTATAATGACAAATCATGAATGGCAAAAATCATGTTAGCCAGTTCAATTCCTTATCAGGTCACCTGGGAAAAACTGCCCGATGACTATGTTTTAGACGATGAGCCAGTGGACAACATTAATCAGCCATCCCTTGCTGCTGCGCTCACCGAAAGTTTGGAACTTGCTGGGAAGCTGCCAGGTAGCGCATTAACCACGACTAACTACGGCATTTGCGCCACCTTGAATGGTCGGATTGTCATTAAAGCCCCTGATTGGGGATATGTCGCGTCTATTCGAGTGCCACGAGAAGAGGTTGTGCGGAGCTATACGCCAAACCTTCAAGGTGACATTCCTGCGATTGTGATGGAATTTTTATCTGATACGGAAGGGACGGAGTATTCAGTTAAGCCAACTTACCCGCCTGGAAAATGGTTTTTCTACGAGCAGATTTTACAAGTTCCTAACTACGTCATTTTTGAACCCAATAGCGGAGCTTTGGAAGTTTATAAGTTAGATGATTCAATGCGCTACAAACTGCAATCGCTTGAGTCTGGCGATCGCTATTGGATCGCTGAAATGAATCTATTTCTGGGCGTCTGGCAGGGAATCCGAGAAAACCGCACAGGCTACTGGTTGCGTTGGTGGAATGAACAGGGAGAGCTGTTGCTCTGGGGATCAGAATTTGCAGAACAAGAACGGCAACGAGCAGAGCAAGAACGGCAACGAGCAGAGCAAGAACGGCGACGGGCAGACCGGTTGGCAGCGCAGCTACGAGCCGCAGGAATTGAACCGGAAAATTAATTCTTAGCAGAATGGTTAGGGAGATACGGAAGAATGCGATCACTATCCTCTGCTCTCCCCTACTTCAGGAAACTTAACTAAATCGCCACACGTCAGACTCATTTGACTGAGTTATTTTGCTGGATGGAAATGAGTCACTTTTTTCCTTCGGTAGAATCGACACCAGAATGGCTAACTTGAGACACAGTAGCTACATCAACCAAAACTGAGTGTAGGTTTTTCAAGTATGAAACGGTTTCTTAGTGCCCTTTCTCTCACCTTCGTGCTGTGTGGCACATCGGCGATCGCCCAAGCTCAGGTAGTTTCTGATCCAGTTGATCGAGTTGTCAATGCAGGGCTGATGAGTCGTTCTGCTAACGGTGACTTTCGTGCTGACGCACTTTTGAGTCGGGCAGAGCTAGCTAGTATTTTGGTTAAAACTTTTCAACTCGATCGGCGCAATCCCGATCAAGCGATGGTGATTCAGATGCAGGATGTACCTGAATCACACTGGGCCTACAACGACATCCAAACGGTGTTGCGAAATGGCATCATGACGGGCTATCGGGAAGGGCGTTTTTTCCCAGAGCAGCGAGTTTCACGGGCGGAAGCCTTTTCCATTTTTGCTCAGGCTTATGGGGTATTCCAGTTTCCCAATGAGACGATTGACGAGATTCTGGCTCAGTATCCAGATTCGACAGACATTCCTGCCTGGGCAAGACGGTCAATGGCAACAGCACTGCATGAAGGATTTGTGAATGTAGATGCCAGCAGTCAGATTGGTCCACTGCGACCGATGACACGGGGTGATATGGCTTACGGATTGAGCCGATATTTGGAGAATCAGCAAAATTCTGGTTCATAAGAATGTAGCGTAGAAATCTTGCTCATTTGAGTGGCAAAAGTTAAGATATCGGCGCTACGATGGGTAAGTTCCCCCATCGGAATGGGTAACCTTCCTTATATAAACTGGGTGCCGTGACAACGAGCAAGAAGCTCATTTTTACAGTCACGATTGCTTTCATCAGGCGTGTCCGTTGATTAATTCGCTCCACAAGTTGACTTATCTGTAGGGACTGGAATTGGCTAACACCGCAAAAATACTCACCAAAGTCTTGCAGATAAGAAGTTTTCACCAGAGCTTTAGTGAAAACTCGGTTTTTTTCTCACTTCCTTTAAGAAACATTTTGATCCCATTCGTATCTTTGTAACAGGAACGAAAACTTAATTGAGCGATCGTGCGATCGCCAGTACCTCTCAACATGAACATCTCACCCAGAGCAAATCAAGGCAGTAAGGCTCATTCCGATCTCTTACAGCCTGTGCGTCAATGGTTGGATAACGTTGAAATTCGTGACCCCAAAGTTGCCCGTCTCATCTCTCGGTTGATTCCTGCCCAATGTCCTTTTGAACGTGACGTTAATCTGTTTGGTCGTACCGTAGCCCACATCCCCCCTCTGTGTAAGCTCAACCCTTTATACGACCAGTTTGTTGGGCTTCGCTTTCGTTCTCTTTGCTTTCTAGTTGACCAGTGTGGTGAAGACATTCAGTCTTACTGTTAATCCTCTTACTGTTAATCCATAAATAAAAAGGCACCTTGCGATGCAGGGTGTCTTTTTATTTGTAGTCGTAAAAGAATAAAGAATAAGGCAAGAGCTTAACCCTGCCTCATTCTTTTGTAGAAACGGTATAACCAGCGCTAAAGTTCGTCTATTAGATTTTCGATTCGCTCAGCCAGGAGGGGATGGTTGATTTGTTCAATCAGTCTTTGAGCCTGGAAATAAAATAGTCTTGCTCGCCCTTTTTGGTTGAGATTGGCGTAGGTTGAGCCAACGTTGAGCAAGGTGTTAATCCGTCCGGGGCGATCGCCCAGCTTCCGCTGAATCTGCAAAGCAGCGCTATAAAACTCTAGTGCTTGCTGAGGTTGATTCAACACGCCGCAGGTGCAGCCCATGTTGTCAAGGGTGTTTGCCTGTCCGAGACAGTCGCCCAACTCTTTTTGCGTTAGAAGTACCTGGTGATAGAGCAGCAATGCCTGATTCGGCTGACCTAAGTCTCGGTAGACAGAAGCAATGTTGCCGAGAGTGGTAGCTTCTCCCTGGCGATTGCCTGCTATTTGCTGCGCTAAAAGCGCCTGCTGGAAGTGCTCCATTGCTTGGGGGAGCTTACCTAGTGCAATGTAGGTGAAGCCGATGTTGTTGAGCGTAGCAGCCTCGCCGGGGCGATCGCCCAGCTTTTGACGAGTTGGCAAAACTTGGTGATAGAGCAGGAGCGATCGCTTGGGTTCACCCAGACGCGTATAAACTAGGGCAATGTCGTTTAGCGTTGCTGCTTCGCCCTGCCAATCGCCCAGTTTTCTAAAGATTGGGAGTGCCCGATTGAAGTACTCAACGGCTTGCTGCAGTTTACCTAACTGGCTGTAGGCAGAGCCAATGTTGCTTAGCGTAATTGCTTCTCCGCGACTGTTGCTCAATTCTTGAGTGATGGCAAGGGCTTGCTTAAAACAATCTAGCGCTTGAAGGGGCTGCCAGCATTGAATGTGGGCTAAACCCATGTCATTAAAAGTGTTGCCTTCTCGCAGGCGATCGGGAATGTTTTGGGCCAGGGTCAGGTTTTGTTTTAGCAGTGCCAGATACTCATGATGTTGACCGCGTCTGTAAAGACTGGCGGCTTCGCTGCGGCGCTGTTCCCATTCCTGTAAGTTTCGTGATTGAGTCATGAGTGTGAGTCAAATGTGTTGATGGTGCTTATGACTGCCCTGGGTAATTTACATCTAGCCAGAATTTCTCAAGTCCTTGAGAAACTAATATCTGCCTCTGGGTAGATGCGGTTCCACGAAAATACCACATCTGCTGGGCAAATGTGGCGAAAAGTTAATGATTCTAAAGAAATGGTTAACGGCTGCAGCGGTTTTCTAGTCTGCTAAAGACAGCGCACCAAATTGTTCCTAAGTTGTGATTTGCGCTTTGAGTGCATGGAAGGACGCTAAGTGGGACTGCCCAGGGATGTTAATTGAGACTCAATTTGAGCAGAGTCAAGCGATCGCCCAATGAAAACCAGTCGGGTTTCTCTAGGTTCTTCCGGTTGCCAGGGGCGATCGTAAAACTGCTCAAACCTTGCGCCTACGCCTTGCAGTACCATTCGCATTGGTTTCTCAGGAACGGCGACGAATCCTTTAATGCGATAAATTTCCTGCTGCTCAACCAGTGCTTTTAGTCGTTCCTGTAGTGCTTTGGGGTCAAAAGCTTGATTCCAAACGAGATGAGTAGAAGTGATTTCATCGTCGTGTTCGTGCTCCTCTTCCTCATCGTGGTGACTGGGGCGAGTTTCCAGGTTGTCTTCCACTGCTGCGTTGAAGCCGAGGAGAATGTTGGGATCTAGCTGTCCGCGATCGCTTCTCACGATCTTCACGGCCCTAGGCACTTCCTGCTGAATCAACGATAAAACTTCTGTCACCGTACACTCGTCTACCAAATCGGTTTTGTTGAGTGCCACTAAGTCAGCACAGGCAAGCTGGTCTTCAAATAGTTCCTGCAAGGGCGTTTCATGATCCAGGCTTTCGTCTGCTTGACGCTGGGCAACGAGTGCCTCCAGGTCATGCGCCAGCGTTCCGTTTGCCACTGCTTCACAATCGACCACTGTGACGACTCCATCCACTGTGGCAGCATTGCGAATTTCCTGCCAACGGAAGGCTTTGACGAGTGGCTTGGGCAGCGCTAAACCCGACGTTTCGATCAGAATACAGTCCAGGCTATCTCGCCGTTTCAGCAATTCCAACATCGTCGGTAAAAATTCTTCCTGGACAGTGCAGCAGAGACAGCCGTTGGTGAGTTCGATGATGTTAGGGGATTGGGGGTTGGGGGGAAGATTTGCTGCTGTCTCGTTTTCAGCAGCTTCGGTAGGTTCGGGGCAGGGGCAGGCGCGGAGGATATCGCCGTCGATGCCGAGTTCGCCAAATTCGTTGACCAGAACCGCGATGCGGCGACCCTGATTGTTTTGCAGCAGGTGCCGAATCAGCGTGGTCTTGCCGCTGCCAAGGAATCCAGTAATGATCGTGACGGGAATTTTTGCAGCCATGCGAGAAAATCCAGCGATGCAGAGAACGCTCCCCATTGTCGCAGAATCTCGGAGGGGATTACACAATGGAGAGAGGGGCGAGGCAGTTCCCCTTTTTGCGCGATCGCTTTTACATCGCTTTGAGAATGTCGACAGCAGGGATACGAATTCATGGATGAAGCTTGGGTTAACTCTCTATTGCAAGATCTGAAAAATCCAGATGAGCCAGTTCGCCAGCAGGCAACTCAGGAGCTTTGGCAACTCTGGTTTCAACAAAAAGGAGTCTATGGGCTGGAACTGCTGGGCCGCAGTCAGGCATTAATGGAAGCAGGGTTAATGGAGCAAGCAGAGGCTTTATTAACCGAAATTATTCAGGCTCAACCCGACTTTGCTGAAGCCTGGAATCGTCGGGCAGTTTTGTACTACGTTCAGCAGCAATATCGAAAGTCTTTAGCGGACTGTCAGCAGGCAGTTGAACTCAACTCAGTTCACTTCGGCGCACTGCACGGAATGGGGCTCTGCTATGCCGCATTAGGAGAATATAGCGAGGCAATCTGGGCATTTCGTAAAGCCCTAGAAATTCAGCCCTATTCTCTAGAAAATCAAAAACTCATTTTGGAATGTACAGCACGTTTAAGTTAGTTTTAGTTGGAGTTTGATATATCTTGCTTTGAATTGTGTACAGACGTGGTTCACTGCATCTGTATAAGCTCTTCGTGATGGCTAATTCTCCTGTTGAGGCGTAGCAAAGGCTTATTAGCAGGCGAAAATGCCCAAAAAAATATGGCTATGGGAATCAACATTAGAGTTTTTACGACCAACTACAAATTTCATCAAATGTCCAAGTATCTAAACCTAGTCCAGGAAGCGTTTAGCCAACATTTAGATGAGATTGAAAAGGTATATGAGGAAGAAATATCGCGAGAAATGGAAGAGGAGGAATACTACTTCCTCAAAGACCATTACACAGATAAGTTTATTGAGATGGAGCGCGACCTTCCCGACCTTCTCCTCTCAAGTTTTGTCATAACTTGGTATTCATTTGTAGAGCAGCAACTTGAAGATATTTGTAAAAGTTTCGAAACAGATATCTCTGCACCTGAGAATATTAAGCATGATAAAGGTATTAGAAGGTCAAGAAAGATTTTATTGACAATAGCTAAATATGAGATTAACTCTGCTGATTGGCAAGAGTTAGTCAAGATTGGAGGATTACGCAACCTGCTTGTGCATACTGGAAACAGGCTTAATGGTAGTCTTTTTAGATCGACTGGGAAAGAAATATCGCTCGTAAGTGAGGTTGGAAACACATACTATTTCTCAATAGAGCCGTCTTTTCTCAGCTATCTAAAAAAACACAAATTACTTGAGCATACAGGGTTTTCTTTGAATATCTTTCCAACTTTTAGCTATTGTGATTACCTTGTTGAATTTGGTAGATCACTATTAATTAGATTGTATTCTGATCTTGACATCAAGTAACTTTAGAATTATGAGCAAAACGCCTTTTGAGGAGTCTCAAAATTCTGATGATGAGCTTCTAACTGAGTACTATTTTGATTACAAGAAGGCAAAACCCAATCGCTTTGCTGCTCGCGATGGAGAGCAAGTCTTAAAGGTTGTAGTTTTGGACGAAGACGTTGCTAAAGTTTTTACAACACTGGAATCAGTTAATAAAGTGCTGAGAGCATTAATTGAGACGATGCCACAAGTCACGATTGCGACACAGCTTAATAGTTCTAGTACAGCAGACTGACGAATCTTGTATTTGAAGGTCTAAATAATGTCTGTAGACAAAATGCATCCACAACAGCAAGATTTTCAGTACTCAAGAAGTTGGCAGTATGGACTCACCTAGCGGAAATGCAACGATTGTTTGTATAGAACAAGGATGAGCGATCGCAGATATCCACACTACGCTTAGATTGGCTTGGTAGACTAAGGACATTGATTGGGCTAAGTTGACCTATGTCCATCGCGATCGACCAACCAGTACAACAGAAGCCACTCAGCTTTGATGAGTTTCTCGCCCATTATGGTGACGATAACCGCTATGAACTGATTGATGGAGAGGTTTTCGACTTGGAACCAACAGGTTTGCATGAAGAAGTCGCAGCCTTCATTACAACAAAGCTTTGCGTCCAGATCGATGTAACAAACTTACCTTGGTTCGTCCTTCAGCGAGGGCTATTACGCCCTTCCAACATAGGCACGACAGCATTTCGACCTGATGTTGCGGCTATCGATCGCAGTGAACTGAACAACGAACCGCTTTGGCTTGATCAATCGATTCTGACTTTAAGTAGTTCGATTAAATTTGTGGCAGAAGTTGTAAGTAGCAACTGGCAAAATGATTATGCCCGTAAGCTCGAGGATTACGCCGTTTTAGGAATTCCCGAATATTGGATTGCAGACTATGCAGGGTTAGGAGGGACTCGACACATTGGAAAACCCAAACAACCTACTCTCTCTGTCTGTACGCTAGTCAATGGAGAGTATGAAATCCAGCAGTTTCGAGGCAGTCAAACCATCGTCTCTCTAACCTTTCCAAGTTTAAAACTGACCGCTGAGCAGGTATTGAGGGCTGGCAGGTAAATCGCCACGACTAGGTAATTCGGGTTGGACTTCGAGCTGTTTACCGTTTTGGCTCTCGTAGCCTGAAGAGTTAGCTATCTAATCGGTCAGAATCAGTTGAGTAACCCATCGATCGCCCCTTTCCCCATCTCCTGCTTGAAGCTGAGCTACACGCCAGGTTTTACCCTCAACTTGGCGTTGCAAATACACCTCAAATGGGTTTTCTCGCTGGGTTACGCGGTGGTTGGGAAACTTCAAAGTTAGATCATAGGTACCCTGAACTCGGTAAGACACGAGATCTTGAATTTTGAGGGGCTGGCGTTTGGTAATATGAACGCGATCGATTTCAAACTCAGGCGGTTGGGACGAGCCGGAGTATAGCTGCTGAGTTAATGCTTGCTGGGTTTGGCTCACCTGAATGGCGATCGCCTGCTTCACTAAGGTTTGATTTGGACTTCTGCCGATGCCACAACCGCTGAGCAGCACCACCATCACGATCGCTATGATTGCTCGTATAGCTAACATTTTGCCTTTTCCCATTGCCTCACCGTCCAAAGTTTACCGCTGATTTACCTTAAAACGATGACTAACAAGAGTCTGAATCTGGGCGATCGCCTCTACGACTATTTACTCGCAGTTTCGCTGCGAGAACCGGAGATCTTGCTAAAGCTGCGAGAAGAAACAGCCCGCCATCCGATGAGTCAGATGCAGATTGCGCCAGAGCAAGGACAATTTATGGCGCTGTTGGTGCAGTTGATGGGGGCGACAAAGACTCTGGAAGTCGGCGTATTCACAGGCTATAGCGCTTTGTCTGTGGCGCTGGCGTTACCGGAAAATGGGCAGGTTGTCGCTTGTGACGTGAGTGAGGAGTTTACAGCGATCGCCCGTCGCTATTGGGAAATGGCGGGAGTCGCAGACAGAATTGATTTGCGAATTGCGCCAGCGGTTGAAACGCTAGATCAGCTTCTGGCTGAGGGGCAGGCAAAAACCTTTGATTTTGCGTTTATTGATGCCGATAAAAGCAACTATGAAACCTACTATGAGCGGGCGTTGCAGCTTGTGCGTCCAGGGGGGCTAATTTTAATTGACAACGTGTTGTGGTCTGGACGAGTGGCGGATGGTCAGGTGCAGGATACGCGAACTGAAGCCATTCGTGCGTTTAACCGGAAGCTGCATGAAGATCAGCGGGTGACCCTAAGTATGGTGGCGATCGCCGATGGCTTAACCCTTGCCTTAAAGCGCCCCTAGTAGGGTGTGTTAGGCGAAGCCGTAACGCACCCCGTCCTCAAGAATTAATGCGTTACGCTATCGCTAACGCATCCTACAAAGATGAAGCTATAGAAATTGAGATATGTCGTTACGACAAGCGATCGCCTTTTACCTAGAAGATATTGAAACCATTCCCGGAAGAGTTGTCAACTTAGTCATTACTGGATTGGTGCTAATTTCTTCGGCAATCTTTGTTGCAGAAACTTACCCAATTTCGGCTTCTGTCCGTTCAATCCTGGATGCGATTGATACGGGAATTCTGATTGTCTTTGCAGTGGAATATCTGCTGCGGTTTTGGTGTGCTGAGAAAAAGATTCGTTATGTTTTCAGTCTTTATTCCATCATTGACCTTTTAGCAATTTTGCCATTTTTTATCCCTGGAGTGGATATCAAATTCATTCGAATTTTTCGCTGGTTCCGAATCTTACGATTAATTAGATTCGTTGAAGGAAGAACCAAATTTGGCTACATCAGCGGTGAAGATAGTATTATTGTCACCCGAATTTTATTCACGCTTTTTGCTATCATCTTTGTCTACTCTGGCATCATCTATCAAGTTGAGCATCCGGTTAATCCAGAAGACTTTGCCACTTTTTTGGATGCATTTTATTTCTCAGTCGCAACGATGACAACAGTTGGCTTTGGTGATGTCACACCCATTTCTGAAGTAGGACGACTGCTTACCGTACTAATGATTTTGACAGGTATTGCTCTGATTCCCTGGCAGTTAGGTGATTTGATTAAACAACTGCTTAGTACGACCAAACAGATGGAGTTTCTTTGCCCTGGATGTGGGCTTGACTCTCATGATACGGATGCTCGGTTCTGTAAAATCTGCGGTACGGAGTTAAGAAACATTTGCAAGATTTAGCTGTTAATTTTTTGTTTTACGATTCGAATGCTTTCCCAAGCAGGAAGTTGTCCGGCTCTGCGTTGGTCAATTAGCACAAAGAAAGCGAAGAGATTAAATGCTTCGCTGCTTTTGCTTAGATACTCACGGCTCAGTTCTTCACACTCGCGACGGGTGGGTTTTTGAGTAGGCAACAAACCTCGGCTTTTTGCTGCTTTGTCGTGAGCTTCTGAAATTAATTTAAACAGCACAGAAGTGAGCAGGGTATAAGCTCGAAATTGACTTAAGTCATAGTCGCGTTGTGCTATGAAATCATAGTTGAGGCTATGGGTGCGATCGCCCACCAACTTAATCAAATCCAGCAAATCTTGCTCTAGTGGAATTGTGGGTTGGAAACTAAAATCAGACTCAAAGTCAATGATGCGAGAACGGGCAAATTCTAGGTCAAGGTTAAGGTCGAAGCCGCTGTGCGTCGTGAGGCCAAGTGCTTGATATAGCAAGTTGAGTGAGCTAGAGGCAGAGAGCGTTTTATCAGGAGGGTGATCGAGGGCACGATCCAACTCTTCAATGAGGAAGCGATCGCTCTCCACTAATTCTGCCAGTGCCTTATACCAGCGTTGCCACTGGATGGGGGCAATTCCGGTGATGAGTTGGCGATCGCCCGCGTTACACCAGCAGCCAATTTGTTTTGCTTGGAGTGGATGCTCCTGCACTTCAATTTGCTTGGGTAAGCGAAACCTGGCTTCCCCTACAAATACGGAAGAACTGCCCTCCAAAAATGTATCCCCGATTGGGCTAGAGCGCTGCGTCAGCCACTCACAAAACTCTTCTGCATCGCTAGCTCGAATACCCGTGATCGGACTCATTGCTCTGCCAGGTGAAAACTTTGCCGTTTGCCAGTGGTCGGGCTGGCAGCTTTCTCCCGACTGATTCTTCTCATCAATAAAAAGCTGATACTCCGCACAGGTAATGTAGCTCGTGTCGATTTCAGTCAGGTCATCCATTCGCAGCAGCTTGTTTAAACGGCGCGATAGTTTTACCTCCGCTGCCAGCTTAAAGATTTCTGCGTCCGCAGATTCCAGCCCTTTTTCTAAGGTGTCCTCTAGCTGTCGTCGCACGTCTGGCTGCACACTTAACCCTTCTTCCAGGCAGTCATAAGCTAGCGTTAACGAAACCACGCTGGGCTGGTCAAGCGCTGCCCAAATCAGGTTACTGGCATCCTCTTGCGCGGCATAGAGGCGAATAGTTTCATCCCACCAGGGATCATCAATGTTGCGAGTAAGCAAAAACTCTTGCTTTGATTCCTTAATCTGAGCGGCGGCCAGATATTCCTGAAAACTCTTGTGGACAAACTCATACACATCAGGCTGGCGTCGCACCAGCAAACCACTGATATTTTCAATTTGCTCTAAAAAGTCCTCTGGATCTGCGTCGTAGCCTGCAACCGTCACCAACTTTTCGCGAATCAGTAAACATCCGGTTACTTTCTTAAATTCGCGAGTTTTCTTCTGCATTCGCTTTAGCGCCAGAACTTGCAGCACCAGTTTTTTCTGAGCAGCGGTCAAGGATTCAACGATGCCTTTTGCGTCTTGTCTACGTCCCAGCAGCACATCACAGATTTCTGCATAGAGTTCGACCCGTCGCCCTGGGAGTGCGCCTTGATAACAGTGAACCGTTGCAATCATTGTCAGCAGCAGCGGATTCAGCGCCATCGCTGCTAGAGCCGGATTGTGTTTGATGCGGCTAAACAGATCGCCTGCTTGCTGTTGTGCCACCTGCCGTACACCGGGGTCGTCCTTTCCCAGACGGCGCATGATCTCGTTTTGCAAATACCAGTTGTTGATAAATTGCTCAACCTGCTTCAGCGTAAAGGGCTGCACTTCAGCCACCAGCCCAATGTGACGAAGCGGAGCGCTGCGATAGCCAAACGGACGGGAAGTAACGATAAATGCATTGGTGGGATAGCTGAGCATCTGCTCGTCAACCCAGCGGCTCACCTGATGCCGCCGAGCGCTGTCTGCGACCTCATCCAAGCCGTCGAGTAAAACTAAACACTTACCCTGTCGCAGTCTCGACTCAAACCAATCAGCAGGTGGGTTGAGTTTCTGGACGGCGTTTTGCTGCTGAATCAGTGTTGTCAGTGTGGGTGGAACTTCGACCAAATCTGCACCAGTTTTGTCCAGGAAGAGGGCTTCTTGAACGTCTCGCAAATAAAGCAGAATGGGAATTAACGCTGGAGCTTTGGGATGCTGGCGAGTCTGCGCCTTTTGGGCATAGGTGAGCGTCAAATGCTCTAGCAGTGTGCTTTTGCCAGAACCAGGCGGACCCAGAACAACAATTCGCTTGAAGGTGGATTGTTCGGTTAGCTTGGCAAGAAAATCCCAAATCTCCAGGCTTTCTGTCGCATGACGAACTGGGATCATGGCAGAAGAAACCTTATCGGTCGTCTCTGGAGCAAGTTGAAGGGGTACAAACACTTTCTCCAGATTTAGAGCAAACGGACCTTTGGTTTTCAGTCCTTGAGTCCGAAAGTCACGTAGGGCGTAAATCAGGCTTTGATAGTAGCGGCTCTGGAAGTTGGACAGTAAGGTTAGGGCAAATTGATCGGCTGTTCTAATCACCCATTGGGCGGAGTCAGCTCCTCGCTGAGCTGCCGCTTCTTCGAGCGTTTCCATAAACTTGCCGCTGAATTTAGCCCAGAGTGACAGACATGCGGTGATAAAGGAGAGGGCGATCGCCCGTGTCCATTCCTGGTTTAAGGCATAGTGCAGCGTTGCCCCCGCCCCAATTCCTGAAGGAACCCACTTAATCAGCGTTTGAGTAATCCTTTGCATCCGCTATGCTGACCCTACACGTCTGCATACGAGTGTAGGCGATCGCCCTTCAGATGTTGGTATCTAGCCCATGCGAGTAAGCGCTGCAATTTTGGTGAGTTTATCTGCCCCTAACCCTTCCAGTTCGTCTAGATGCAGCAAACCTTCTCTCACTAAAGTAGCGAAGACAAAAATTAAAACAGAGTATCTGTAATCATATTTGCCGTCTATCTCATGTCTTTTGGCACTCAAAAAATCATGGAGATGCCAGATGTCATCCTGGGTTGCGATCGCACTCGCTTTTTCTCGGACTCCCTTCATCAAAGCATCAATTTCTCGCTCGTAGGCTCTTTTGAAAGCCACCTGAGCAACTTCCTTTTCAGTCTTAGACCACTCGGTATCACTCACTTGCATCATTAACCCTAAAAAATCAAAATTTTATGATGGAGTACCGCTTGCAAAAGCACTCTTATGTGTTTATGGAAACTCACTTCTAAATTGAAGCTAGCCTTTTTACGCTTACCTTAAATCCTGATGCCTGGTTGCCTGACAAAACTCCAAAAACCATTGATATAACGTGGGTTGGGTGAAGCAAAGCGGAACCCAACAGAATCTAGGCAAACGTTGGGTTTCACGTTGTTCCACCCAACCTACATTTGATACTTTAGTCCATGCAATCGGTAGGGGCGAATGACCGTTCGCCCCTACCCGAAACTTCTTGGTTTTAACCTAGCGGACTAGATTCAACAGTTCTTTAGGAGATGCTAATAAGTCGATCGCCACAAAGAAAATTTTGCCATCGGGATTGAGCAAGAACCGCCAAGCCATGTTCATGCCTACAGCCGCACCAAACCAGGGAGTTTGCACCTTACCTGTCACTTTTATCTGGGTATAACCGTCTTCTGCGGGTTCAGCCACACCTCGTTCGGGGATGAGTTTGAGGTTCTGGCATTCCTCATTAAAGAATCGAAGAACAGCATCTTTACCGACAATGGGTCTTTGGAAAGGAGGTTGCAGAGCGCCATCAGGAGCAAATAGTTCAATCAGCGCTTTAAAGTCATTAGCGTTGAGATTATCCATGTAGCTCAACACAGTGGGATTGGTCACGCCTTCAATGTTGACTGGAGTTCTGGCAGACTTTTCCTTTGGAGCCACAACAGGTTCAGATACTCTGGTGTAATCGTCTAGCTTGCTTGGGTCAAATCCCATATCGATCACAGCGTTGCGTAAGACGGTAATCTGTTGACCTTGGTCGAGTTCTCTCACGGCTTGCAGTACTGCGGAAGCATTAGCAGAGAGCTGGTAGCCCGCTGGAATTGGAGCCACAATTCCTTGATCCATCCATACACCAAGCTGATACCAAAACCCTAGCTTGATGTTTGGAGACCACATGCCATAGGCACGGCAAATTGGGGTATCAGCCTGGTTTGCTAGGTCACACATGACCTGCGTTTGTTCTTCAAAAGTCATTTGCCGAATTTGATTCAGGGTTGCTTCTGCAAATTGCATACTGGCAGCACCCGGAGCAGCAACAGTAATTGTTTTGCCCATTTCGAGGTAAGCAAACCATGTCCATGCCAGTTGATCCTCGGCACTAAGCTGCTTAAATCTAGCAATTGTGGCGGGTACTGCATCAGCAGACAAGGTATTTGGGAAAATACTGCGCGCTGAATCAATAGTAAATGGCATCTTTAAAGACCTACCTTACTGGATTTGCAATTAGTGGAAAGAACAGAGAAGCTCTTGAGCTGTGCAGCTTTCTTTGTTTGTTACAAAGTATCACGAAATTGTTACGAAATTTAACAAATATTTACTTTTTTCTTGAGGAAGGAGCAGTTGCCGCGATCGCGCTGCCTCTTCCAAAAACTGAAACAGTTGATGAATAAAGCTTTTTCTCTAATCGAAGAATGGAGAAATAAATTTCGAGAGGCTTCCCTATGTCTCCCATGATCTAGGGCTGCTATAGAATGTCGTCGAAGGAGAGGTGCAAAGCTCAGTTTCTTAACCTGAGAATCGATTCTGCTGATTCACAGCTTGAGGAAAGGAGGCGATCGCAATCGTTGTAGTCCGATCGGGTATGACGATAGAAGATTACCTGAACTATAGCGATGACACTGACCGCCGCTATAAACTGGTCGATGTTAACAATAGTGACTGTACTGGAATGGGTAGACGGGCTGTATGAAGAACAGATTTACCAGGGCAGTGATCGAATTGTTTCCCCTCATTTTCCCGAATTACACCTGACTGCAGCACAGATCTTAAGTGCAGGACAGTAGAGTTCGTGTTGAGTTAGAAACTCATGAGTTTTTATGATTAAGGCTAAATCTCGATGAATCAGCAAACTACCTGAAGATTTACAGTGTTTTGAGAAGCCACTCAGTAAAGCATAGTCAGCTTGAAAATTAGTAAATCTGCTGTGGAAAAATGCAGATAACCGTGAAGAATTCAAAAACTACCTTGACCTTAACCTAATTGTTCAACTAAGTTATGCTGAAAGTGATGAACCTTTGAATTTTTAAACAAAGGTCGTAAAGTCTTTACAGCAATCACAGGATTGTATCTCACTTAACACTTTTGCGGTATGCATTTGCCGAGAGCTAGATAGCTCGTTGAACGAGGGTTGCATTACCTGTCAAATTGTGAATGTGAATAAAGCTGCCGTAGTTTACGTCAGTGGGTTGCAAAATAGTCCTTCAAGCGATCGCTTGTTGATCGCTGCAACTTTGTGTTGTCGCTACTCTCTCAATTTTAGTGAGGCAAAAATTCCCTCGATTTGAGCATCAGCAAAGTCGATATTTGAGGGAAACGAAAATAGTGCATCACCAATCTATTTCTACCTTTTATATCGGTAGATTATCGTCATAGATAAATCATCATTCCCCCTTGATGAGCAGAACTGAAATTGTGGTGCAAGAGCCAACTTATCTCGTTTAAAGACTTTGGAAAAAGGTACTCGTTGCGCTTGGAAATGAGTGCTGTTTAGTTTTGCGAGATGACTTCCGATAGTTATCCACCTGTAGTTTTTCAGAGTTGATTCATGTTACAGAAGATAGCGAGACATAGCCCCAAAAAGAAGACATATCAAGCTGATTTGAAGCGTTCTAGTCGCTCATCGCTACAAGTCATTTTGACTGTTCCTTTTGTCGTACAGCTTTTTCTAGCCGTCAGTGCAGTAGGTTACCTGTCGTTCCTTAATGGACGAGCATCGGTTAATAACTTGGTGGGTCAGTTACAGGATGAGGTTAGCGATCGCGTTTCTACTCACCTGGACGGATACCTCAGCATTCCTCACAAAATCAATGGAACAAACCTGGATGCGATCGCCGTCGGGCAAATTAACCTTGATGACCCGATCGGTACAGGACGGTTGTTTTGGCGGCAACTAGACGTGTTTAACGTCCGCTACATCAACTTTGGTGGAGTCGAAGGGAACTTTATCGGGGCGGGTCTTTACACAGACGGATATAACATCGAAGTCATTAGTGACTCAACCGAAGGGGCACTTTACACTTATGAAACCGATGACGAGGGTAACCCCACTGAAATCGAAGAAATTCTGCCTCCTGGTGAATACGATCCACGCGATTATCCCTGGTATCAAGACCCTGTTGCTGCCCGTACCTCAGTTTGGAGCAAAATTTATCTTTGGGAAGACTATCCTGAATTTATCTCCATTGCTGCGAGTGTTCCTGTTTTCACTTCAGGTAGTGAGCTGGTAGGTGTTTTGGGAGTAGATCTGCTGCTGTCTGATATCAGCGAGTTTCTGAACGAGATTGACATTACACAGTCAGGATCAATTTTCATTCTGGAGCGTGATGGCTCTCTGGTAGCTAGTTCTAACTTGGAGCAACCTTATACCCTGGTAAATGAATCCGGGGAACGGTTGCAACTGGACACGACTCCTGACCAGGGCATTCAATCGATCGGAACGGCTCTGCTGGAAAACTTCGGTGATTTGAATCAGATTGAGGAAAGTGAGCGACTCATTGCCGAGGTAGAAGGCGATCGCCAGTTTGTGATGGTGAGACCCTGGCAAGATCAATACGGACTAGACTGGTTAATCGTTGTAGCGGTGCCTGAGGCTGATTTCATGGCACAAATTAACGCTAACACCAGACTCACGATTCTCCTCTGCTTTTTTGCTTTGGGTGTTGCTGTCCTGGTCAGCTACATCACAGCGCGTGGAATCACACAACCTATCTTGCGTCTTAACCGGGCCGCGAAAGATATTGCCAATGGAGACTGGGAACAAACAGTCGATATTGAACGCTCAGACGAAGTTGGAGAATTGGCAACATCCTTTGACAGCATGTCAAACCAACTCAAGTTCGCATTTGAGACGCTAGAACAACGGGTAGAAGACCGTACCCTTGAGCTTGCAGAGTCAAATCAACAACTGGCAATAGCGAAAGATAAAGCTGAGGTGGCAAATGAAGCCAAGAGCTTATTTCTGACAAAAATGAGTCATGAGCTTCGTACTCCGTTAAACGGTATTTTAGGATACGCACAAATCATCAAGCGAGATTTAGAGCAATCACGTAGCTTTAATCCGGATGCGAGAGAAGGTCAAATTCAAGGCTTAGAAGCTATTTCATATAGTGGTTTTCATCTTCTAGGATTAATTGATGACATTCTCGGTTTCTCCAAAATTGAATCTCAAACTCTAACACTGGAGCCAAGTGAGTTTAACTTTTCTAATTTTCTTCAAGATGTCATTCACATCATTCGCGGCAATGCAGTTGAGAAGAATTTGCCGATTAATCTTGAAGAACACGGAAATTTACCAACTCAAGTCTATGCCGATCAAAAACGACTGCAACAAGTTTTACTCAACCTATTGGGAAATGCCGTCAAGTTTACAAATCAAGGTTCTGTAAAGCTGCGAGTTAGCAGGCTCGACCCAGAAAATCTCGCGACCGATGTTGAAACTGCTACTGTTCAGTTTGCAGTCATTGACACAGGAGTAGGAATCAGTCCAGATCACCTTGAAAGAATCTTCGAGCCATTTGAACAGGTTGGAGATCTTCGGCAGCGAACGGCGGGAACGGGATTAGGACTGTCAATTAGCAAGGAACTCGTCGAACTAATGGGCGGAGATCTTCGTGTCCAAAGTGAGCTGGGCCAAGGCTCGGTGTTTGAATTTAATCTAAAGCTTCCATTGATGCGTACAGTTGCAATGCCAGTAACTCCACCATCGACCGAAGGCACTGTTGCAACAATAAACACCGTTTCCCAAGTAGATCAAAATATGGTCACTCCAACGCAAGAGAACTCCAGAGGTGATTTCCCAAATAATGTCAATCAAATCATTGGCTACAAAGGAACCCGTCGCAAGCTCTTGATCGCAGACGATGATGAGACAAACCGCTTGGTATTGCTAAATATGCTGAAACCGCTTGGGTTTGAGTTACTTTTAGCAAAAGATGGAGCTGAGGCACTATCCATCATTTCCCATACCAAGCCTGACTTGCTGCTGCTGGATCTATATATGCCTGTCCATACTGGAATAACAGTGGTTCAAAGTCTAAGAGAGGATCTGGAAACCCAGAATATTCCTGTGATCATTGTGACAGCCAGCAACTTTACCATTACCAAAAATACTGTCCTGAAGCGAGGCTCTGATGCCCTGTTGACCAAACCTGTTAGCCTGGAAAAACTGCTAGCTCTACTAGAAAAATATCTGGAGCTAGAGTGGATTTTTAATGAGGTTGCGTCAGCCAGGCATAATTTGCTTCCATATCGCTAACCTTAATACCCATGTTTAGCGTTGCTTAATCTAAGCATAGACTTGAGTGGAAGCACAGCACTTCCACTCAAGTCTATATTCAAAGTTAGCAATACTAAAGCATTTTACGTTCCTGTCATTTGCTCTACTGCTATTGTGCTTCTAGTAGTTGCAAAACTTCCTGGGCTTCTGCCGCTCGTCCTTCCTGGTGGAGCAAGTCGGCAAAGGCTCTGTAGTCTCTAGCAATCCGTTCTACAAAAGCTTGCTGCTGTGCTGGGGAAAAAATTTGTAAATCAGCTCGAATTGCTTCTCGAACTGTGACGGACTGCTGATAATGGTCGATGGCTGGCTCCACTTGATTTTGCAGTACAAATAGGTGAGCAATGCTAGCGAGGTTCATTCCTTCCATCGTGCGATCGCCTACTTCTCTGATGATGCTTAACGCCTGCTGATAATGGTTCAGCGCGCTCTGATACTGTCCTGCGTTGCGGTAAGTTAGTCCAATGTTGTTGAGGATCGTTCCTTCGTTAACGCGATCGCCTACTTGCCTGGTAATGCTTAACGCCTGCTGATAGTCATTTAATGCCTGTGCATACTCTCCTAAGCGATCGTGAGCCAGTCCAATGTTGTTGAGGGTGATGCTTTCACCCGCGCGATCGCCCACCTCCCTGGTAATGCTTAACGCCTGCTGATAATGGTTCAGCGCTTGTGCATATTCTTCCAAGTTACTGTGCGCCAGTCCGATATTGTTGAGCGTGATGCCTTCTCCGGTGCGATCGCCCACCTCCCTGGTAATGCTTAGTGCCTGCTGGTAATAGTTCAGCGCTTGTGTATGCTCTCCTAAGGTGCTGGAGACCAATCCAAGATTGTTGAGGGTAATGCTTTGTTCAATCACTCCTCCTACTTCCTCGGCAGCGCTTAGTGCCTGCTGGTAGTAGTTCAGCGCTTGGGTGTACTCCCCTAAGTTGCCGTAAATCAACCCAATGGTGTTGAGGGTCGCTCCTTCTTCAGCGCGATCGCCAAGGCTTTGATAAGCAGCAACGGCTTGCTCTAGAGATGCTATGGCAGCTTGGAACTGTCCCGCTTCATATTGCTGAGTGCCTTGTTCAAAGAGGCGATCGGCTTGGGTCCGGCTTGCAGGGGTGGAAGTGGTCTGTGCTGTAGCTAAGGAAATGGCAAACGGGCTTTCTAATGGCAATGGGTTAGCAAAAGAAAGCCATAGTGCTGCTGTGGAGAGACAAAAACATTGAACAAGACGCATAGAGAGTTACTTTATAAAGTAAGTGACAGATTGGTAATAGCTAGTTACAGATCTTGATTGCTTTCATAGTAATCCTGGATCTATAGACACCCTAGAATAGGTTGTGAGAAATGCATCCCCCAGGAGTACGCTTCTCACAACCCGATCATCTTACAACTGATTTAGGACTGCTATAGAAGCAGGATAGGTTCCTGAATCTTGCAGCAACTAGCTAGTTTGCGATCGCTTATTCTAAGCGTCGTAATACCGCAATCGAGCGCGCCACAACAGGCACCGTTTGTTCGCCTGTAAAGATCCGCTGCTCTTGCACAAAGCGAGGCTCTTTTGTGTCAATGTCTACTGTCCACTGATCATTCTGAAAATCGGCAGGCAAGCTAAACTCAAGCGTTTCATAATGGGCATTAAAAAACAACAAGAAACTGTCGTCGCTAACCTTTTGACCGTGACGGCCAGGACTAGGAATTCGATGTCCATTGAGAAAAACGGCAACTGACTTGGCGTAGCCAATATCCCATTGCTCTTGCGTCATCTCACCCCCATCAGGGTTATGCCAGCTAATATCTGTTACGCCCGTCCCGTGAATCGCTTGCCCTTGAAACCACTTGCGCCGACGAAAAACGGGGTGTTGTCGCCGAAAATAAACCAGCTCCCGGCAAAAGTTCAGCAGATCTTCGTTTGATTCCTGTAAGTCCCAGTTCAGCCAGGAAATTTCATTATCCTGACAGTAAGCATTATTATTTCCTCGTTGAGTGCGTCCCAATTCATCCCCACTTAACAACATGGGAATGCCCTGTGACAGCATTAATGTAACGAGAAAATTTCGTCGCTGGCGTTCTCGCAGATCCAGCACTTCTGGGTCATCCGTTTCGCCCTCTACACCACAGTTCCAAGAGCGATTGTGGCTCTCACCATCCCGGCTTTCTTCCCCGTTTTCCTCATTATGTTTGTCGTTGTAGCTAACTAAATCATTCAGCGTAAAACCATCGTGAGCCGTGACAAAATTAATGCTGGCATTAGGCTGCCGTCCATTCATCTGAAAATATAAATCAGGGCTACCCGTGAAACGATAGGCAAACTCACCCAGCGTACTTTCTTCACTTCGCCAAAAATCACGCACGGTATCTCGATACTTACCGTTCCACTCTGACCAGTTCACCGGAAAGTTGCCAACCTGATAGCCGCCTGTTCCTACATCCCAGGGTTCTGCGATCAGTTTTACTCCCGCCAAAACCGGGTCTTGATGAATTAAATCAAAAAAGGCTGAAAGGCTGTTTACCTCATACAACTCACGCGCTAGAGCAGAAGCCAAGTCAAACCGGAAACCGTCCACGTGCATCTCTGCAACCCAGTAGCGCAAGCTATCCATAATCAGCTTTAACACCTGCGGGTGACGCATATAAAGTGAGTTGCCGCACCCAGTAAAGTCCATATAGTAGCGAGCATCACCCTCAACCAAACGGTAATAGTTGACGTTGTCAACGCCTCGCAAAGATAGAGTTGGACCTAGATGGTTGCCTTCTCCCGTGTGGTTATACACCACATCTAAAATCACTTCAATTCCGGCTCGATGCAGCGCTTTAACCATTTCCTTGAACTCAATCACCTGCTCTCCTAGCACACCGCTAGAACTGTAGCCGGAGTAAGGGGCGAAATAGTTAATCGAATCGTAGCCCCAATAGTTTCGCAGTTCCTTATCAACCAGGTGACCTGGACGAGAGAGAAAGTGATGAATCGGCATCAGCTCGACTGCAGTAACCCCCAACCGCTGAAGATGCTCGATCGCCAGCGGATGCGCTAGTCCGGCGTAGGTGCCTCGCAACTCTTCTGGAATATCAGCATGTAACTTTGTGAAACCCTTAACATGCATTTCATAGATGATAGTTTCGTGCCAGGGGGTTCTTAGTAGCCTGTCTCCTTCCCAGTCAAAGATTTCATTCACCACTACTGACTTAGGCATCAGAGAGGCACTGTCTAGTTCTGAGAATGATAAGTCTTCGTCAGGGCTGTTCCAGTCATAGCCGAACAGTTCTGGGCCACTTCCTACTTCACCATCAATTGCTTTTGCATAAGGGTCGATCAACAGTTTGTTGGGGTTAAAGCGATGTCCTTCACTAGGTGCGTGAGGGCCATGTACTCGATATCCGTAGCGTTGACCTGGGCCAATCCCAGGTAAATAACAGTGCCAAACGAAGTTACTCACTTCGGTAAGAGAGACTCGTGTTTCTTCGCCATCTTTATCGAATAGGCATAGCTCAACGCCCGTTGCATTTTCTGAAAAGAGGGCGAAGTTTGTGCCTTTTTCATCCCAATATGCGCCCAGAGGATAGACATCACCTGGCCAAACCGCTACGTGCATAAATAGGCTCCAACTAAATCTACTATTAGGGTGAACTGAACTTGAAGGTCTAATTAACTGATTCTGATTAATCGATATAAAGCGGCTGAGAAATAATTAAAGCATTACCTTTTACACTTCACCTCTCATTTTTAAATTCATCTATCTTTCGGAAGGTTTTCTATTAAAGCAATCTGTCCTCTGCGATTTCACATTATTAATCTCATAATCTAATCGCCTACGATCTAATCGCTTATGTAAAGTAGCGTACATTCAATTCGGCAGAAATTTTTGCATTGTTTTCAGAGTAAAGGATGAGGCGAAGGTTTGTTCTATAACTATTGTCATAAAGTTGTCATAGAGTTGTCATAAAAGGCTACAGGGCTTTAAAACAAAAGTGGGAGAAGTGTAAAAGACTTCCCCCATCCTTCTTACGGAAGATATTGCATTTTTAGAACAAGAACTAAACCAAATTACGTATTCGTTCCTACAAAATCTCGGATTGGTGTAGGGCTTGTCCTTTATCGGTTGGTGCGCTCAACAATTCTGGTCTGCCGTGGCAGGTAGTCATCGCCCAATTTGTTAGCACAAAACCCCAAGTCTACAGACTGGTCAGGCTGAATCGTCGTTGCCCAATCCGGGGGAATGACCTCGTAGGCTGAACCAGTGGGACTAAAAGAGCCATTCCAGCTTTGAGTAATGGCGGCATCTTTCATCTCAAACAATAATCGCCAGTTGTTGGTGCTGGTGTTGCCTCGATTTGTGACTCGGAAACTTACACAAAAACCAGTTTCCCAATCCGATTGAATGAGGGAGTTGGCAGTTAGGCTGCCCGATGCACTGGCAATAGCAGGGCTGGACACAGGATTGGAGGAACTTCGGGGAGAAGCAGACCTAGAAGATGAGTTAAAAGAGGATGGAGGGGAGGAGGGGCGATCGCCAGCAGGCAAATCAGGAGAAGGCTCTAGACCAAAAGTCGAGGTCGCAGTCTCTAAAAGCTGATTCAATAGTTCTTGTTTTGGAGTCTCAACTGTTTGCCAGTCGTCTTGCAGAATGCCGCCTGTGTCAGTACTGTTGGGGTTCCAACTCCAGTAGGTAAAGCTGAGGCTATTGTCATTGAGGTAGTCTACGAACTGCCGCTGCCAAATGCCCTCTTTAGATTCTGCGTCTATTTGCCGTCCGCCAAATTCTCCCACTAGGACAGGAGCAATACCCTGGGTGGCGATGTAATGAAAGCCTGTTTCCCAGCGAGTGTAGAGGTTATCCGGAAAATTGGGTTCTGAAAACCAGGGCTGATTGAATACCCCAGCACCGTATTCATGGGGCGAGTAAACCAGTTTGCGTGGGGCAGACAGACGGACAGGATAGTTTTTTACGCCTTCCAGGTTGCCGCCCTGCCAGTGGTCGGCAAGTCGTTGTCCGGGGACGTTGTTTTGTACGCCTTCAACAACAATTAGCCAATCGGGATTGACTTCCAGAATAGCATTTCCAGCTCGTTCCGCGGCTAAGCGCCAATCAGTGTCGCGATCGCCTGTTCCCCAACTGGCGCGACCATACGGTTCATTTTTCAGGTCAGCCCCAATCACGTTGTGCTGATTCCGGTAGCGTCTAGCGAGCATTGTCCAGGTGTCAATCCAATCAGCTTCTGTGAAGCCGTCGCCGTACCACAGTTCTGGAATTCTTTGATTGTTGAGACGATGGCTATCCAGCAAGATTAATAACCCCTGACGCTCAGCTTCTTGAATTACCAGATCCATCACTTCTAGAGGTGTTTTGCCTTCTAGCTCACGGTTGCTGCCGATGCTGAAATCTACACCAGCAATGCTGTCTGCCCGAAGTGACTGGACGGAGTAGGGTAAGCGAATGGTGTTATAACCAAGGCTGCGGATCTGCGCCAGCATCTCTTTGTAGTCTCTCAGCCATAGCCCGTGAGGAGCCTGCATCTCAGTCTCGATGCCAAACCAGTTGACCCCTCTCAGTAGAACGGCTTGTCCTCTGGTATCCACAATTTCAGCGCCACGAGTGGATAGAGGTAGCTGGATCGGAGTAGTGGCTCCGGTAACGGTCATTGGAGCATGGAAGTTCAGCGATAGCCCCATCCACAGCACCATTGATAGAAGTCCTAGCCAGATTTGTTGGGCTAAGGGTGTCCATCTTCGGCTACGATTTGGGGTTGAGCGATGAATTGGGGGAATCATGGCGAGTGCTGCTCTTATCTTTTAGGAATGGGTCGGTCAATCTGGAGCTGCACCCAAAAGTAAGCGCGAATGAAGCTATCTATCTTATTAAGCGAGTTTTGTTGAACTTGGCAAATGTAGGTTCTGCAAGTTTATGTAGCAAGACGGGCGATCGCCCAAAAAGTGCCACTTCCTCTATATCTTAGACCTCTACATCTCAGACATATAAGCAGGATTGCTAGATTCCGAGTTGCTGCATTTGAAGGGTGATACAGATGGGTACTGATCTAACAGTAATTGTACCGAAATAGCTAAATCTCTGAAGCTGGATATTTCTCTTTTGAAAGGTATTTAAGGCTAAGTACTTAAGCGTACTAAAACACTCTGAAATGGGTGCTAGAAGGCTGATTTTACTGTTCCTTTAAGTGAATGTGAAAAGTTTTTTGGAAGAGGAAAAAGTTTAAGAAATAGTCTGCAACGATCGCAATCTTATTGTTAGGAAAGTTCATTTTGACTTTACAGGACTGCCTCGGACTTTACTAGGTCTATACGGTTGTTTACGGAGATTACGTTTAACTTGGATGGAAAGGCAACAAAACTTCAGTAATTCTGTTGTTCCGCAGTAATACTTCAATCGAGTATTGCTGCCGCCAAATTGAAAAACGATTCCCCCCTCTGTTTAGTAGGAATTAGATTATGACTACACCACTCCAACGCTTCGTGCTACCAGCCGTAATGCTGTCAGGTGCAGTTTTTGCCGCCGCTACTTTGCCATTGGTCGTACTAGGTTCCGAACCAGTGGATATTCACCTTGAGGACGAACCCGTGTTCTCCGGTGAAGTCAAAGATTTGGCTGCTCCTTACCTGGGCATTGCAACGGTGATGAGTCTTGGAATGGGTGTTGCTACCATCTCGGCATTGGGTTGGAGCCAGTCTTCGCGCAAGTCTTCTGAAGTCGAAGATCAGGTTTCCTCTCTACAGCGTGATTTGCAGGAAAAAGAGGCTCAAATCGAAGCTCTCCAGTTTTCTGAAAAGCGCTTAAACGCTGCTGGGCTACAGTATTTTCTGCAAGATGAAGTAGAAGAGGGTAATGCTCAACCCGTTGCTTCTGCTCCTTCAGGGCATCCAGTTCGGACGGTGGAAGATGATGATCCGACTGAGCCCTTAGAAACGGCGATCGCTTCTGGCAGGTTTGACGCAAATGCTCAAGCCTCCAAAGCGGCATCTCATTCTGCGGCACCCACTTTTACTCACTATGCTCAGCCCACGTCCGCTATGAAGCAAGGGGTTGCCTCTGTGCCTCAGTCTACTCATGCTGCAGAGCCAAAACAGGTGAATGAGTTGATTGACCACCTCAAGCAAGTAATGGCTCAAATCGAAGAGCTGCAAACGGTTGGCGCAATTCCAGCTAACTCACTTTCACCTGTTACGGTGTCTTACAAATCTGGAGCTGCTTAGTGTTAATAATGGTCGGGCGAAGCAACTGTTTAGATGCTTCGCCTGTTAGTCATTGGTCATCGGCTACTGGTTTCTAACAAGTAACAAGTGATAAGTGATAAATGACAATTAGCGGGCAAGGTGCCCGCGTGGTGGTGATGGAGTTAACGTAGAAAAGCGTCGGATGAGATCGGAGCATCTGTTTGAGTTGGGCTAAGTGCTGGTGGACTGGCACTAGTGGCTTCTAAGCTCGATGACGTTGAATTCGCTTCACCATCTGTCTGACTGACTGGAGGAGTTGTACCACCAGTGGGCAACGCAACAATTAGGGTCTTGCTCGCCTGAAGATATAGCTCTCCATCTGCATTGAATTGCACTAAACTCCCTGTTAAAGTTTCACCCTGGCTCTCTAACTGGTCTTGTAATGTTGCAGGTTGATTTGCCGGATCAAGCGTCACTAGGAAAGTCACGTTTGGGTCGGGCTGAACCTGCACTCCTAGATTGCCCTGATCTAGCTGCCAAACCTCTTGAAACTTGCCGTTTGGGGCGACTTGCCAGAGTGTAAGGTTGGCTTCCCACCTTCCCTGTTCAACGGGCGCAAATTGTCGGGCTAACACCGAGTAAGAGGAGCCAGAATTAGCGATCAATTGACCTGAGGTTTGCAGATAGCGAATCGCAGAAATTGTGATTTGTGTCTGGTCAGGTAGATTTGTGCTGCCTGTCACCCTGTATCCTCCTGGTTGCCCAAATGGGTCTATCCGCTCAACCTCTAGCTGTGGGACGGCCGGTTCGGATGATCGGCTAAACCTACTGATGGGTTGAGCACATCCAGTCGTTAGAAGTACTGCTAGCAGCACTACGGTTAAACACACAATTCGCTGTTGAATCCTCAAAACAGCTTGAATTTGGTGGGAAATTGTAGGATTAGTTTGATTCAGGAACATAAGCGATCGCCAGATTAGATTGGTGCAAGCAAATAATGCTGATTAAAACCTCAGCAAACTAGCCGAAGTTTGGCACAAAATTAACCGGATTACACAGGGTATTTGCGTAAGTATTGATGGAAGATTAATCCTTGGCAAGAGAGACAGAAGTTTGGCACAGAATTGCCAAATCACACAGGGTACTGGCAGCATCTCCACGCATCTCCACACTAGCCTCGACCTTCCTGTGTAAGCCACAGACTAAGCCTTAACCATCAAACTGCACAGCAGATTAAACAGCTAGCCTACCTCTGAGTGGGTCTGTTTTCACACGATCTTTAGGAGTGAAGACCCCAATGAAAGTCGGACTTTTTAAGTCTGTCCTCCTCAACTTTTTATTGTTTTCCGGTGCCTATTTTGTTTGCTTTGAATTCGGTTTTCTTACAGGTTCAACTTTTTCTTTAGGAAAAGCAAATGCCGCTCCCATCCCTGATGCAATTCTGGATGAGTCAAGCTCTGATTCTGCAACTGATCATGATTCATTGGTTGATTCTGAAACAACAGTGGTCATTGCAGAGGCTAAAGGCGTAGCCGAATCAGCAGAAAGTGATTCTCACATTGCGGCACTGCCGACAGACGAGACGCTAAACCGATTTGCTGACGAAAATGACTCAAATTTAGCAGGTACTGCACCACCCGCTCCAGCTCCTATAGCTGCGGTCACGGTGCCTGCCTGGAGATCTCCCACACCTTCCCAATCTGATCCTCAATCTGACTACCAAACTGAAGATGAGTTAATCGCGCAGATGACGGGTGCTACAGCGTCCCCTGAATCGGCGAATGAAACTGCAACTGAAACTGCGACTGAATCGACGGGAAATGAATCGGCGATCGCCATTCCCGTTCCCACACCTGGGATGGTGCCACCTGTATCAGCAGAGACGGGGGTTGAGCCCACATCAGTTATGCCAGGGGCGATCGCTCCCGTTCCCCCAACTGCCGCTACTCCAACTGTTGCTACTCCAACCACCATTGCCTCAACCGCCATTGCTACAACCGACGTAGGAAGTAGGCTCTTTACGCCTGACCAATCCAGCAATACGGCTGCAATTTCTGCTTTTGAGGCAGCGCAAATCAACCAAGTTTTGCCCAGCGTCGCTGCTAGCCCTACGCTTCCAACGACTGCACCCGTTGCCAGTCAAGCGGCTCAGCTAACGCCTCCAGGTGAATCGCTCACCTCACAGGCTTCAGGAGAAAATTCTTTACTTCGCAGTACGGCACTCACACCACCCTCGATTACCCTGCAAGGTGTTTACATTTTTCAGGATAGTGAATCTTCGGCGCGGGCGCGACTGCGGGCAGTTTATCCGATTACGCCAAACCTTCAGGCAGGCGCGACGCTCGACTTGACGGAAGGGGATGCGCTGACCGATTCGCCAGATGGCGGGCTGAGCATCAACGAACTGTATCTGGCGGCATCGCTGGAAGATGTACCCAACCTGCGGTTTGTGATTGGACAACTTGACCTGACCTCTTACTTTGATCGCAACAGTTTTGCCAAAGATGGGGCAAGTCAGTTCTTTAACCCGGTGTTTCAAACGAACCCAGCGTTGACCGCGACGGGCATTGGTTCTCGCCCTGCGGCACTCGTCAATTGGAGTCTGACCGACAACATCGAAGCTAGAGCTGCTGTGTTTTCGTCGTCCCGTAACATAGGTGACTTTGACCTGGACGGATTTGCTGGAGAAGTTGCCTTCTGGTTAGGAAATGCGATTATCCGAGGCACCTATGCCACAGGCAGCGATGCTGGGAATGACAGCGGATTTAACGAGATTTTTGACGTTGACCGGGGCGATGGCGAGTTTGGGCTGCGCGAGTCTGACCGCGAGGAGTCTTACGGAGTCAACGCTGAAATCTTTGTCCCTGAGCTAAATATGGGAATTTTTGCTCGTTACGGACGTTACGAGAACCGTGACCTGGATGCGAGTGGCGATACCTACAGCGGTGGCGTGACATTTCTGGACTTGTTTATGCCAAACGATCGCCTGGGGCTAGCCTACGGTCGCGGTTTGTCTAACGAGTCACTGCGGAGCCGTTCTAATCGCGACATTCCTGATGTGGCAGAGCTGTTTTATGACTTCAGCGTGCTGCCTAATCTGCGACTGGGTTTCACCCTCCAGCAGATCGATGGTTTCTCTGAGACGATCGCTGGATTCCGCATTCGGACTGAATTTGACGTTACACCCAGGGGCAGCTTGTAGCCATGAAAAAGTTTGCTTTATCCAAATCCTGTCATCGGCTGGTTAGCCTGCTACTGCTGGCATGTCTGAGTGCGACCCCGCTGTTAGCGCTGGCGATCGCCCCTTCCGCTGCTCAAGCTCAGGCGGTAAGTTCTGCCATTCGCAGAGCCTACACGCTGCTGAGTCAGGGATTGGTCGATCAGGCAATTACAGCATTTCAGCAGGCGGTGCGGCAAAATCCCCAATCGGTCGAGGCGCAGTTGGGTTTGGCGATCGCCTACCGTCGAGCCGGACGGGATGCAGAGGCATTTCAAGCCTACGAGCAGGTGTTGACCATCGACCCCAACAATCGATTGGCACTCAATACCATTGGCTTGCTGGGTGGCTATCGTTCCGAGTGGCAAAACCGGGGCATTGAAGCGCTGAATACGCTGCTGACCATTGACCCAAACGATAACCAGGCAAGAGCACAGCGGGCGCTGCTGTATAGCTACCAGGGCAGATTTGCCGATGCGATCGCCGACTACGAAGTTGTGCTGCAAAACAATCCCACGCCGGATGCCGTCCTGGGTGCAGCGCAGGTTTACACCTACACAGGCGACTATCGGCGTGGTCTGGAGCTATTTAACCGCTACCGAGCTAGTGGACAGTCGATTTCTGGGAATTCGGCGATCGCCTATGCGTTGGCTCTCCAGGAAACAGGCAATCCAGCAGAGGCAATTCAAGTACTGGAACCGCAACTGCGGCAGTCGCCCCAAATTAACCGAGATACGATCCAGCTTCGGGCAGCGTTGGCTTCGGCGTATGCAGCAAATCGGCAGTTTACCGAGGCAGAGGCAGCGATCGATCCCTTGCGCGGACGGGGTGATTCACGCCTGACGCTAGCTCGTGCCCTCAGTGTGATGGGGCGGTACAGCGGCAACACTGCCTATCACACTGAAGCTGCCTCGCTATATCGTCAGGTTCTCACCACGACCAGTGCTTCTCCGGCTCTGGTGCGTGAGGCGGCGGACGTGCTGAGCGGCGTATCGAGTGAACAGGCATACGCGCTTCAGCTTTACCAGCAGTTGACTCCCCAATTTCCTGATGACAAGGGCTTGCTGACGCAGCAGTTGGTGTTGCAAAGCCAGCTTGGACAAATTTCTAGAGCCGATCTGCGGCAGCGACTTCAGGCTGAACTACAGCCTTTGCCGAGCGATCGCTTCCAGCAACAGGTGATTGCACGATCGCTTCTACGAATCGATTCCCCTGATCCAGAACTGCTGCCGATTTATCAATCGCTGCTGTCGGCTGGTGTGAACGAACCGCTGCTTAACTTCCGCGTCGCTCAAATCCTGATTCAGCGGAATGATTACGCTGGGGCAAGAACGGCATTGAATGCCTACAGTGCAGCAGTTGGTCCGGCAGACCAGTCACCGAACTTGCTTTTGGCAGAAATCGATCGGCGTGAAGGCAACCTAGATTCGGCCGCACAGCGCTATGAATCAATCATTGCCAGCAATCCGGCAGATGAAGGCGTACTGAACGGCGCGCTGCAAGGTTTGGCAGGCATTCGGCAGGCGCAGGGACGGGTGAATGAGGCGATCGCCTTCTACGATCAGCTGATCGCCCGCGATCCGCAAAATCTCACCCTCCAACTCGGACGTGCCAGTCTTGCCTATCAGGGACGGCTGATCTCTGAAGCGGAAGCACAGGCGGTGCTGAGCCGCTGGCTGCAAGAGCGTCCCGCTACCGACACACCACCAGAACTGTATAACCTGGTCAGCGTGTTGCCCGCCAATGCTCAGCGAGAGACGCTTTACCTGACGCTGCTAGAGGCTGATCCCAACAACATTCCAATTCAGCTCCGATTGGCGCAGGTGATAGCTCCGCGTGACCCTGCTTTGGCACGGGCAAGAGTCACAGAACTGATTGCCCGCGATCGCACCAACCTCAGCGCCTACTTTGTCCAGGGAGAACTGGCACAACAGCTAGGCGATCTGGATCTGGCTAGCGAATCCTACGAAACCATTCTCAGCCAGGAACCCAACAACACCGATGCGCTTTCTGCCTTGGGAGGCGTTCGGTTTCAGCAGCGGCAGTATGACTCCGCCGCCCAGCTTTACAACCAGGTGTTGAGCATCCGCCCCGACGATCCGGTCGCCCAAACTTCCTTAATTGCCCTGACCGCTGTACAGGGCAGACGACTGGAAGCACTCCAGCGGCTTGAACAAATTCAGGTTCAGCAACTCGCTCAAGGGATTACAGACGAAAACCTGAATCAGCAAATGCAGCTTTTAGAGGAAGGCTTCCTCCAACAGCGAGGATTTCAGCCCCCTTGGGAGCGGTATTAGGGGCTAGGTGGCTGGGGGCTAGGGGCTAGGGATGCAGATTCTAACCCTCCTCAGTTCCCTACACTCCCCACTCTCTAACCCTCCTACACTCTCTAACCCCTAATTCCTAACTCCTAACCCCCACCCCTACTTCCTATGCGTCCATCTCGTCACTCTCCTCCCTCCTTTCCACTTCGCCGCGTTTCTAGCCGATTTCGCCTGTGGCGGCGTTCCCTCATTTTGCTTTTCTGTTTGAGTTGTTTGAGTACTCTGTTGGGACTAACCACTCTGGCTCAAGCTCAGACCGATCGCCCAATTCAGCAACAGGAAGAGCAGGTAATTCGGGAGTTTGTCTTGCCCGAAGCGCCGCGTCAGGCTCCGGTTTATCGTCCTCGCCCTGCCCCGCCGAGTGCGCCACCTGCTAGTAGTGGAGGGCGATCGCAACCCTCTAACACTTCTCCTCGCCCCGCGCCTGCGGCTCGTCAGCCTGCACCCGCGCCTGTAGCAGAATCCACAGAGGAGCCAGCCACATCCCCTGAGGAGCCAGCCACGCCTGCAACCACCTATGAATACATGCTGTCCTTTAACCGCAGTCCGGTGGTGGGAAATCGCTTGCGGCTAGAAGGAATTTATCCAGAAACGCGGCTGGGCTTTACTCGTCCGAGGGGTTGGGGGGTGAAGTCAGCTAAGGCACTGATTCGGTTTCAGCATTCCCCAGCATTGTTGCCCAACCAGTCGAGCATGACGGTGCGGGTGAATGATACGAGCATTGGCAGTGTTGCGCTGAATCGACCCAACTCTCAAGTCGGACAGGTTTTGTTTAACATTCCCACGTCGCTGTTGCAGGACAGGAATGAGATTTCGATCGCCACTCAGCAGCAGAATTCAGAGGAATGCACCGACCCAACTGACCCGATGCTGTGGACGGAGGTGCTGCCCGACTCGAAATTGCTGTTTGAGTTTGAACCGCAGGCAGTCGCCCTCGACTTTAACCGCTATCCCTATCCTTTTATTGACGATTTAGGACTCGATCGCGATCGCCTGGTTTACCTGCGTCCTAAAGAATTAAGTGAATCCTGGCTTACCTCTGCCGCTCGGTTTCAGGCTTCTGCTGGTCGCTATGCCGACTTTCGCCCAGTTGACACGCGTATGGTGACAGATTTGGATCAGGTGCAGGGGGGCGATCGCCTGATTCTCATCGGCACTCCCACCGAACAGCCTGTGCTCAAAAACCTATCGCTGCCCTTCCAGTTTCAGGGCAACCAGCTTTTAGACGGCAACCGCAGCACCCTGCCGGGGGATGTAGGTGTGCTGATGATGACCACGCTGGAAGATAACGGCGTTCCAGTTTTAGTGGCTACAGGCAACGATGCTGCCGGGGTTGCCAAAGCCGTACAGTTTCTTGTGCAGTCTGATGGTCAGTCACTAGGCGCAGGTCAGGCGCTAATTGTCACTAATATCGACGAAGTTTCATCCCCACCTCCGCGTCAGTGGGATCGCTACCTGCCCACCGAAGACACCTTTACCCTTAGCAGTTTGCGCAGTACGGATGGCGAACCGTTCAAAGACACGACTGTGCATGGCTCCAATGCGCCACCGATTCGGTTTAACTTTTGGGCGTTGCCCGATGACCAGTTTATGCGCGGCAACACAATGACGCTGCGCTACAGCTACAGCCCTCAGGTCAATCCTCGCACTTCAGCGATCGAGGTTCGGATTGATGGTGTGACGGTTGGTGGCAAGCGACTCGCTTCAGAAGAAGGGGGACGCGAATCGCTCAATGTGAATTTGCCAGAGAGCCTGATTCAGCCCAACTCTCAAATTGAAGTGTTGTTTGTCCTGCGACCACGGGTCACGGAGGAATGTGGTCAAAGTCAGGATCAGCAGCTTTGGGGTACCGTTCATGGTGATACTAGCTTTGACCTGAATCGGCAGAATGCGGTGCAGTTGCCCGACCTGCGGTTGTTGCAAACGGGCTTTCCGCTCGCTGCACCTCAAGATCTTTCCAGCACGGCAGCCGTGCTGCCCGACGCACCCAACGATTACGAAGTGATGACGCTGCTGAAGCTGAGCGAACGCCTGGGGCGAGTCAGCCGCGCTGACTCGGTGAAGCTAAACGTTTATCAGGCAAACAGCGTTCCAGCAGAGGTACGAGAGCAAAAGAACCTGGTGGGAATTGGCATCCGCGATCGCTTCCCCATTCCCGAAGCCTTTGCGGCAAATTCTGGGGGGCTGAAGTTAGGCGAATTCTTTTCTCGTCAGCGCAACAATAACCAGTTGCAAACTTTATCTGATGAGGAAGGCGTAATCAAGTCCGTGATTTCTCCCTGGAATGCTGAGCGTATCTTATTGGCTCTCACCGCCCAGTCAAACCAGGGCTTGGATCGGGTACAGGAAATGTTTGCCAATGATCCGCTGTTCTTCCAATTCCAGGGAGACACGGTGCTAGTGGCAGCTAATCAACCGAATCCTTCTCCCTACGATGCGACAGGCTATAACTTGGAGTTTCTTCAGCAGACCAACCAGCGGCGAATCGAGCAAACTAACCTGCTGGGTCGGGCCACTCGCTTCTTGCAAGACAACTGGTTTCTTCTGCCCACTGGCATCGTAGTAGCTGCGCTGATGCTGTACGGCATTTCTCAACTTTATATCAACCGCATTGCCAGTGGAGGTGCAAGATGACCAGTTCTTCTCATGAGCATCAGGGCAGCCCGCGTCCGACCGGAATCCTGTGGTTGCTCAGCCGCTTACCAGATTGGCTTGGGGTTCTCTTTGGTGGGTTGGGTCGCTCTCTGCTGATGGTGCTGGTGTTTTTGGTGCTGGTGCTGTCAGTGCCGCTGATTATTGCACCACTCACGATCTGGCAACAAACCATCGTGGCGATCTTGCTGATGCTGATTGGCTGGTTTATGGTGCGGCTAGAGCAGCGGCAAACCCAGCAGCAGACGAGTGAATACTTACACTTATTTTTGGTCTGGCTGAGCATTGTCACCACCTTTCGCTATCTCTATTACCGCACCAGCTACACGCTAAATCTGGATAGCTGGGTGAATGGAACGCTGAGTATTCTGCTGTTTGGGGCAGAACTGTATGCGATCGCCACTCTCCTGCTCGCCTACTTTCAAACGCTCAAACTCAAAGACCGCCAGCCCGTAGACCTCTCTGCTTATCCTAAAGATCAGTGGTTTAGCGTTGATATCTACATTCCCACTTACAACGAGGATGTAGAAATTGTGCGAAAAACTGCCCTGGCAGCAATGGCGATCGACTATCCACCCGAAAAGAAGCGGGTGTATGTGCTAGATGACGGGCGCAAATTTCCTGAGCGGCGAGAACAGCTTCGTCAGATCTGCAACGAACTGGGCTGCATGATGCTGATACGTGACAACAACGATCACGCCAAAGCCGGAAACATCAACACGGCAATGCAGCACACGACGGGTGAACTAGTTCTGATCCTGGATTGCGATCACATTCCCACTCGTCAGTTTTTGCTGCACACTGTTGGCTTCTTTTATGACGCCAAAGTGGCGCTGGTGCAAACCCCTCACTGGTTTTATAATCCTGACCCGTTTGAGCGCAACCTGCTGACGCAGGGCAGAGTCCCAGTTAACAATGAGCTGTTCTACAAAGTCCTGCAAAAGGGAAATGACTTCTGGAATGCTGCCTTTTTCTGCGGTTCCGCAGCCGTTTTCCGCAAAGATTATGTGCAGGAAGTTGGCGGCATTGCCGTGGAGACTGTGACTGAAGACTGCCATACTTCCCTGCGATTGCACTCCAAAGGCTACAAGTCGGTTTACTACGACAAGATCATGGTGGCAGGTCTGGCTCCAGAGCGGTTTTCTGCTTACGTGGGGCAGCAGGTCCGCTGGGCGCGAGGTATGGCACAGATTTTGCGGCTAGAAAACCCGCTGTTTAACCCCAAACTCAAACTCAGTTTGGCGCAGCGATTGTGCTACTTCTCGGCGACTTCTCACTTCTTCTTTGGGTTTCCTCGGTTGATGTATGCGATCGCCCCCATCCTCTACCTGCTGCTGGGCGTTGACCTGATTCGCGGTTTAGGTACAGAAACGCTAGCCTACGCCCTGCCCCACATCGTGTTGGCGATGAACGCCAACTACATCACCTATAAAACTGTTCGCTTCTCCTTCTGGAACGAGATCTTTGAATATGCAATGGCATTTCAAGACGGTCTGGTTACCTTCATGGCGTTGCTCAATCCCAAGTTGGGCAAATTCAATGTGACCGCCAAAGGCACGATGGTCAACAAACGCAGCTTTGACTGGAGTTCTGCTCAGGTGCCTGTGATTGTTTCCATTCTGCTGCTGGTTTCCCTGATGACGGTGCCCTTCTGGTTAATCTTGCGACCCGAAAACCAGGAAGCTGTAATCATCAATGCCGCCTGGAGTGTGTTTAACCTGCTGCTGTTGATTGCCGCAATTCTCGTTGCCTTTGAGCAGCCTCAGTTGCGCCGCGCTCACCGTCTCGATCGCCAGCTTACAGCCATTATCTATAGTCAAGACCAGACCTGGACAGGTAAAACCCTGGATGCGAGTGAGACGGGTTGCCGCATTCTGCTAGAAAATTGGCCCAACCTGCCCGATCAGATTGAGCTAGAACTGGTGGGCGACTTTGGCGCACGAGCATTTCTAAATGGGCAAATCATTCGGGTAACGCCGCAAAATGATAATCAAATCATCGTAGCGGTAGACTTTGTTAATCCGACTCCAATCCAGTTTGACGCACTGGTGTTGGTTCTCTACTCGGACGTTAACCAGTGGTACTCCCAAGAACGCCAGAACTTGGACAACCCGTTGGGTTCGCTCAGGTTTTTGATCACGGGACTCTTCCGGGTATTCCAAGATCCCAAACCAGACCCCAGAGTGACGGTGCGAAAACAGGTGAGCGCAGCTGTGCAAATTTATTGGGAAGGGCAATTTCACCCTGCCACAGCAACCGAGATCAATACCCGCACGCTGCGTCTGGAGTTGACTGAAAAGACAATTCACAACCTGGATGAGATGAGGCACAACAAGCCAGCAATAGGACTGTTAGTCAGCCAATATTCCACTGACCCACTCCCTAAACGGCTGATTGCTCAAGTTGAGACGATTGAGTTGCCAGGACGGATGGTGGATACGCCTTACAGTGCAGCCTCTACAACTAGCCCCACGGTGATCGAGTTACGGTTTCCCAAGAATCTCGATCGCCAACAGGGAATCAAAATCAAACAGCTTCTCAAAACGCTGAGGTGAAACAGCGTTCTGTTTAGAACCTCGTCCGCTCAAAACTTGATTTATGGAACAAAGAGGTTAGGGATATCCCTGACCTCTTTGTCTTATGAAACCCTGAAACCTAATAGTGCTCCGTAGGTTGGGTGAAGCAAAGCGTAACCCAACAGAATCTACATAAGCATTAGGCTTCACGTCGTTCCACCTCATCTACATCAAAATATGTGTCAGCCAATTAACCCTAACCGCCTCTTTGTGAAAGAGAAAGATCCAGGCTGGAAATAGAAGGGCTTCACGTCAACAGTTGAGTTATTGCCCTAGCACAGAAGGTTTAACTCAAAAAACACGACGAAATCTTTTTCCAGGGTGACAAAACTCTTCTCCAGGACGACAGAACCTCTTTTTGGCGTAACAGAACCTCTTTCTGGGGTGACAAAACTCCTCTCCAGGACGACAGAACCTCTTTTCGGCGCGACAGAACCTCTTTCGAGGATGACAAAACTTCTTTTGGGCGCGACAGAACCCCTTTTCGTCCCGATCAAGGGCTAATGTTGGGTGTTTAAGCCAAAATTTGGGAACGATTGGAGGAAAGTCGCGGCTTTTTTCTAATTGTGGGACTCGTAATATGGCAAGTCTGAAGCGTTGGGTTCCGCTCTGCTCCACCCAACCTACCGTTCTAATATCCACAATTTGTGCAGGTTGGGTAGGTTGGGTGAAGTGCAGCGGAACCCAACGTTCTAGCTTAACGCGCTACTAACCGTTCTAATGTCCGCGAGTTGTGCAGATCAGCTTCCGCTGCTAACTGAGTTGTAAAAACGTGGATTAGACCATTTACAGTGATAAAGCTTGTTCTGAATACAGGTTTGATCCAGCGAGGTGCAGGGGTTATGGTTCGCGCAGTTAGCTCAAATAAATACTACCGCAGAATGATGTGCTGGTTGCTTGAGGAAGATAAGCAAACTATAGAGGGCCCTTACCCCAAAGAGCAAACCCATCAAAAACATGTTTGGTGGCAGGTCATGTGCCTTACGGGAGTTGATTACTTCTCAACTCTAGGCTACCAACCTGGAATTGCGGCTTTAGCGGCAGGCGCTCTTTCCCCATTGGCAACCTTAATCCTGGTGCTGCTAACGCTGTTTGGAGCTTTACCTATCTATCGACGGATTGCAGCCAAAAGCCCTCATGGCGAGGGTTCAATTGCAATGCTAGAGCATCTGCTTCCCTGGTGGCAGGGTAAGTTTTTTGTGCTTTGCCTACTGGGTTTTGTGGCAACTGATTTCATTATTACTATTACGCTTTCAGCAGCGGATGCTACAGCTCATATTATTGAGAATCCTCTAGCCCCGCACTTTTTGCACGGGCAGGCGATCGCCATTACCCTCGTACTCATTACCCTACTGGGAGCTGTATTTCTTAGAGGATTTCAGGAGGCGATCGGTCTAGCGGTTTTTTTGGTGGGTGCTTACCTGCTGTTGAACCTGATCACCATTGGAGTTGGGGTGTCCCAAATTGTTCAGCAACCTTCTGTCATTGGGGATTGGCAACGAGCTTTGTTTGCCAGTCATAGCAATCCTTTAGCAATGTTAGGTGTGGCAGTTCTGCTTTTCCCAAAACTGGCGCTGGGTTTGTCAGGGTTTGAAACGGGAGTTGTTGTAATGCCTCTGGTTAAGGGAAATAGCAGTGATAGGGAGGATTATCCAATTGGGCGCATTCGCAATACGCGGAAGTTGCTGACTACAGCAGCATTAATTATGAGTTTCTTCTTGCTGAGCAGCAGCTTGGTGACGACACTGCTAATTCCAGCAGCAGAGTTTGAACCGGGAGGCGATGCTAGCGGTCGCGCTCTGGCTTACATTGCTCACCGTTATCTAGGCAATGGCTTTGGCACAATCTATGATTTGAGTACGATCGCCATTTTGTGGTTTGCAGGCGCATCTGCAATGGCAGGATTGTTAAACATCGTGCCGCGCTACTTACCGCGCTATGGCATGGCACCGAACTGGACGCGAGTCACTCGCCCGCTCGTTCTGGTTTACACCATTATTGCCTTTGCTGTAACCGTTCTCTTTAAAGCGAGTGTAGAAGCACAGGGAGGAGCTTATGCTACAGGCGTGTTGGTGTTGATGACTTCCGCAGCAGTCGCAGTGACGCTATCCTCTCGTCGCCACGGAACCCAACGAGCAAGATTCGCTTTTGGTGCCATCACTTTAGTATTTATCTACACCACTATTGTCAATATTATTGAAAGACCTGAAGGGATCAGAATTGCTGGCTTTTTCATTGGAGCGATCGTGCTGACCTCTCTGGTTTCGCGGGTATGGCGATCGACTGAACTACGGGTAGAGCAAGTTGAAATGGATGAAACGGCTCGTCGTTTTATCGCTGACGCAAGCCAACAGACAATACGGCTGATCGCGAATCGGTTTAATGTTGGAGATGTCGAAGAATACCACCAGAAAGAAAAGGAAGTCCGAGAGGATAATCATATTCCGTTAGAAGATCCTGTCCTCTTTCTAGAGGTTCAAATTGTTGATGCATCGGAGTTTGCCGATATTGTTCGAGTGAAAGGCACTACCGTCGGAAATTACCGCATTCTGAGGGCTGAAAGTGCTGCTGTGCCGAATGCGATCGCTGCCATCTTACTCCATACCCGTGACCAAACTGGCGAACTTCCTCATGCCTATTTTGGCTGGGTAGAGGGAAACCCAATTCAATACCTGTTGCGCTTCATTCTGTTCGGAGAAGGTGACATTGCAGTTGTGACTCGCGAAGTGCTGCGTAAGGCGGAGAAAGACCCTGAGCGACGTCCCTCAATTCATGTGGGTGGGTAAAGCGGAATCTCTGCCAACTATCTGCCAACTAAAAGCTAAGAGCCAATTAGGAACTCATTGACAACACTCCAAGCATTGGAGTAGGAAACTTTCTTCTTTGCGGTGATGTAATCAGCCAGGTAAACGGCATCTCGTGCAATTCCCGAAAATCTTCCTGACCCCCAGGTGTATAGCCAGGGAAGCCCCAGGAAGTATAAACCCCACACGTCAGTTACGCCGCGATCGTGTCCCGGATAGCCCTTTCCGTCAAATACCGGAATCTCCACCCAGCCAAAATCTGACTGATATCCAGTACTCCAGATCACCGTACCAATATCTGCGTGCTCACAGTCTAGAATTGCAGCTTCCTCTTCTGGCTTCCAGACTGGTTTGTAAGCGGGTTCTGTAGGCGCTTGAATCTGATTCTTTTGGATAAAGTTATCAATGGTTTTCTTGATACTCTCGGCAACCGCATCCGCTTGATCCAGGTTTTGCTTTAGATCAGAGTCAAATTTGAGCTTACCGTCGCTGATCTCTTTCAGTCTGCCATGAAGCTGCATTCCCTCAACGGCAAACTGACGCAAGTCAATCTCCCGCCCACCATCGCGTCCGGTGACATAGTGATTGGCTTTGGCTCTCACTTTGTCTTTTTGGGGATGTTCGCTGATCGATAGGTCATAGTAGCCCATCTGGTCGAGCCAATCTACCACATCCTTTCCTCGATATCGACGGGGCGATCGCGGCGCACTGCCCACACACAAATGTACCTTTTTCCCAGCAAGGTGTAGATCTTCTGCAATCTGGCAGCCCGACTGTCCTGTTCCCACGACTAACACCGCTTTGTCAGACAGAGATTGGGGGTTCTTGTATTCAGATGAATGCAACTGCACAATGTGTTGGGGAAACCGTTCAGCAATTCTTGGTATTCTGGGAGAATGATAGCTGCCGGACGCAATCACAACTTGATCGGCTGTAAATTCTCCAATCGAAGTTAGTACCTCGAACTTCCCTTGAGTATCTTTTCTGACTTTTAATACCTCAACGCCTTCTTTCACGGGCGGATTAAATGATGCAGCATATTCCTCAATATATTGAACGATCTCATCCTTCTTCATAAAACCATTTAAATCTGCACCTGGATAAGAATATCCAGGTAGCTTGCACTGCCAGTTAGGAGTCACTAAACAGAAGGAATCCCAGCGCTTTGAACGCCATGAGTAACCTATTTGATTCTTCTCAAAAACAATGTGATCGATGCCTCTCTCTTTCAGGCAATAGCTCATGGATAAACCTGCCTGACCACCTCCTACAATGATGACAGAGTAGTGATTGTTCATTGGCTTGCTTCTTACTGGTTTAGATAACACATTCAGAGTAGAGGGTGACAAACGAGGTGTTTTGTATCTCTAGCTACGGAAGTTTTAAGTCTAAACATAAGGTCAGGGAAGACAATTCTTTTGATCAAAGCTAGCTCCTTTCATCATTCTCCCCTGTCTAAACTGACAGGTTTCTCTAGCGTTGGGGTGTAGAACCAACCAGAGTAAACGCAGCCCAATCGCGGGGATTAGGATAGGTCTGCATCGCGCTGAGCATGGATTGTCGTAATGCTTGGGCATCATCGAACTGTTGTCGATGGCGGTAGAAATCAACCATCAGTTGTGATGTGGCATCATCGGGGACTTGCCACAGGGAGACCATGACGCTGGGGGCACCTGCGGCAATCAACGATCGCGATAGTCCAACAACTCCATCTCCTGTAATCTTGCCTCTTCCTGTATTGCAGGCACTTAGGACAACCAATTCTGCATTCAGCGACAGATCTAGAATTTCAGCGGCGGTAAGAAATCCATCTTCTTCAGCAGTGGAAGGAGCAAGGGCGATCGCCCCCTGCAAAGGATGAGTTTCGTTGAACAACCCGTGAGTGGCAAAGTGAATGATTTGAGCATCTGATAAGCGTTGTCTAATCGCAGTTTCAGTTGCATCGGTGCCCGTGATTGCAGTGGTGTTGAGTAGTTGGGCGATCGCCTCAGCTTCAGCTTCAGCATAGGGCAAAGGAGCCAGGGACCCCGGCATGGGAGCAGGATTGCCAACCACAATGGCAGTTTGAGCTGCATTGGCGGGACGCTGTTGGCTCAACTCCAGTACCTGAACGGCTGACGTCGTGAGCAAGGTGTGATGTTCTATCAGATATTGTCCGTCTGGGGCTTGTAATGCGGCGAAGGGAACCAAAAACAGGTACTCTTGTGGCACAAAAATCACTCGTTCGTTGGGGTCGTTGGGCAACAAGTCAGCAATTGGCTCAATCAGAATTTGATGAAGCTGTTGTAAGCGACGATATTGAGAGCGACGAACCTGAGACCGCTGCGATTCGACGGGATACACTTCTGCCAGAGCAACGGGGGCAGGCAAGGTGATTTCAGGATGGCTGAGGGTGACGGTACCTGCATCCAAGTCAACTGCCGTAACCTGATAGGGTTGCCAACTAGACGGTTCGCCCAACCGTCTTACCAAGTCTCCGGGGGTGAGTACAGCATTGTCTCCTGTTCTAGATTCATTAGTGCTGGAATCATGGGCGACTCCTTCACCTCGAATGCCTTGTCGCGCCACGTTTGCCAATTCTGCGAGAGAAGCATTGGATAAACTGGGTAGCGATCGCAAATCAACCCGTCGAAACGTCACCTCTCCCGTTGGCGCAATTACCCAGATGAATAACTCCGACTCCTGGGGTTCGTTCAGGGATTGCTCAGATGCGCCATGAGGGGTATCTACTGCCTGTTCTCGGATAATGCTGTATTCGACTAGCGTGGCGTTTTGGTCGATTGCGGTTTGACGCAACTGGCTTAAGTTAGGAGGTTCTACAGCAAATTGCTCCTGATCAACACCTGCTGCATCTCTAGCAATGAGTTCCACAAATGCCCTTGCCCGTCCTCGTTCTGAGACTTCCAGGGCGATCGCAGCTTTATCCTGATCGGCTAACACTTCCTGGAGGTTGCGGTAGGTTGCTGATTGCGTTTCAAAGATTGATACTTTCAAGGCATCATTGTTGCCTAACCCTGCCCGCAACGACTCCCACACTTCTATCCCTGCAAATAGGGCTTGTTCTGCTTCAGGTAAGCGATCGAGATTAAACAAAGCATCCCCCAAGTTAGTCAGGGCAATACCTTCTCCCAGTCGTGCTCTCAGTTCGCGCATGATGATTAGGCTTTGTTCATGGTGAGTGACTGCCTGGATGTAGTCGTGGCGATAGGAGTGAGTCGTTCCCAAATTCAATAAGGCTTGGGCTTCCTGCAAGCGATTGGTTAATTCTCGCGCTAAAGCAATGCTCTGTTGGTGGTAGGTAATGGCCCGATCAAATTCCCTTGTGCCGGTGTAAGCATTGCCCAAATTTCCTAATGTTTGCATCTCACCATAGCGATCGCCAACCGACTGAGAGAGGATTAAACTCGCGTTTTGGTAGTCGATCGCCTGTTCATAGTCCTTTTGCATCAGATAAGCATTTCCTAAGTTTCGCAAAGTGAGCGATCGCCATTGGGGTGCAACTGTAACCGAGATTTTTTCCAGTCCTTGCGTGTAGTAATCAATCGCAGTTGGGTAGTCCCCTAATGCTCCATAAGCTGCACCAATACCAGATAGGGCAATGCCAACTTGAGTTTGATCGCCTGCCTCCTGAGCAAGCTGTAACTGCTGTTGGTGATAGTCAATTGCCTGCTGATAATTGCCAATCACAAAGTGAGAAATGGCTAGATTGTTCAGCGAGTAGGCTTGCCACTCAAAGTTCTCAGCAGCTTGGGCGATCGCTAAATTTTGCTCGTAGCAATTAATCAATAGTGCATACAGCCCTTCACTGCGATCGGCTGCACCCGTTGCCTGAATTCGTTCTGCTTGCGCCTGGCAATTCTGTATCCGTTGCTCAATTGAGCGATCAGGTGATGTAACAACCCGATCAGAATTCAGATTAGGTGATGAGTTAACCAAATCTCCATCTACCGATGGTGCTGCTGTGGATGGCTCCTCGTCAGTAGGAGCAACAGCAACAGTCTCGTCTGCTGGTGGCTCAAAAGTGGGTGAAGAATCAGGATTAGATGAATCAGGCTCGATTGGCTCTCCGGAATCATCGGGATTCGGAGGAGTTGAATCTTCGACTATATCTGCATCAGGCTCAGTCAATGGCCCAGGATTAGTGTCATCTGGGTTGTCTGGAGTTCCGAAGGTAGGACGGGACCCTGCCGTAAAATCGGTTAGTGTTCCTGATTGTCCTCCAGCAGTGTCCTCTCCCGAAGTTCCGTCTAAGGGAATGCCTTGCAGGAATTGTCTGGGTGGTAAAAGGAGCAGTAGTGGTTCGGGCCAAACCACATCCAGCACGATTAGGGGAGTTAACTGAGGGGATTGCGCCAGCGGTTCACCCAACAGCCTATCTGTGCTGACCTGTAAGTTGAGCGGAAGTTGCTCAACCGGGAATGCGTCTGGAGGAGTAGGCAGATCAGTTCTAGGGGGAGATGGGTCGGTAACGGAAGGCGGAATTGGCTCAACTACGTTAAAGTTAACGGCTACTGGTGTAGAGACGGAAAGGCGATCGCTTGCCCTCACACTAAACGCATCTAAGTCTCCCAAGGTTTCAGCAGGCGGGGTGTAAACTAAAACGTCATTGGGGCTAACGGTATCTCCTGGACGCAGCACAACTCCATTGCGAGTGAGTCTGCCGGAGGCGATCGCTACAATCTGTATTGTTGTACTATCCGCATTCGCGTCACTCGCAATCAGATTTAGCTCTGCCAATGTAAATGAAATAGGCTGACCGAGTTCAATCTGAGGAATTTGGGATGCCTGCGGGAGTCTAGGAGCCGTGTTTGCGAGGGTGACAGAAACTTCGTTTCTTGCTCCGCGAGTTTCTGTTCCGACGATTGCAAAGGTTTCATTGGTGAGGGTTACTTCACCTGTATTGATTGCTCCAGCTGTACCATTTTCGCTGGCATCACCCACAATAAACGGGACATTATCAGCTCCTCCATCATGTTGAATGGTGACACTACCTCCATCGGCTATGCTGGTAACCTGTCCCTCAGTGATTGTGCTTTGAGTGTTGATAGTGTTTCCAGTACCCGTTCCGCGTACTGTTCCGTTGGCAAAAATCTCTACATTTCCGCCTGTTCCATCCACGTTGGCACTTGTACTAGATGATCTTGCCTCTGCTCCGGTGTTAATTCGGCTGAATCTAATGTGACTACCATTCATACGGCTCTCTAACTGAACATCCCCTCCTGTTGCAGTACCTGTAACCAGAGCCGACCCGCTGGCCTGAGCGAGAGCAGATGTGTCAAAGGTTCCTACTGTGATATCCACGTTTGCAAGTAGCCTGATGTCTCCTGCTGACGCAGTTGCATTTCTGTCATTAGCCTCAGCAGACGTATCGATCGTTCCCGCTGCGATCGCATTCGTAGACCAAAGCAGCACATCACCACTCTCTGCAACTGCATTTCCTGAATTAACGGAGTCTGATGTGGCAGTGCTGAGTCTACTCGCAACGATATCTCCTGATTCAACTGTTCTTCCGGTTGTCAGTTGCACAGAGCCGTCAGGGTTAACGATTAAATCGGTTGCGTGATCGATTTCGCCTCCAGTTAACAGGTCTGGAAGTGATGCAGGGGTAAAAGGTAGCGCGTTGGGGCGATCGCTTCCCAAAGGTTGTACATCCAGGCTCAGGAGCGAACCTTCCTGGCTGATTCGTACTAAATTTCCCCCTGGGACGGTAGCGATCATGACTCCTCTCGGTTCGATAGCGGCCGTGTCTCCTCCCGGAGCGGTCAATGTTCCGGTGCTAATGACCGTGCCGCCAATGAGTGACAGTGAGTTACCAGCAAGGACGCTTAAATTGCCTGAATTGACGATCGCCCCCGGTTCACTGGTGGTGAAGGCAAACCGCTCTGGTTCTCCAATTAAGCTGGCAAAATTGTTTTCTCCGGTAGCGCTAAACCAACCTTCATCAAAGCTAATGCCGTTGGCAGTCGTAGCAGTAAAAGAACCTGCTAGATTCAAGCTAGCGTCCGCTCCGAAGAGGATTCCGGCTGGATTAATCAAATACAAATTTGAGTTACCCTCAAACACTCGAATTATGCCATTAATCACAGAAGGATCGCCTCCTGTGACTCGTCCTAGGATATTCTCGATGCCTACTTCAGAGATAAAATTGGCAGTTTGATCGGCATCCAGCCCAAATGCTTCAAAACTGTGAAACAGGTTATTACCCGATCGCCGACCGTCTTGAATATTAAACTGATCACCCACTTGACCCACCGTTGTCCCCACTCCATCCCCTGCCGGACGCACATTTTGCGCGACGAGCCATTCGGAAGGTGCGATCGCACCATTCGCAGAATTTGAGAACTCCACCGCAAAGGATTCTGGTGAATGGGTGATCGATTCAGTCGAACTCACCGAACCTACAGCGGCAGTGAGGCTAGAGGAATCGATTGTTTCTGAAGCCGGCAGAATAGGAGGTACAGGAATTTCGGGGGAAAGGGCGATCGCTAGCATCGTGAGGTTAACCTCTCAATTAGAGGGAGCAAATTGAGAATTAGAAATCAGAAGTGACGTTGTGAACTGCAAACATTAGGAACAACACTCAGTCAGTGGAACGGGCAATAAATCTTCCAGACCGACTACGGGATGCTGCAACAGGCTTTCCCAATCCGACTCAAGGGTTTCATCAGTGGGATTGAGCCGTCGCAGTTGGTTTAACTGATCCAGCGCGTCATACCAAAAGCCGTGAGCTGCAAGCAAAGCGACCTGCTCTTTGGGTGAAGCAGTTTGTAACTGTTGAGTGAGTTGAACGGTGGGCGATCGCCTCACGATCACACCCGTCACCTGAAAATGGGACTGGGTTTCAGCATCACATACAAAAGTAAATTGCCAGCGATAAAGGCGATCGGGTTCCAACGCGGGAGCATCTTCGGGTAACGAGAACTGTCCGATTCCCGCTGCTGCGGTCTGAAATGTAGTGCGATAAACCGCCTCCTGGTGTCCCTCATCAGACAGCGTCAGTTCTACCGCACTTGCTGCGTAGGGTAAATAAAGCCAGAAAGTCGGATGAGAGGCGAGCGTTTCCCCCCAATTGGTGGAAGGAGCAATCGCAGTAAAGGGAATTTCAGAAGTGGGGCAAGCCGGACGACTCCCTGCGTCCTGAGTTTCTCCGGGCGCACCCCGATTTGGTGGATTGTAAGTAACGTTTTTGGGTTGAGCGAAGTGAGTTCCTGCATTTAACGCGGGAGAGATTAGCGCAACCAGTATTCCTGTTGTGATCAGTTGCGTTGTAAAGCTTATCCAATTGAGATGCATGATTCCTCCTGATGGGGCGGAGTGGAAGTTCAATTCAGTCGGGGTTCGGTCGGATAGATTGGGCTATGTAACGTCTACCCAGCAGCACTGCACCACTGCTGCTTATTAGCGCCAGTCCGGCGGGCACCAGCGGCAACCACCAGCCTGCAATCAACGCACCCCATGCGATGCTGTAGAGCATAGCTACCGCTGTACTCAGGGCAATTCCTAATATTATTTTGTTGCGACGAATTTTCCAGGTCAGCCCAGCAGCGATCGCTGACCATAGAGCAATCCAGGCGCGATCGCCCCACTCTGGTAGCGGGTTAAGAATTCTCCGTCCATCCAACGCGGCCGCCAGCAAATGATTTACCATTTGTGCCTGGATGTGAACGCCTGCAATAGGTTTCGCTGCCCAGGTGCCGCTATCAGGAGTAAAAAAATAATCTGTAGGATTCGTTACAGGAGCAGTCATGCCAATGAGAACGGCGCGATCGCTCAAATTCGGTAATGGAGCATTGTTCAGCAGTTGGGATAAACTTAGGCGATCGGCAAATTGCTCCAGTTCTGCATAATTAAGCAATACCTGAAATCCCCAGCGATCGATTCCGTGATAAACTCCCCCTTTCGTTTCCAGGGGGGTAAATTGGGCATTCCCTAACTGCATCTGGTGATTATCTAACGTTTGAGGCTTAATGCCGTCCTGATCCAGATAGTGAAGTGCAACTATCGTGTTGAGCGAAAAGCGTGTAGCACACGGGTCGGAAGGGTCAGGCTGCATAAACATTAGCTGTCGTCGCAACACTCTATCGGGATCAGGCACCACATTACTGAAGCCCAGTTGCGTTTCTGGTAAGTCGGGTGGAGGACTGATGCCCGGTCGGTCAGGATTGTCGCTATGACGAACGCTGCACAGAGACACTACATTTGGCTGCTGTAACGCTTGGTGTAAAGCAGCAAAGGCTTGACTGCGAAAAATATCTAATCCAATTACACGAGGTTGTTGGGCTTGCAGTCGCGCAATCGCCTCACTCAACACTTCATCTGGCAAGGGATAGCCATAGGTATTCACATCGGATTCTGTTGCCTCGATGATCAGGAGACGTTTGGGTAAAGTTTCTGTTGGGCGCGATCGCATCAACTGGTCAAAAGCAGCCAATTCCCAGCGCTGCAATAATCCTAGCGATCGCACTCCCATCATTCCTGCTGCGACTACCACACTAGTGACAAGAGCCATCCAGAGCGGCAGTTGACGGGCGATCGGTTGGGGAAATGTAGTGGATGAGGGAGACTGTGACGGTGATTGAGGTGTTGCTGGTTGGAGGCATGAATCGCGTAGGGGCGTTTCGCGAAACGCCCCTACAGGGGGGCTGGATACCTGTGAATCATCCTTGTGTCTAACAACGCCTGGGGATTCTAACGTAGAATTGTGCCGCAAGGCTTGCCAATCCAGAGGAGGTTCTGCGGAAATGTGATAGAGGCAGGGCAGCCAACTGGCACAAGGAAACTCTCGCTCTAACCCCTGTAACCGTTCTCGCGCCTGCCGCACCGCAAGATAAAGGGAATCCCCCTGAGAGAAGGCTCTGAGAAACTGTGTGAGAAATGCTTGAGCAATCCGGTCGGGCACAGGTTCTCGCATTAGAATCAGTTGCGGCAGGCGCAGTGGCTCTAGCTCGTGAGCTAACCCCATGCCATCACACGAGTTGAAGATAGCAAGCTGAAGTCCTTGAGCGATCGCCCGTCGCAGCCCATATTTCAACTCTGCCAAGGTCAAACTGTCATGGGGATTGATCGCAATACAGCCTTGTTCTGCTTGCGTATGGCTGTGTCCGGCAAAAAATAGGATATGCCAGGACTGATCCCAGAGGTAGTCGTTAATCACAGAACGAGATGGTTCCACCAAAAAGGTTACTTCTGCATCAGGTAAAGCTTGCAGTAAATGGCGATCGACTTCTACATCAATACCGTTGCTATCCCCCAGAATCGCCAGAATTCTAACTATAGGAGGCTCTGAAGGGGATGTGCAGGGTTGCGCTATTCGCTCTAATGTGGGTGCGCCTAACGTCACCTCAGCCTGAGGATAGCGCTCTATCAAATCCCACAAATGCCAGGGCAGATGAGGAATGTGAGGGTCAGCACTGCGAATCACAATCCGAACTGAGTCATCCCGATTTAAAGATTCCCGCAGTCGCAGATCCAATACTCGAAATGAGTCGGCAGTGAGCCACTGTTGCAGGCGATCGCCCAGTTCTACACCTGCCTGCCGACAGGCTTCTACCAAATGAATTGAGCCTTGATAAACAATCGCTTTTGGTTTGATTCGGGTAGCTCCTTCCAGGCTGTGATAGTGCTGCTGCCAGCGGTGTAACTGTTGCACCAGTTCTGCACTTGGGGGAAGGGTGCCACTCAGTTCCAAGTCAGGGCGATCGCCATCGGTGCCGATCTCCAAAGTCACCCGAAATCCCTGACGTTGAAAATCGCCATCGAATTTAAAGGTGACTAATTTGGCGATCGGAGCCATAGGGTTTCCAGTTAATAATTATCCAAGTAGGTTGGGTGAAGCAACGCGAAACCCAACGCCTTCTCAGCGTGGTAGTACACACATTACACCCATCTACTAACAATAAAAGTCTCTGTAATCGAGCAATCATCTAACACAAGCTGCACCCCAAACTGTTCACCCGCTTCAGCCGTGAACTGAAGCTGCATCGCTTCTGTACTTCTTGCTTGAGCGTACATCACTTCGGCTCCTGCTTCATCCAACACCAACAGTTTCAGCGCTGGTGGCAGGTGGGGATGTTCTGCCGCTTTTACCTGCACCCAAATTTCTATCTCCTGATCTGATACGGGCAGCAGCCCCACCAAGAGCGAAACGGGAATTGTGCTGGACTCGGTTTTCAGGGTTAACACTTTTCCCCGTCGAATGATGGGTGTGTTAGATTCCCCCGCATAAACAGATAGAGCGCCCCGAAAATCAAAGGCAGGCTGAGCCGGATTGAGAATGGGGTCAAAAAACTCACCAATCGCTTGCCAACTGGCATCTGCTACATTTCGCAACCATTCACCTAAATTTACAGGTGCAGAAGCCGTTTGCTGAAGCTGGCGCAAATGGGTCAACAGTTCGGTGAGCGATCGCAACTCGCTCAGGGCAACCCGTTCCGCTGTTGTCGTCGGAACAAAGCCAAGGATCGAGGCTTTTCGTAATGATTCATCAAGCTGCACCGCCACATAACCAATGCGATCGCTCCACACATCCGGTGGAATTCGTATCTCGGTTTCATTGGGCAACACTGGACGACACTCTAATGTGCCACAGTTTTGCACCTTTAAACTTGCACTGTCCATTAGCCAGTGGTCATTAAAATTAGAGGAATCCGTTTGAAATTCCAAACATTCCAAATAGAAACTCACTGCGTAAACAGCCAGTGCATTCAAGTAAACCTGCTTTGCTTTGGGCGAAGCGGTGTGCTGCTGTCGCAACCGCTCCGCCTGTCGATGTGCCGCCAGTGCTAACGTAACCGTGAAAGGTGGTTCGAGATGAATCATAGGTTCCCCCGGAAAAAATAGCGATTAACTGAACAGATGCTCCTGAAATTTGGGGGCAAATTTTTGACAACACCGTTGAAAGAAACTGCTCAAAGTGGGAATTTTGATACCCAGACGCACGGAAATGTCTTCCCAGCTTTTATCATCAAACCGATCGAGGGCAATGTTGCGAAAGTTAGCATCGGGGCGATCGCGAATGTGAGTTTGTCGAAACACCTGCTCAGCATCCTGCTCAATGTAGTCTCGCAAAAGCTGGACAGGTGAATCAGACTCCTCAGGTTGGGCGAGATGTTCCAAGTCGTTCAGGTTGGGTAATTCAGTGGTTTCGCGATCGCTAAACTCGTGGCGACAATCAATCATCACCCGCTCTAACCGAAAGTTAACCCAGTTCATAAACTTCTTATCTCCCCGCTCCGGGTCGTAGTTGTCGATCGCGCAGCAGATATACGTCAACGTGCGGTTCACCGCCTCGTCATACAGCAATTCATAGAAAGATGGCGTAAAAGTGGTGCGGTGGGGACGAGCCAAACGCCCTGAAAGCTTAATCGCAGTAACCAACTGCGTGAGTGCATGTTGCCGTTCAACCGTTTGGCAAGGATGACGCTGTGCCTCCATTGCTAATTGTTTTAGCTGGACATCATCTAACACCTGTTTTAATGCAGCCGTTTGTAGGGCGATCGCCCAATCTCGTGCAGATTCTCGTGCAGAATTGTAATGACTTAACGCCTCCACAATTACATCTAATAAGTGGTTACGAGTATGCTCAAAAATCTTCTGATAAACCTCGGATAGCGGTTGTCCGGGTAGCGCTCGACCGACAGGACGCGATCGCAAAATTTCATCCACCAATGTCAATATCGGTAGCTGCACAGGCGATTGCTCACCCTTACTCACCAGCAGTTGGGCTTCCTGCACCAGTTGTGTAAGTCGGTCATCCATAATGGAAACCCTGCTAAAACTGTCTTGCTCAGACTGTCTCACTCAGCGTTCAATCCTATTTCACCAATATTATGAAACGCTGTTTCGTTTGACGAGTCAAAGCTATTTACCTTTACTCCACACTAATTGCTTCAGATTATGCCATTTGTTTCAAAACTTAAAATTTGATTCCTTTGCATAATTTTGCCACCGTTTCCCGGAGTGATAGTCGAACAGAAAATTTACTGTTCCTGCAATCATCACTTTGGAGAAACTATCATGGCAGTCATTATTGGAACCGCAAATGCAGACGTTCGCATCGGTACACTTAACGACGATGCAATCTATGGTTTTGGAGGAAACGATCGCTTATCAGGGTTGAGAGGCAATGACGTAATCTATGGCGATCGCAGTCCTAGAGGTGTAAATGTCGGTGTTCCCGGAAACGACACCATTTTTGGCGGTGACGGAAACGACACTATTTTTGGCGAGCAAGGCAATGATCTGCTCTTTGGCGGCAATGGCAACGATCGAATGTTTGGCGGAAACGGCAACGACCGCATGTATGGCGAGCGCGGCAACGATTACTTAGACGGTGGTAATGGTAACGACAGAATGTTCGGTGGGTTGGGCAACGATACCCTCAATGGTGGATTAGGCGCAGACACCATGTTAGGTGGACTGGGCAATGACAACTATTATGTGACCGCTGGCGATCGCGTCATCGAAGGGGCTAACCAGGGAACTGATACGATTCGATCTGCTATCAACACCACTTTGCCGGATAACGTAGAAAACCTGATTCTGACAGGAGCCGCTCCAATCTTTGGCTTTGGCAATGTGTTGAATAACGTGATTACGGGCAATAACGCCAACAATATTCTCTCTGGAATGGACGGAAATGATCGGCTATCAGGAAATGGGGGTAACGATAATCTGATTGGCGGTAGAGGTCGCGATCGCTTAAACGGAGGTGGGGGTAACGATCTCTTAACCGGAGTCCGAACCTCTCCGCTCATAGGTGGCAATCCTGGTGCAGGCGAAATCGATATCCTCACAGGCGGTGGTGGCAATGATAGGTTCAGCTTAGGTAATACCTTCAATGCCTATTACGCGACAGGAGGCGGCACAGACTTTGCTGTCATCACCGACTTGTCGGCGGGAGACAACATCGTGCTAAATGGAACAGCATCAGATTATGTCGTACAAAACCAGTTCATCTTCCTTCCAGAATTGGGCGGCAATGTACAAGGGACAGGCATTCGCCGCGTCAATGGCAACTCTTCGGATCTAGTTGGGTTTGTGCAGAATGCCGTGGGACTGAACCTAAATAGCTCAGTGTTTGAATTTGTTTCACCTCAAATTGCTCCAATTGGATAAGGCGATCGCAGTTCCTATTATCGAATTTCCTCATCCCCAGAGCCTCTAATATCAAATCCGTCTCCGAGGTATCAGTATCGGTAGGGGCGAAGCATTCGACAGAAGATTGCGATTGAGTTGTAAGCATTATGTCCGAATGCTTCGCCCGTACACAGAGCCTCGCCCCTGCACAAAGATAGTGCCTGTTTGCGAGCCCAATTCTGTATAACTTGGCATGACTAGGCGCAACCCCGCAACAAGGGTTTAACAGCCATCAGCGCCACAAAAAATTCTCATTTGCATAAAACACCAGAATTTTTCTGGAGTGAGAGACAGCTAACCTCACACTCAGGAGACTCAAAATGGTAACGACCTCTCTTTCTACCTTGCGCGATCGCCTCGACTTTCACACAGACAATGCTTCCGGTCGTTCTGGAGCAGCAGTGATTAACCTCACCACAGGTGCAAGCTCTCTCGTTAATCCTGATCAGGCTTTTGGCACATCTAGCACAATCAAAATTGGAATTCTTTATGCGCTGATGCGGCGGATTGACCGCGACCCAAACATTTCTTACCAGTCCACAATTAATTCGGGTAGCCAGTACGGCAATAACCAGGGCAATCCCAATAATCCCATTCCGGGTCTGCGTGCCAACGCAAACTATACCCTCAACTTCCTGGGAGAAACGATGATTGCCAACAGCAACAACTGGGCAACCAATCGGCTCATTGACTTTCTGGGCAGAAATCAAATCAACCAGGAGTTACGTAATTTAGGCTTGAATGTGACGCGGGTGAACCGCTACATGACCGGAACGGGTGCCCCTAGTGCCCATAACACTACTGGTCCGGGAGGCGACTATCGAGCGGGATTTGATAACCTGTCTACTCCACGCGAAATGGTGAGAATGTTGCAGCGTATTCATGCTAACGAGAATTCACTACTCGATCCAATTTCTCATTCTGCTTTCTGGCGCATTTTGGGGTTGGATGCCAACCGTGGTGTGAATACCAAAGGTTTAGCCAGCCGTTCCTACAATAATGCGATTTATCCTTCTCCTAGCAATGATTTCTTGTCGCCTGATTGGGCAAACCTGCTGGAGTTTCAAAATAAAGGGGGCAACAATTCCTGGACAGGAAATCCGGGAGATTTTGTGGCTAAGCCAGCTTTGGGAAATCACTTTCAGCGATCGGAAGCAGGGCGAATCACCTTTAACAACGGGCAGGTCGTCTTCTATGCCGCCTTTGTGGACAATGCCAGCAATGACTCTCGCGCTGCAAATACCCTGGCCTCCATTGGTTATGAAGTCGCGGCTGAATATGCTAATGCGCGAGTCACTCATACCCCTGTAAATAGCCAATTGGATGATGGTCGGGTTGTCACGGTTAGAGGATTTCCAGGTGCGATTGCCGACACAATTGATATTAATTCGGTAGCGGGCGATCGCCTCGATTTCCTCGTCAACCGTGAGAGCATTGTACGCCTCCCCAGAACTCAAATCGAAGGTGTGCGAATTCTACCTGGAGGAGGCAACGACACAGTTTACGGCAGTTCTCTTGCTGATGTCATTCGAGGTGGCACAGGAAATGACGCCCTACGTGGTGAAGGAGGAAATGATTCCATCAATGGAGATGCCGGAAACGACCAGCTTTGGGGTGGCACAGGAAATGATATTTTGTATGGCGGCGAGGGGATTGATGGATTGCACGGTGGCACAGGTAATGATGTCCTGCATGGCGGCAACGGATTTGATTCGGTTCAAGAAATCGGCAATGTTAACTTCACCCTGACCAACACTCGACTCACTGGATTAGGCACTGATACATTGCTCAGTATGGAATCTGCCTACCTCACAGGTGGAAGCGGAGCTAATATCATCAACGCTTCTGCTTTCACCAATGGCACCGTATGGCTTGATGGCAGAGTTGGCAACGATCAACTCCGAGGTGGGTCAAGCCACGACATATTGAACGGTGGAATGGGTAATGATCGCCTCTATGGAAACAACAGTAATGATTCTCTGCATGGGGGTGATGGCAATGACTTTATCTCTGGCGGGGCAAACAATGACTCCCTTTGGGGAGGAGACGGCAATGACTCTATGCACGGGGATACCGGTAATGACCGAATCAATGGCGAAGCAGGAAATGATGTAATCACAGGTGGCGCAGGTTGGGACGCCATCAACGGAGGCAGCGGTAGCGATCGCCTCCTAGAGGTCGGAGATGTCCGCTATTACACTCTGACCAACACCCGCCTCACCACACTGACGATTACCCTCAATACCAACCCCAACACGATTGTTCGTCCCTATGTAGACACGCTCACAAGCATTGAATCCGTGACCTTGATTGGCGGCAACAGCCGCAACCTGATCAATGCTTCTGAGTTTACCGCAGGCAGTGTGATTCTACAGGGCTTAGCCGGTAATGATACGCTGCTGAGCGGTAGCCAGGGGGATACGCTCAATGGTGGAATTGGAAACGACACGCTCAATGGTGGGGGAGCAGATGATTTACTCACGGGTGGCATAGGACGCGATCGCCTCACAGGTGGAACAGGGCGCGATCGCTTCAGCTTCAATGCACCCAATGAACGATCCGACCGAATCCTTGACTTTGAAGTTGCCGCTGATTTGATTCAGCTTTCATCTCGTGGATTTTCAGGATTGCGAACAGGGTTACTAGCAGCCAACCAATTTACTCTGGGAGCCTCTGCGACTGCCATCACTCATCGCATCGGCTACAACAATACGACAGGTGCCCTCTGGTTTGACCAGGATGGTACTGGTGGTCAGGCTGCAAGGCAATTAGCAACGCTTGCTCCAAACCTCAACCTGACCAACAATCATTTTGTTGTGGTGTGAATGTTATTTTATCCAGGCGCACAGATCTCCAACCTTTCGAGAAAGGTTGGAGATCTGCTTCAATGTTGAATATTTAATAGAAGTCTGAAAGCATTGAAGCGATGGAAATTGACTTTAGACTGACAGAACTGACTGATGTTGATAATCTGCTGATCCTTGTTCAAGAATATTATGAGTACGATGGACACCCATTTGATCTGGTGCAGGTGCGGGCAGCGCTGGAAAATTTGATTCGTCATCCAGAATGGGGACGAGTGTGGTTTATCTGTCGCGAGCTGCAAGCAGTTGGCTACGTAGTTCTAACGCTGGGCTACAGCATAGAGTATTTAGGACGTGATGCGTTTGTAGATGAAATTTATATCCGTGAAAGCGATCGCGGTCAGGGCATTGGCAGAGTAACGTTTCAATTTCTGGAGGACGTTTGCCGTTCCTTGGAGGTGCATACACTTCACCTGGAAGTAGAACATGCTAATACCAACGCCCAAGCTGTCTATCGTAAGCTGGGATTCACGGATCAAAAACGTTATTTAATGACTCGCAAGTTAACGACTACAGAAGCTCAAATTGCAGAGTCTAAGTAAGTTCGAACAGAACGTTTGTGCCAAGTCTTTTCTTAATTAGCAAGTTGTAAAACGCCATTCGGACTACTCCCTTTGTTACATGTAGCTTCACAAAGCATTGGGATAATATGAACTCAATGCAATCCAAGACTTTAGGATTGAAATAGCGTAGGGCATCGCTTCTACCTAGAGATTTTGAGTTTTAATTAAGCTAAATCTATATTGAGAGAGATGACAAACCAGGATAAGAATTCACAGCAAGACCCCTTTAAGGATGCGATCGCCACCGCGATGACCATCGGAGCTTCAGCTGCCAAAGCAACTTCCGATGCCGTCAAATTTGCAACGGACGGCGTTGCTGGCGCTACCACCGTTGTTGGAGACGTGGTCATGCCTGTAGCTCAACAGTTCGTTGAACAAGGCACCACCACTGTGGGACACATGGTTGCCCCCATTGCAGAGCATCCGTTCACCAAGTACGCCTCCAAAGTGCCAGGAATTAATCTGCTCATGACTGCCTTAGGACAGGTTGACATAGAGCAAGCGCAGAAAGAAGTAGATCAACTGCGCCAGCAATATCCTTCAGAAACTTCAGAGCAGCTTGCTCACCGCATCATGGTAGACACTGCTATGAAAGCAGGTGGCATTGGCTTACTGACAAACTTTATTCCACCTTTAGCGCTAACCCTATTTGCCGTTGACATCGCCGCAGTCACTACGCTTCAGGCTGAGATGGTGTATCGTATTGCCGCTGCCTACGACTTTCCGCTAAACGACCCAACTCGACGGGGCGAAGTGCTAGGTATTTTCGGCTTGTCTCTGGGTGGTTCCAGTGCCCTCAAAGTTGGGCTGGGTATTGTCGAACTGATTCCGCTTGTCGGTGCTGCGGTAGGCGCATCCAGTAATGCTGGACTGATTTATACGTTAGGGTATGGCGCTTCTCAGTTTTATGAAGCGAAGAAAACTCGCGCCAGAGCAACGTCTCTGTAAGGCTTGATGTGTATGTGGAATTAACACCAACTCCAAGAATTCGGGCTACAGATAGAGAAGCACCCTGCGACGCGGGTGCTTCTCTATCTGTAGCCCGTTTTTATAGAAACGGCATTAACACCCAACGAAGTCTAGGAGTGTCCCTTAACTTCTGTTGATTTAAAGACTAGCTGTATTGCTAGGCTCATTCGGTTCTAAAGATTAGCGACAGCAAAAAAGCAGATCGCTAAGCTGTAAATCGTGTTCAGCTCAAAGACATTCTGCACAGTCTCTGCTTTGTGAGAACCCGCCAGCATATCTAATCTTAGGAGAATCAAATGAAGAACAAGTTCACCGTTGAGAATGCGGCAATGCTGTTGATTGACCATCAGCAGGGCACCCTTAAACTTGCTCGCAACTTGCCTCGTGAAGAAATTGTGCAGAACACTCGTGCTTTAGCACGTACAGCAGTTGAAAGTGGGATGCCACTGGTGTTAACAAGCAGCATGGAAGATCATTTTCAGGGATTGTTGCTCGACGATTTACAGGAAATCGCGCCTGAAGCCTACAACCAGCGAATTAAACGTCCTGGAGTGGTAGACTGCCGGGAATACGACGAATACAAAAACGCGGTCGTAGCCACAGGCAAAAAAAAGCTGATTATGGCGGGTTTAACAAATGATGTGTGTATTGTTTATCCGGTCATCAGTGCAATCGAAGATGGGTTTGAAGTACAGGTTGTGGTAGATGCAGGCGGCTCACCCACAACGCTAGCTGATGAAACTGCCTTGAGACGCATGGAAAAGCATGGTGTCACACTGACCTCAACTAATCAAGTGATGGCAGAACTTGCCAATTCCTGGTCAGAAGGGGTAGGGCAAACGATTCAAACTATTATGTACCAAGAAATTCTTGCCAAACTAGTCGAGGTGTAGGGATGGATGCCATGACCAGCGTTTTGGTCGTTTACACATCAACATTGGGAAACACCCAAAAAATGGCTGAGGCAGTTGCCGATGGTGCGCGATCGGTAGAAGCAATGACGGTCACTCTACGTGAAGCAACAGAAGCAACGAGAGAAGAAGTTCGTGTTTGTGATGCGCTATTGCTAGGAACACCTCTGCGCCATCGTTCCGCAGATGCAAGGGTGAAACAGTTTATCGAAAACACGATCGAAGTTCTTTGGCTAACCGATGACCTGGTTGGCAAGGTTGGTGGTGTGTTTTCTGTTGGTGGTGGCTATGGCAATGCCGGGGCAGGAGTGGAAATTGCTCAACTGGGACTGCTAGCCGCGATGGCAGGGGCAGGAATGATTTTAGTGCCGTTGCCCAAAACCACTCCTGGCTCAGGCGTTGCTGGAAGTCACTGGGGCGCTCATGGCAGAAGCGGTGGACCTAATATGGAGCCACTGGGCATCACAGATGAGATGCTCCAGTGTGCTTACCATCATGGTGCCAATGTTGCCCGTGTAGCAGCGGCACTTCAGGGCAAGAACTTGATGGCGCGTGGTAATCAGGCACCATCACAAGAGTTAATTGCCCTGTTCTTGGGATCCCCCTAATCGGTAGAACTACAAGGGTCCAGACTTATGTTGGACGAACCCTATGACAGCTTAAACTTCTCGGTGATTCGTGCCATTGCTTCCTCTACGTTTTCTCGACTGTTGAAGGCTGAAATGCGGAAGTAGCCTTCTCCTGCCGCACCAAAGCCTGAGCCAGGAGTGCCGACAACGTTCACAGTGTGCAGCAGCTTATCAAAAAACTCCCAGCTAGTGAGATCGTTAGGAGTCTTAACCCAAACATAAGGAGCATTCACACCACCATACACTTGTATCCCTGCTGCGGTGAGTTGCTCCCGAATGATTCGAGCATTTTCCATGTAGAAGCTCACCAGTGCTTTGGTTTGAGCTTGCCCTTCGTCTGAGTAGACTGCCTCGGCTCCTCGCTGCACGATATAAGATACACCATTAAATTTAGTGGACTGGCGACGATTCCATAGCTTCCACAGATCTACATCTGAGCCATCGGCGGCTTTTGCGGTCAGAGCTTTGGGAACGACGGTAAAGGCACAGCGAGTTCCGGTAAAGCCTGCATTTTTGGAGAATGAGCGAAATTCGATCGCACATTCCCTCGCTCCCTCAATCTCGTAAATCGAGTGAGGAATATCAGGATCAGAGATAAAGGCTTCGTAGGCTGCGTCAAAGAAAATGATAGAACCGTTAGTTCTGGCGTAATCTACCCATGCCTGAAGGTGAGTTTTGCTGGCGATCGCCCCCGTCGGATTATTCGGAAAACAGAGGTAAATCAAATCTACCTTTTCAGTTGGAATCTGTGCGGTAAAGTTGTTTTCAGCCGTGATCGGCAAATAGACTAGACCGCCATATTCCCCTGCCTCATTGAACTCTCCGGTGTGCCCTGCCATCACATTTGTATCGACATACACCGGATAAACTGGGTCAGTCACTGCAATCGAGTTGTTATTGCCAAAAATGTCGAGGATATTGCCACAGTCACACTTAGAGCCATCGGAAATAAAAATTTCTGAGGCATCAATTTCACAGCCTCGTGACTGAAAATCTTGTGCAGCAATCTTTTCGCGCAACCAGGCATAGCCTTGCTCTGGACCGTAACCTCGAAAGCTCTGGCGATCGCCCATTTCCTCGACCGCTTTGATCATGGCATCGCGACAGGCTGGGGGCAACGGTTCCGTTACATCACCAATTCCCAAACGAATAATTTTGGCATCAGAATTTGCTTCTGCAAAAGCATTGACCCGTCGTGCAATTTCTGGAAACAGGTAGCCCGCTTTCAGCTTGAGATAGTTGTCGTTAATAGTCGCCATAGTCTAGATCGCTACAAACACCATTAAGATAGCTTACCAATTAAAGGTCTGTAGCAGAATCGGAGATTGGGGATTAGGGGTTGGGGATGTGCTGTCAATCATCTGCCGCAGAAATTGCTCTTGCTCTTGTAGCTTTGTCTCTGCTTGCTTGCGTTCAGAGTAGCAGCTTGCATCTAGTTTGTCGTCGCGGGTGGATCAAGGGCATTTCAACCTTTACGGGGTGTCCTTTCCTTTATAGCTCCAATTCTTAGAATTTTTAGAAACTGTACTATTACTATTCTTTGAAATTGAACCTGTTCAAATCAGGATAGGAGCGACACAATTTAGTAGATCGCAATTTCTAATTTGAATAACATAGCCTTGATACCGTTTCTACATAAGCTGCATATTTTGGAGCGTGCCCCGCGTACGCGGGGCACGCTCCAAAATATGCAGCCTTAAAGAGAATTGATATGAGCAAGTTTTTATTAGTTATTAATTGCTTATAAAAATGCTATTTTTGGCTTACTAGTTCTGTAAATTTTGCTGGTTAGCTAATTGTATGAACGTTATTCATAGAAGCTATTGATTTGCTAGATTGAACACTTTTGAGTTGCTGCCTAGACTTGAATTGTCAACTAAAAAGTCAGGAGAAAAGCAATGAGATCTGTAATTAAGACTGAGTTCCAATCATTTGAACAACCGCGTCAAAAGAACGTAATTCTACGTGCTATCCAGAAGTTTTGGGAGTTTTCCAACTTTTATGGTGAGTACAATTCACTCGATCCTTCACAAAGACGCAAGTTTGTTTTGGATAAAAATAATGAGGCTTCACATCGTTAGAAACTTTAGTGCTCCGAAAAAAGGAAAAGGGAAAGGAATGAAAGCCAGCCAACGGCACTTTCCCTTTCTCTCCCTTTCCCTTTCAATTCAAAGCATTAGGTGTTAGAAGGTAAAGCGGCGATCGCTTCCATCATCCTCAAACTGTTGTTCTCCTTTGCCGACGACTTCTACAATCACTTGGCGCGATCGCGGTTGCCATTCTCCTTGACGAGCCGTGATTTCGACGATTGTTTGTGGTCCGTCGCTGTGTACCCGATAGGTTGTGGTTGCCCAAGCTCCGGTGCGGTACTCAAATGAGTGACCATCATCTTCGTAGAGCGTCCATTCTCCTTCCCCGGGATAGACTCGTAGCCGCAGTTCATCCATTGGGCGTTCGTCCGTGTACTGCATCACGGGTGCTAAGGGAATGATTGCGCCTGCCCGAACAAATAGCGGCATTGTTTCTAGGGGTGCTTGAGCCAGAATGTGGTTTGCACCTTGGTACGTTTCTCCGCTCCACCAGTCGTACCACTCGCCTTTAGGCAGGTATACAAGTCGCTCCTCAACACCAGGTCTATACACGGGTGCAGCCATTAGTGACGGCCCTAGCAATACCTGATCATAGAGGTTATAGGTTTTGGGATCGTTAGGAAAATGATAAAGCAGTGGACGCAAAATAGGTGCGCCTGTGCTGGCAGCTTCCCAGAATAGCGTGTAAAGGTAGGGCAGCAGCCGATAGCGCAGTTCGATGTATTCTCGACAAATCTTTTCGACGCGATCGCCAAACACCCAGGGTTCATGACGAGCGCTGGCAGTCGTGGAGTGCGCCCGCATCATTGGATAAAGCATTCCTACCTGCATCCAACGGGCGAATAGCTCCGCCGTTGCGTTGCCTGCAAAGCCGCCAATGTCTTCCCCGACAAAAGCTACACCAGATAGCCCCAGGTTACAGAGCGCTGGCAATGACATCTCCAGATATTCCCAAAGTGACTGGTTATCGCCTGTCCATACAGCAGACCAGCGCTGCACGCCTGCGTAGCCAGATCGGGTCAACACAAACGATCGCGCATTCGGACGTAGCCGCTCCAATCCCTCAGCGCAGGCCCGCGCCATCATTTGCCCATACAGGTTGTGTGCTTCTGCGTGAGTAGTTTGCTCGTCAGCAGGTCCTTGAGGAGCGTCGAGCGGAAACCACATTTTCTTACCCGGATCTCCAAAGGGGCGATCGTTCATAGCGGGTTCGTTCATGTCGTTCCAGACGCCTGCAATGCCGACATCTGTCAGCTCCTTTTGCAGGTTGCCCCACCATTCACGCACGTCAGGTCGCAAGAAGTCCGGAAAAACGGCACGACCGGGCCAGACATAACCATGAAAAATTTTGCCCTCAGCCGTTCTCACGAAGTAGTCATGTTCTAAACCTTCCTCAAACGGCAAGTAGTCGGCTTCCGTTTCTTCTTTTACACCTGGATCGACGATTGTGACAAACTTAAACCCATCCTGAGATAAATCTTTTACCATCGTTTTGGGGTCGGGAAAGCGCTTAGGACTCCAGGTAAACACGCGGTAACCGCGCATGTAATCAATATCCAGGTGAATCACATCACAGGGAATCTGGCGATCGCGGAACTCTTGAGCAAGCTGACGTACCTCTTCTTCGGAGTCGTAGCTCCAGCGGCACTGGTGATAGCCCAATGACCAGCGGGGCGGCATTGGCATTCGTCCAGTCAGTTGAGTGTAGGTTTGTAGGATCTGAGCCGGTTCAGGTCCGTAGATGATGTAATAGTCTAGGTCTTTGCTCTGGCTTTGCATCTTCCAGACTCCATACTGTTCAGCGCCAATGTCAAACTGGCTCCAGAAAGTGGTGTTGAAAAAGATGCCATAGCCTAACTGGGGTCGCAATGCCATAAAAAATGGAATTGCCTGATACATCTCATCGGTGAGTGCGGTGTAGTCGAGTGAATCGGTTGTCCAGTTGGTGAGGCGATCGCTCCGTTTATCTAGCAGTCCTGTCCGTTCACCAAAACCATAGAAGTGTTCATCTTCTGCGATTTGCTTCCAGTTGGCGATCGCCCCTTGCCGCCAGGCCATGCCCGGTTCTGCATCCTGAGCAAAAGCTCGTCCTGACGAGTCAAAACAGGTAATTTGGACTGGATGGCGTTCAATTGTGACGCGAATTTTCTCTGTTTTTAGTTCCAGAGACTCTGGAGTTTCCTGTAGCTCAAACGGCACCTGATCCCATTCTTCATCTGCTACGGGTGTAGCCCACGATCGCCTGGGTGAAAACTCATTATTAGGAGCCATTTGCACCCGTACCAAATTTGCCGCAAGGATGCTAATAATGACCCGAGCATTGCCGCAGTCTAGCTCTACACCTCGCTCAAATTGCTCAACTCCCTGCACGCCTCCAACAGTTGACCAGGGCTGTTCTTTAATGGGCATTTTGCCCCAAATCTCTGGCATTCCAATTCTCCTAAATTGCGTCTAGCGAGTTAGCTTCAGTAAAAACGGCACTGGATTGAGAGGTAAGATCTGCGATTTCTTTGAGAAGTCGCACTCAGGTTTTAGTCATCGGTGAGATGAGTATCTTTAATGATTTGGGCGATCGCTTCCAAAGTTTCTGCTGACAGCTTTTTGCCGACTGCGCCTACATTTTCCTCAACCTGGGAGGGCTTGCTTGCTCCGATGATTACACTGCTCAACTCTGGGTTCCTCAAACACCAGGCTAAAGCCAACTGAGATAAACTCATTCCCTCTTGTTCTGATAAGGGCACCAGTTTTTGAACCTGAGTGAGAAGCTGCTGATCTAGTTCTCCCCGATTGAGGAATGCATTTTGCTTCGGGTCACTTGCCCGTGAACCTTCTGGCAGCGGTTGCCCTGGCTTATATTTGCCTGTGAGTAAGCCTTGCGCCAAAGGTGAGAAGTTAATGATGCCAATTCCCTCGCGTCCACAAAGCGGCATCACTGCTTTCTCAATTTGCCGCTGAAGCATGTTGTATTGAGGTTGGTTAGAGGCGATCGGACTGAGCCCTGCTAATCGTGTTAAATCAGTGGCATGAGCGATTTGACCAGCACTCCATTCTGACACACCATAATACAAAATCTTGCCTTGCTTCACTAAGTGATCAAACGCTATCAGTGTCTCCGCTAAAGGCACAGATGTGTCATAGCGGTGAGCCTGATAGAGATCGATGTATTCTACTCCCAGTCGCTTTAAGCTGGCATCACACTGCTCTAAAATGTGTTTGCGTGATAGTCCGCGATCGTTAGGACCATTACCCATCGGAAAGTAAACCTTCGTTGCCAGCACATAAGAGTGACGTGGGTATTGCCCCAACACTTTGCCAACGACCTTTTCGGCTTCTCCTCTAGCGTAAACATTTGCCGTATCAAAAAAATTAATGCCCAAATCATAAGCCCGCTCGATGCACGATCGCGCTACATCTTCTTCCGTTGCCGAGCCGTATGTCAGCCAAGATCCCAAGCACACCTCCGAAACCCGGATGCCGTGCTTGCCTAGATGCCGATATTCCACCTGTTTTCTCCTGCTAGAGTTAAGTTACTGTAGGTTGGGTGAAGCAAAGCGTAACCCAACACTCCAAGCCTGTTGCAATCTAAGCTTGTTGCGGTACTTACAAACTAAATCGCACTGCTTTTATACCTTCAACTTTTATGCCTTCAATAAGGACTCCGCACCATCGATCCAAACTTCAGTGCCTGTAATGTGACTAGATAAATCCGAGGCTAAAAACATCACTAGTTGAGCAACCTGCTCAGAGGTGCCAGGTTTGCCGTCAGTCAACGGAATTTTGCCTTCAGGAAACTCGACTGGTTCTGCAATATGTTCCAGATTCCGACGCTCGGTGTTTTCATCAATGTTCGTTTCGATCGCCCCCGGACAAATCACATTCACCCGAATTTTATGTTTAGCCAGTTCTAAAGCCACCATTTTGGTGAAAGCAACCTGAGCCGCTTTGGAGCAGGAATAGGCCGTTGCGCCCGTGTTGCTAAAGATTCGAGTCCCATTCACTGATGAGGTGATGACTACAGAACCGCCGCGCTGCTTGAGCAAAGGAACGGCATATTTCACGGTTAAGAAAGTACCTTTAAGATTAACGTCCAGCGTTTTATCCCAATCTTCAGGGGTTAATTCTTCCAGGGATGCCCAGACTCCGTTAATTCCTGCGTTGGCAAATACGATATCGAGTCTTCCCCACTGTTGCTCAATTTTTTGGATTGCCTGCTGCATCTGATCTGGCTGAGAAATATCTGCAATTACTGGAATTGCCTCGCCACCCTTTGCCTGAATTTCTTCTACAGTCTGCTTTAATTCATCCTCACTGTGGCCCAGTGCCGCTACTTTTGCTCCTTCAGCAGCAAACAATAAAGAAGTCGCTTTGGCAATTCCAGAACCCGCTCCAGTGATTAGCGCTACTTTTTCGGCGAGTTGCATAATTTTTCTCCATTTAGACAGACTCTAGAACCGTTTCTCCTGTACCCTAAGCGCTGAACTTTTGATCGTGAACCTATCTCTGGGTAGGTCTAGGAGTTACTGGCTGGGGCGATCGCCAAAAAGAGTCCATCCCAACACTTCTCTTCTACTAAAGTCCTTAAATTTTTAGCCCTCTAAGGAAGTCAAGATCTGCAAACCTCTGCATTGATATCGTCTAGTAATAGATATCATTCCTTTGATACATTAGAATCTATACCAATTGGCATATTCTCGTTACTATAGGACGAGGTGCAGACTGCATGTCCAAAATTTTGAGTAGATCGGTATTTCCTAATCTAAGAGTGTATTTAAGTGCAGATAAGATGCCCCTATGTTTCAACTATCTCCACTTAGCAATGCCCTAGATTTGCTTTAGAGGAAAAACATAGCTTATGACTTCTGAAGCGATTGATCTTTCTAGGAAAGATTCCAGAAATTACAAAGAAGAATGCATACGTTTGCAGAAAGAGTTAGACCGCTATAAGCAGGAGTTTCATACCCTTGTAGAAAATTTGCCAGATGTGGTTTTCCGGCTTGACTGCAACTTACGCCACATTTTTATCAGTCCTGTCGTAGAGCGCATTACGGGTATACCCTGGCAAGATTTTTTGGGCAAAACAGGGCGTGAAGTTGGGCTACCTGCTGAGATTTGCGATCGCTTTGAGTCAAAGTGTAATGAGGCGATCGCCACTCGTCAGGTGACGCAAGTAGAGTTCGATTTTGAGGGAAAGTATTATCAGTCGAGGATTATTCCTGAGCCTGCGCCCGACGGGGCAATTGGTTCAGTGATGGGTATCACCGAAGATATCACTGAGCGAAAACAGGCAGAAAATGCCCTGCGCGAAAGTGAAGCCTTACTCACTGCACTGTTAAATAGTTCACCTGTAGCGATCGCCTTTTTGGACCAGAATTTGCGCTATGTTCACATTAACGAAGCTCTCGCTGCAATGAATGGCATTCCTGTCCGTGAACATTTAGGACGTACTGTAGAAGAAGTTCTTCCGGGTTGGGCACCCATATTCACCCCTGTTCTACAGCAGGTGATGCAAAGCCGAGAACCATTGCTCAATCAGGAGATCAACGGTGAGACTAACCCTCCTGGGCTGCTTCGTCATAGCCTGGTTGACTACTATCCTGTTTGCCTGCCCGATGGTCAACTTTTAGGAGTGGGTGTCAGCGCAATCGATATCACTCACCTTAAGCAAATTGAGGCAGACCTCCGGTTAGCGAATCAACGCTTTGAACTAGCAACAACTGCTGTCAATTGTCTGGTTTACGATTGGGATTTTGAGCGGAGCACGGTTGAGCGAAGCAATGGGCTGATACACATTCTGGGCTACTCTCCAGAGGAAGTTGAACTTACCAGTGAGTGGTGGTCAGCGCAAATCCACCCAGAAGATCTGCCCCGTGCTACTGCAGAATTTGCCGCAGCAGTCGCAAAAGGCGATCGTTACGCGATCGAGTGTCGGATTCGCCATAAAAACAACCAGTATGTTTATGTGCAGGATCAGGGGTTAGTGGTTTCTCGAAACGCGGACGGGCAACCAACTCGTATTGTTGGCAGTACAACTGATATCAGCGATCGCAAGCGTAACGAAGCCGAGCGTTTGCAGGCAGAAGCAAAACTGCGTGAGAGCGAAAATCGCTATCGCACTTTGGCAAATGCTGTATCTCAGTTAATGTGGATTAATGAGCCAGATGGGAGGATTGAGTTTTTCAATGATCGCTGGAAAGAATACACAGGTGCAGCTTTAGAACTGGGTGTGGGTCTATGGCGCGAAGTCATTCACCCAGACGATTTTGAATCAACCCTAGCAACCCGGACGGAAGCAATTCAGGCTGGAGAAGCTTATGAAGTAGAGTGTCGCCTGAAGCGGTTTGACCAGACTTACCGGTGGCATTTAGCCCGTGTCGTGCCACTGAAGAATGACCAGGGAGACATTCTCTATTGGTTTGGCACTGCAACTGATATTGAAGAGATTAAGCAAGTCGAAGCAGGGCAGCGCTTTTTGGCTGAATCTAGTTCAGTATTAGCCACTTCTTTAGACTATCAAACCACGCTCACCAGTATTGCTCGTTCGGCAGTTCCCTTCTTGGCAGACTGTTGCTTTTTTGATGTAGTCACGGCAGACAATCAGATTCAGCGAGTTGCTTGTCATCATGTTGATCCGGAGAAACAGACGTGGTTTGAGCAGATTCGACAGTACATTCCACCTAATAAGTCGGAGTATCATCCAGTCGTTAAAGTACTTTTGAGTGGTGATACAACTTTTATTCCCTATGTTTCTGATGAGTGGTTGCAGGCGATTGCACTCAATCCTGAACATCTCCAATTTATGCAAGACTATCAGCCTTGTTCAGTCATGGCTGTGCCGCTGACGGTTCATAACCAGAGGTTGGGGGTGCTGACGTTTTGCTTTACGGCTGCGTCAGGTCGGCACTACACTCAAGCTGATATTGCTTTGGCAGAGGAATTGGCTCACCGCGCGGCCTTAGCGTTGGACAATGCCAAACTTTATCAGCAGGCACAGGAGGCAAATCGGGTTAAAGATGAGTTTTTGGCAGTGCTTTCTCATGAGTTGCGATCGCCTCTCAATGCCATTCTAGGTTGGGCAAAACTGTTGCGATCGCGTCAGTTTAACGAAGCTACAACTACCTGTGCCTTGGAAACCATTGAGCGCAACGCCAGACTACAAACTCAACTGATCGAAGACCTGCTCGACATTTCGCGCATTCTTCAAGGTAAGTTTAGCCTCAATGTTTGTCCTGTGAATTTAGTCACCTGCATCGAAGCAGCAATCGAGACAATGCGTCTGGCAGCAGAAGCAAAATCAATTCACATTCAGTTTTTCTTTAGTCCATTAGTGGGACTGGTGGCAGGTGACCCAAATCGCCTACAGCAGATTGTTTGGAACCTCTTGTCCAATGCAATTAAGTTCACGCCAACTGGAGGTCACGTTCATATTTGGCTAGAAGCGATTGGCTCTGAAGCCCAGATCCGAGTCAGCGATACGGGCAAAGGAATTACGCCTGACTTCTTACCTTACATCTTTGATCACTTTCGTCAGGCAGATGCCTCAATTACCCGCAGCTATGGTGGTTTGGGATTGGGGTTAGCCATTGTGCGGCAACTGGTGGAGCTACACGGCGGCAGTGTCTATGCAGAAAGTATGGGCGAGGGACAAGGGGCAACTTTTACCGTAAAACTGCCGCTTTTAGCAAACGAGATAGAAAGGGAAGATGAGTTGGACTCCAATCCTACTTCTCATTCTTCAATGCTTGTAGACAAAAAGATCTTAATTGTCGATGATGATCCGGATACTCGTGAGTTCTTTTCTTTTGTCATAGAAGAAGCCGGTGCGATCGCCCTCACCGTCACTTCTACAAGGGAAGCACTGGTTGCATTACCGCAATTTCAGCCCGATCTACTCATGAGTGATATCGGGATGCCGGAGGAAGACGGCTACAGCCTGTTACGGCAAGTTAGACAGCTACCCCCCAATCAAGGTGGACTCATCCCGGCAATCGCCTTGACAGCCTATGCTAGCGAAGAAGATCGTAATCGAGCGCTAACTGCAGGCTATCAGGCTCACTTATCCAAACCGATTGAACCCGCAGTATTAGTTGAGGCGATCGCTCAATTACTCACTTCTCACTAAACTTCCCACTAACGTATTATCGCGCCTGCTCTTTTAGCACATTCACATAGTTCTGAATATCGTGATCCTTAAAGCGGCGAGAGAGAAAGTTGAGGTTAAAGCGGGGACCCAGTCTGTACTCTGTATCAACGTGCCGATAACCTTGCCAGGTTCTTGGAAGGGCAGGCACCATGTCCATTCCATAGATAAATCGGGAGCTATTAGGGACGCGACGATTAAAAGATTCTCTAAAGCCGTCGTTACCCACTCTGGGAGTACCAAACGTGTAAATGGCGATCGCTACATTTGGAAAATTGTATTGAATATCCACTGCACAGAGAGTCGCCAGCGCACCGCCCAGACTATGCCCTGTAACAGTACAGTGAGTGACAGTACTTCGATCTTTTAAGTAGCGATGAATTTGTCCTCGTACAGATAAATAAGCCTCTGAGAATCCTCGATGCATTTTTGCCCCAGACTGGCTAGCGCCCTTGTAAGGGTAGACTTGTTCTTGTTCCTGAACAATTTCCCCTTCAATTACTTCCTGTCGAAATTCAACAACTTCTTGCTCAAAGTCCAGGTTTGTTTCCCAATCCAGCCGCTTTTCACTGCCGCGAAAAGTGACATAAACAGATTCATTCGTAGCGTCTGACAGCATTGCAAACTGGGTATCAGTATCTGCTTGGTCGATTAAATCTGGCGTGATGTCGGGAAATCCACTAAAGCGAAGCTGGGAAAAATTTTTGTAGACTTCTTGCGAAAGAAGTGCACACTTGAGTGCCTCAGCATAGTCCATTCCCAAAATCTCCTCTTTAGTGAATTAGTGAAGCGTTATCGACCTTCTCAAACCGTCTAACCAGAGTTCAATGACTAATGAGCCAATCCAAAGCTGAGTATAAGTATGATTCACGGCTCTCAATCCCGTCTGTAGGGGCATGGCATTGCCATGCCCCTACGGAATTCATATCGAAGACATGGGACGGCGCGATCGCCATCAAATATCCAAATTCTATCCGCTCAGCTTGAAAAAATCTGATAAAAAATGTGTCTATTTTTACTACGGTCAGCGGCTCTTCACAATCCCCTTAAGAGAGTCACAGAGCGGTGCTTTCACAACCCATTTAGAATTGCTACAGATGAAGAAACATATGAAGAGAAAAATTCTACAGGATTAAATCCAGCTGCCCACGCACCTGCAAAAGCGGCCGAAGCTGCGCCTGTAGACGCTGTTAAAAAGAGCCACCATGCTGCGGTTGCTGCTGCTTTTCGAGTCATCTCAAACTGCTGTTGAGTCTGGCGCTTGACAGTATCAATGCGCTCTTGTGCCGACTGCTGAATTGAATCAATCGGCTGCATTGCCTTTTCCCGCAGCTGAGTAGCCTGTGTGATTAAAGATTGATTTAAATTTGGCAAGCTAACGGATGAAGCGAGCAGTCCTTCAAGTGCTTGCTTAAAGTTAGTGTCGTTTGAGTCAGTGTCTTTTGAGGAAGGTACATTTAGGGAAGGTAAATTATTGACTACAGTATCAACTACAGCATTGCCATCAACGGAATCCTTTACCTTGGCAAGCGCGATCGATAGAATCATGGGAGCGAGTCCAACCTCTTTGGGCAGCGACAGGTCTGACTGCTGTAAAAGTTTAGGTAAGTGGGTCAAAACCTGATCAACGGTAGTATCCAAAGCCGATTGAAGCAGTTTTGTTGTAGTGGGCGATCGCTCCTCTGACGAAGGTGCTGCGCTCGTGTCTGATTCAGAATCAGCGATTTCAGGTTCAGTCATTTCAGCGATCGATGATTCCTGCAAGAACTGTTGCCATGTTTGCTCAAATTGATCCAAGATACGTTGCTTTCGCTTGTCACTCAGGTCCTCTCGCTGATCGAGGACTTGGGCGAGAGCGTCCAGATCAAGGGCAGGATTGCCAGCTAGTCCGTTAGCTGTGCCAGCTTGCAGCATGTTTTGGAGCTTGCGCTCAACTCGCTTGGGAGTCAAGCTTTTAGAACTGGCATCTTGTAAGTAGGTTGTGATCTGCTGCCAAAGTTCTGTAGTGGTCAGGTTGAGCGAACTGGACGCTACATCATTAGCTGCTGAAATAGACTGGGATAGGTGCGACGATGAACCCGCTTGAACCGATGGTAGAGGAATCGTCTGTAATTGTTCTTCGATCATTTGACGCAGATTCACGGTGTCGAGAGCAGCCTGCATTTCTTCTCGAATGCTGCTCAACATCTGTTCTTCGGTAATAGGTTCTGCTTTGTTGCCTGCTAGCGCATTGGCGATCGCTGAAACAATGCGTCGAAAGCCACCCGTTAGCGCATCTAAAACCACTCCAACTAATGAACTTACCGCAGTGGAGCTAAGCCATAACATTAATAGGAAGTAGGCTGACCAGATCACGATGCCTGCGATCGCCCCGGCAATGGGGTCACTAACCTGCCCAAACTTTGTAGCTAAAAAACAGGCTGCAAATAATACAGTATTGACGGTTAGAAAAACTCCAAAACCCGCTAACAACCCTATTGCAGAAGAATTGGAGGAGCGATCATCCTCGCGATCGTCCTCAGACCAACCAACTCTCAGCACAGAAATTCCCAGAGCAATTCCTAAAACTGTTAACAGGAGCTGGAATGCAAAAGCTGTGAGCAATCCGATCACTAACACCGTGAACAACTGTGCCCAAATCGGAGGAGCAGTAGAGTAAATAGGATTAATGGGTTGGCTTTGAAGCAACAGCCAACAAAATGAACTCAACAATTTTCCTGAGAGCACAAACACAGCACTACAGCCTCGGTTCATTACTGCCCAGCTTAGCGCTCAGGTGGCGAAAAGCCATCTAGCTAGAAGGAGATAAGTCTGAGCTGAATACGGTCTTTAGCAGCTCTATCTCAAAGCAGAAAGTTCAACCTTGTGATAGGCACCTTAGTGTAGAGCCCGACCTCAAAAAGATAAGTTAGATTGTAAGACTTAACGAAGAAAGTATGAGTTTAAGTTTGAATAATGGCTAAGAAAAAGTCAAAAGATAAGCAGAAGCTGACTAAACAAAAGAACAGCGGTGGTGAAAAAGGAACTTTAGGAGCTAGCTTGCGGCAGGCTGGTGCCGTTGCTGCATCAGCGATCGCGGCTGAAATCGTGGCGGCTACTGTTGACCGATTAGTTCAGAAAACTTCTCAAGCAAAGAATGGAACGAGTGATTCTAAGGGTGCTGGTCAGCATCTTGAACATTCCAAGGGTGCGATCGAGGGCGCAACAGCAAAGGTGCAAGATGGGGTTCAGGCGGTAAAGCCGACTGTCAGAGACACGGCTGAGGCGGTAAAGAGTTCGCTTGGCGAGATTAGACCAACCCTAGCTGATGTAGTGGACTCGCTCAAAGAGGTAGCCCAAGAAATACTTCAGCGATCGCTGGCGATCGCCTCTCCCGCTGAGATGACGGTTGAAAGTGCTTTAGGCACCGCCAAAAACGTGATTGGGGCTATCAGCCAAACCGATTCCAAGAAGTCCGAAAAAAAGAGCAAGAAGAACAAGAAAAAAGCGTAAGCTCTACTGCCATAAAGGACGTATCAAAAACGGTAACTTGGCTCTCTTGAAATGCGGTTAGCTCTAATCTGGAGGTTAATAGCTCCTCATGTACCAAGTACATACAACAGCAGCCCTCCAAGGCTGCTTTTTTTATGGCAAATCATAGCGAGTAACTTACAACCCAACCGATTACCAGTCCAGTTAGGGAAACCAGGGTCAAAATGAATAGGGATTGCGCTCGACTAAAGCCACGGTTTTGCAAATCTAATCGAGCTAAAACTTCGGCTGCAATAACGGTAATGATATAGCCAAAGACATGAGCCCAAACCAGAACAGTTGTGGCCAAAAAAGCAAGACTGAGGACAGTAGTGAAATAGCCCGTATCAGAGCTTAACCATCTGCCAACCATTGCCTTAAACCCTTGAGCGAAAGTCGTTAGCAATAGCGCTTGCAGTACAGCAAACCCAATAACACAAACCCAGACCACCCAGGTAATCGTGAGATGGTAAACATACCAGCTAAAAGTGCTGTAAGCAGCTAGCAAAAGACTAAGAGACAACCAGGGAAGGAATTTCTTCGCAGTTGGCTTCGCGTTATAGGTCATTAGTTGCTGACTACGGAGTAAGGAGTACGCGATCGCAATAAGTCATATTACCTATAGATTAGTAGAAATTGCCTGAACTGGACAGGTCGGAACACACTGTTCACAGACGATACAGCGCGATCGCGTAAAGTTAAGCCGAAAAGTTTGGGGATCAAGGCTGAGCGCTTCTGTAGGGCAGATGCCAGTACACAAACCGCAGTGAACACAGACCTCTTCATCAATCAAAATTTCTCGGCTCGCTAGAGAGATGCCAATATCCTGCGATCGCATCCAGTCCATCGCAGCATCTAATTGATCGATATCGCCGGATAGCTCTACAACAAGGGTCCCAATCTGATTGGGTGCTACCTGCGCTCGAATAATATTTGCAGCAACGTTAAAATCTTTTGCCAACCGATAGGTCACGGGCATGTGAACAGAGCGTTTTGGAAAGGTAAGCGTCACGCGTTTTTTCACAGTCCAGAGCCTTTTGTTAAGTTCGGTTACACTAAAATCAGTGCAAGCTAGATACATTCTCCTAGATTGTAGAAGTTGCAGAAAAAAGCTGTGTAGAAAGGGTAGGTAGGTGGTATGTAGGCAGGAAAAACAGCTTTCCCACCTATTACTGATTACCTACCAGCTGTACAAGAACCCAAATGCCTATGACTGGAAATTCATCTGATTCTTCCAATGAAGCCTCATTTCAGGCTGCCTCTGCTTTTGCTGCCCGCATCAGAAATTTGCTGATTGTGCTGGTGGCAGTGGTGCTAAGTTCAGCGTTATTCTTTGGTTTGCGGTCTGAAACGCCGACCGGAACACTCGAAGCCCTGGCAGAGCAATCTACCCCACTGGAAGTTGCTTTAACCAGCGGCAAACCAACGCTAATGGAGTTCTACGCGAACTGGTGTACAAGCTGTCAGGCAATGGCTCCTGATATTGCTGAAATTGAGCAGCAGTATGGAGATCGCGTTAATTTCGTGATGCTCAACGTAGACAACAGCAAATGGCTCCCCGAAATGCTGCACTATCGGGTAGACGGCATTCCCCACTTTGTCTTTTTGGATAATGCTGGGGAGGCGATCGCCAGCACCATTGGCGAACAGCCGCACACGATCATGACCGATAACCTGGACGCGCTGATTGTAGGAGTGCCGCTGCCCCATGCCAAAGCGACGGGGCGAACTTCTGAAGTTAACACCGTTGCTATGCCGAAAGCAGTCGTTGACGACCCACGCGGTCATGGCAGTCAGGTCGTTGTTCAGTAGAGATTTGGAATTGCCAAACTCTTGCTCAAATCCGGTACTGATTAAGTTCTATTTCCGTCAATCTAAAACAACTCACTGGTATTTTTCTCATGGCATCAACCGATCGTAAGAAACGAGTGATGGAGCATCTTGCTCGTAGCACAGGCGACTTTATTAAACCTACTGTTCGTCTGACTGATCAGCGTAAACAGCAAATTATGGATCACATCCGCAGAACCAAAGGTTAACGGGATAGCTAATTGGCAAAATGTTGAACTAACGAGACAGCAGGCTAACAAGACAGTGAACTAACGAGACAGTTTGAAATGATAATTTATGTTTTCTAGCAACGATAGTTCACGATTTTTACTAGAGATCTTCGCTAGTCTGAAAGAGAAGCCAGAACTCTAAGGAAGGTCTATGACTGCTGTCTCTATCACCAAATTCAAGCAACCTAAATGGCAAGCGATCGCTGTTTTTACCCTGGCTTTTTGGTTAAGTAGCAGCCTGATTCTAGATTTGGTGATCATGCCAGGAATGTATGCGGGTGGCATGATGACTCAGTCTAGCTTTGCATCGGCTGGCTACTCCATTTTCTGGGTCTTTAACCGAATCGAGCTACTGTGCGCTGCCCTGGTACTAACGGGTGTCCTGGTACTTTACAACGTCCAAGCTGACTCAAGCCGCAATCGCCGCCTGACGCTGATCCTGTCCGGTTTGCTGCTCGCGATCGCTCTTGCTTACACCTACGCACTAGCGCCAACCATGAGCACCTTAGGGCTTCAACTCAATTTGTTTGAGCCTGCTGCGGCAATTCCTGCGGCAATGGATCAAATGCACTGGGGCTATTGGACTCTCGAACTGACCAAGCTGGCTGCGGCTGGAACGCTGCTCACCTCCCTCTATCGCAACCCAGCATAAAATTTAGTTACTTCCTTCCCAGCCAAAGATTAGGTACTAAAAGATCAGGGATGCACCCCCGCGTCGTGGGGGTGCATCCCTGATCTTTTAGTGGGAAAGGAGTAAAACGACAAAACAGGAGGACAAGCCTCCTGTTTTGTCGTTTTAGCAAAACCCAGTTTTTAAGCCTCTTCAGATTGGGTTGAATCTGCCTCAAACCAGAGTAGGCGAATTGCCATAACTGCAAACCCAATCGCCGCGGTCGCCTTGACCCAACGAGTTGGCAAGATTTGAGAGACTCCTTCCCCAAGCATTACGCCCAAAAAGCTAGCCAACAAGAGTGCCGATGCTGCTCCTAAAAAGACAGCCCGCAGAGATTTAGAATTGCCGCTGAGGGCGATCGCTGCTAGTTGGCTTTTGTCTCCAAGCTCTGACAAGAAAACAGTCGCAAAGCTGAGTCCAAGTAAATTCCAGTCCATAATCCTATCAAGCGCTAATTACATCCCACAGCAGTAACACCGAAACGAGCAACAAAATGGTGCCCGTTGCCGTTTCCAGCACCTTAGGCGAAACTCGCGATGACAGCCATCGACCCAGCAGTACGCCCAGCAAACTCGTGGAAATCAAAGCTGCTCCTGAGCCCATAAAAACAACCCAGGGAGAATTAGACTCTGCGCTCATTAACAACGTCGTTAACTGAGTTTTGTCTCCTAACTCCGCTACAAAAATCGTAAAGAAGGTCGAAAAGAAAATCTCAATTTCCTGACGACGGGACAGTTGCTTCGATGGAATGGAGGCTTGAGAATTTTCCAGGTTATTCTCAATCAGATCTTCAGGAAGATTCGGCAGCCGCTCGGTTGGCTCCAATTCAGAAATCAACAAGCTAGGCGCAGGAGAAGAAAGTTTCACGGGCGATCGCTTTAGGGATTTTTCATATTCCTTTCATTTTATTCCTGACCCTGCCTGAAAAATCAACCCCTACCGCTAAAGCTTACAAAATCATTAACTCTAATTCTGATTAAAGCGTGACTAGGGCGTGACTAAGGCGAACTGCTGTTCGCTCTTACTCGCTCTTATAAGGTGTAAAATTTCCCGAAACCTGCTTAAATTCCAACTTCCTGGTCAAATCGCAGCATCTCTAGACTGCGATCGCCATACACTCCTTCAATCTGCTCACGACAGCAGTCAATTGCAAAATCGCTCAGTTCTTCCGACTCAATCCCGTACATATCCTGAAAAATCTCCGGCTCAACCCGACAAAAGCGGGGGCGATCGTCATAAATGTTGCACTTTCGAGTGGTATGGTCAAAGTTGACACACCATCCTTCTTCCCCGACCATGCTGAGATATAGCTCTAGCTCAACGGGTGAGAGATATAGCTCCAAGCCGGGGCGATCGCTCGGATCAAGATTACAGCAGGCTCCGCACTGCTGCACACAACGCCAGGTTGCCATAGTTTTAACTAGACCAAAAATCGTTCACTTCCTGAGCTTAACGATTTTTGTTACCTGACGGACTCGCTTCTCCATTGAAACAACCTCAAGCTTTTTGGAATTTTGTAAAGTTCCTTAAAATATGAGGACGCAGAACGGGTAGAATATCGGTTGTGTTTTCAGTTTAGAAAATAAACTTATTAGGTTTACTTGGGAGGATCAATGGAGGCTCTGACTAGCGTTTTTAATGGCGTTAACTGGGAAGCAATCGTACAGCTCACGCTGGTAGCAATGATTATGATCTCTGGACCTGTTGTGATTTTTCTTCTGGCATTCCGGGGCGGCGACCTCTAGATCACTCGGCTTTCAAAAGAAGTCAGCACCAGCTACAAGGATTAAAGTCCCTCCACCACTTCAGGAAAAAGCGTGGCGTAGGGCGATCGCGGTTTAACAATTCGCAATCTTAGAGGCACTACATCCTATACAGGTGTGGTGCTTTTTTAAAGAAATTTTCCATTTGTGCAGATCAATTTCAGTCAAGAGTGAAGCTACTTAATCTGCCGCAGGAAATCGTATCCATCTCGTCAATGTTTTTAAGTCTTTTCGCTGATCTTCAACGCTATTATTTGTACTATCAATGAGCTTGTCGTACGCAATAGTTTCTCTGAAACGTATTGCAGATTTGCAGTTCAGTTTAGAAATATGCTTGAGAAATTGATCAGGTAGCTTTCTCCCAAAATTTGATCAGCCAGAACTTGATCAAGTGCCAGCAGGAGTGCGTTTGTTGATTTTTTGTACACCCATTGCGATCGCCTTCTTGGAGTTAAAAACTATCAACAATCCTGCATTGTTGCTGAGGCAAATAGGTCGTAGAAGTTATACCCTGTTAAAATTTAACTCCTACAACCCAGTCTAGAATTGCAGCAGAACATGTTTTTGACTCGAAATGATAAGATTGCGGTGATTAGACTTGAGGATTTGTTGTGATCCGCTCTGCAACTCTGACCCTTCAGCCTCCTCTACCTCCCGTCGCGGACAATAGCCGTCTGAGGCTTTTTTCGGGTTCCGCTAATGTGCCCTTAGCCCAAGAGGTAGCTCGTTACCTCGGCATGGATTTGGGCCCGATGGTTCGCAAGCGATTTGCGGATGGAGAACTCTACGTCCAAATTCAAGAATCCATTCGTGGCTGTGATGTTTACCTGATGCAGCCAACCTGCTGTCCGGTAAACGACCACTTAATGGAACTGCTGATTATGGTGGATGCCTGTCGGCGGGCATCAGCCCGGCAAATAACAGCAGTTATTCCTTACTATGGCTACGCCAGAGCCGATCGCAAAACCGCTGGACGAGAATCGATCACAGCAAAATTGGTTGCCAACCTGATTACTCAAGCAGGCGCAGGACGCATTCTAGCAATGGATCTGCACTCCGCTCAGATTCAGGGCTATTTTGACATTCCTTTTGATCACGTATACGGTTCACCCGTGCTGCTGGACTATTTGGCAAGCAAGCAGCTTCCTGATCTGGTTGTCGTCTCCCCAGACGTAGGTGGAGTGGCTCGGGCCAGAGCTTTTGCCAAAAAGCTGAATGATGCCCCTCTGGCAATTATTGATAAGCGTCGTCAGGCTCACAACGTTGCCGAAGTAATGAATCTAATCGGCGATGTCGCTGGGAAAACGGCTGTTTTGGTCGATGACATGATCGACACAGGCGGAACAATCAGTGAAGGAGCTAGGCTCTTAAGAGCACAAGGCGCACGTCAGGTTTATGCCTGTGCGACTCATGCCGTGTTTTCACCTCCTGCGGTTGAGCGATTGTCGAGCGGAGTCTTTGAGGAAGTGATTGTAACCAATACAATTCCTGTCCCTGAAGAAAATCGCTTTAAGCAGCTTACTGTCCTGTCTGTGGCAAATCTGCTGGGTGAAACCATTTGGCGGATTCACGAAGATAGCTCTGTAAGCAGCATGTTCCGCTAAAGCTAGGCTGCTCTCACCTCAAGCTTCTCACTGCTGATCTCGTCCCCAGGTTTTACCTGGGGATGCTTATACCGAAGCTCTGCCTCGTGAAAAGTGAGGAGGCAGAGCCTCTAGGCGCTACTAGATAGAACCTGGCAATGAGGAGGTGGAGGAAAGCTTGACTTCATCGCCAAGTTTGATGGTTTTGCCTGCTTCCGATGCTGCAACCCGCGTGTTTACAGTTAGCTTGAAGAAGTGATTGAAGCGCTGAGGGACAGCCCATTCAGGCAAAGTCCCCTGGCGTTTAGTGATAAAAGTCTTTTGAAAGTTGGGGTAGCGATCGCCCTTCAACGAGTCTCGCGTAGGCACCACACAGCGCTGACAAGGATTACTCCCGTTTAGCACCACATCACCAATTTGAAACGGCACAAGCTGTCCTGCCTCACCAAACAGTTGGTCTTCCCAAAATGCTGGAACATCATCGATTTCGAGGTTGGTACGAAATCGACGACGCACTTCTTCTAGACTCAGTTCGGGAAACCAGGAGGTGATCGCCTCCAAGGTCGCAGTACTGACCACTGTCGGGCCGCTAGCATCGGGATCATCGGGGAAACCCATGTGAAGGTCTTGTTTTAGCTCAACCGTGTAGCCAAAGAAGTCACTTAACCAAGCTGAGAGTGCCTGTCGCTCGTCGTCCAGATGAAATCTCTGGGACTGGGCGCTGTCTTGATTGGTCATTGTCACTATTCTGGCAGGCAGATCAAACACTGATCTCAATCGATGAATTTTGTCGGTGCGCTTGCCGTTCACGAATTCTCCATGCTGATCGACGATCGCAAACTCACGGTCGTGGGCGATCGCCCCTCCCTTCAAGAAAGTTGCCTGTGTCACCTCCAGACCATCCAGCGATTTGATTGGAAAAATGGTGATGTGCTTCAGGTAAGGCATGGTTTTAGGAATCAGCCGAGAGACTGCTGCAAAAACAAACTGGCAACGAAGCTAACCAAAATCGCATTGTATACCGCGTGGTCGGCGGTGCTAGCCATCACGCCCGCCTCTCGTGCTTGAAGTGGATCGGCGGTTTTGCGTAGCTGGCGATCGTGGACATACTTGTAGCGACAGGCAAATAAAAATCCCGGTACGATTAGTACAAACCCACCTAAAATCGGAATTCCAGCCAATAAATGAACCAAGCCAAATTGGGTGGAGCGAATCAGAATTTGCTTCCAGGTATTAGCACCTTGCCGGAAGATTAGCTCTTCTAGCTTTGCCCAGAAAGGAATTCCTAGAAGCAACAATAACCAAAATCCAATAATAAAGAGTGAGCCATAGTTAAAGCCGATAGTTGCCTGATTTTCGGTGGTTTGCGCTCCTAAAGATTGAAAATTTAAAGTCAAAGTCGAGGCGAACTGTAGGGCGATCGCCCCCACTAAATTACTGATTGGAGCAGTTAGATCGCTGACTTCAGTAACAGCAGAACTGAACAAATTAAACGGCTGGAAAATAATATTTCCCGGTTGCCCAAACACCAGGTTTGCCCAGCCCCAACGCATAAAGGGTGGTGCAAAGTAATCGGCGATCGAATACGTCCCAAGTGTAATTACAATAATTGCCGCTGCACGAAAGTAGGTTAAGATGCCGCTTTGGAAATAGGCTTTCCAAACTAGTTCTAACTTAGATTTGTTTTTCCATAAGTCGGCAATCAGCAAAGCGATGATTACGCCGGAAAATAGGGTCGGAACTACTTGCCGAACGGTATCTGCCCAGTCTCCCTGGCTTTGAGATAGGAGAAGAATGAGACCTACAAAAAAGAGCAGGCGATATTTGAGGAAATGAATCACCGTACCAAAATCGTGCAGCAGCTTTCCTCGACTCGCTGGACGGGTGGCATAGGCAAAAAATTGACCCGATAAAACTAAACCGATCAGTTTGTACAGCGCTGCCGGATAGGAACGGGGCTGAAGCTCTAACGCTTTTTCAAAATTAGCGATCGCCCGCTCAAATTGCCCCAGCTTAAGCAACACATAGCCCCAGCTCACCCAGGCGCTAGAGTGCCAAACCTCACGACGAATTGGTGCGTCACTCAACGCTTGCTCAAAGCTGGCGATCGCCTCTGTCTCTTTCCCCAACCGCAACAGCGCCACGCCACGGTTAAACCAGACTCGATTAAACCCAGGCTGAAGTTCCAACGCTTTGTCAAAGTCGGCTAGCGCCTGCTGATCTCGATGCGCCATTAGCAAGACTGCTCCTCGACTGCTCCAGGTTTCCTCGGAGTTGGGTTCCAGCTCCACTGCCAGGTTGCAGCTTGCTAATGCCTGTTTCGTCCGCCTCAGCAGCATCAGCGTCAGACCTTTGCCGGATAGTGCTTTGACGTGATCGGGCTGAAGAATCAGCGCTTTTTCATAGCTTTCCAGCGCTTTGGCATGGCGAGAGAGATTTCGCAAAGCGTTGCCGCGATCGCTCCAAAGTTGGGCACTGGGATTTACACTCACTCCAATTGCCTGGTCGTAGGCAGCAAGTGCTTGTCGATAGCGTCCTAAATTTTCCAATGCCACAGCCCGATAGTGATGAATCTCAGCATCATCGGGTTGAAGCTGCAATGCCTGCTCGTAGCTGGCGATTGCTTGCTCATAGTGTCCCGCCTGCATCAATAGCAACCCTTCCCGACAGAGCAGCTTCAGCCGTTCCTGACTAGAACTGGCGCGTTGCAGCCTTTGGCGGCACTGCTCCAGCGAAAATGGCACCCCATCATCAGCGGCGAAATTTGAGCTTGCATTCATAAAGGTTGGATCAATCGAAAACGCTTGAAGTTGAGAGGCTAGGAATTGGGACAACTTTACGTCATGCTAGAAACCGTCTGTCTTTTCGCAGAAGCTTTTCACAGGAGGGTTTGCCAATGACTACAGGACTTGATCCCGTTAAGTTGATGAAACAGCAGGTGGGCAAAGCTGCCGCCGACCGCGTGCAGTCAGGTTCCATTGTGGGGTTAGGCACGGGGTCAACTACTGCCTTTGCAATTCAACATTTAGGCGATCGCCTAAAATCTGGCGACTTGAAGGATATTAAAGGCATTCCTACCTCTTTTCAGGCATCCGTTCTAGCAAAACAGTATGGCATTCCTTTAACCACCCTGGACGAAATTGACCAAATTGATATCGCCATTGATGGCGCGGACGAGGTCGATCCGCAAAAGAATCTGATTAAGGGCGGCGGCGCAGCTCACACCCGCGAAAAAGTGGTGGATTCGTTAGCAAAGCTGTTTATCGTCGTGGTAGACAGTTCCAAGCTGGTCGATCGCCTCGGCTCTACCTTTGCGCTGCCTGTAGAAGTGCTGCCGATGGCAATTACTCCCGTCACCAAAGCAATCGAAGCGCTGGGCGGCAAACCAGAATTGCGGATGGGCGTAAAGAAAGACGGCCCGGTCATTACTGATCAGGGCAACATGGTGCTGGATGTGACGTTTGAAGCGATTGCCGACCCTGCGGAACTGGAAAAGACGCTAAACAACATTCCTGGTGTGCTGGAGAATGGGCTATTTGTTGGCGTAACTGATGTGGTTTTGATTGGTGAAGTCAAAGACGGAGAGGCGAGCGTGCGGGAAATGGAGTAACCGCATCCTGAGCAACTTACTTAGACAGCAATCTAGCAATTTGACCTCAAAGTAGGGTGCTGTTAGCGCAGCGTAACGCACCGAGCAATCAGCAACGTGCGTTATGGCAATACCTGATGCACTCCATGCCTGATGTTAGGACAGATAAGCTTTGCTTGACTCGTCCTACGGCTCAGGGTTTGGCTGCTCAGCGACTCCGCACAGCTCCTTTGTAGTTCTGCACAGCTGCTTTGTAGTTCCGCACAGCTCCTCAACAGTTCCACACAGTTCCTCAACAGTTCTGCACAGCTCCTCAATAGTTCTGCATAGCTCCTCAATAGTTCTGCACAGCTCCTCAATAGTTCTGCATAGCTCCTCAACAGTTTTGCATAGCTTCTCAACAGTTCCGTATAGCTGCTGAATGATTCTGCATGGCTCCTTTGTGGTTCTGCATAGCTTCTAAAGGATGGAGCTTGTGGGCGTAGTGCACTGAAATTGTGGACGATGCGTTAGGCGCTAGCCGTAACGCATCCTACGGGAGCTACTCAAATGTTAAGTTCAGGGATGTTAAGTTCTAAGTATTGCCGTTCTCTACTCCCTGACGCTTTACCTCATGCAGTATCGACGCTTTGGCCGGACAGAGTTACAGATGCCCGTGTTTTCTTGCGGTGGAATGCGTTATCAGCATTCCTGGAAAGACGTGCCGGGATGGAGTGTTCCAAACGATCGCCAGAAAAACCTGGAAGCCACAATCCGGCGATCGCTAGAAGTGGGCATCAATCACATTGAAACCGCTAGAGGCTATGGCAGTTCAGAGCTACAGCTAGGGCGAATTTTGCCAAAGCTGCCGCGAGAACAGCTGATTGTGCAAACCAAAGTGAGTCCGTGCGAAGACCCTAAAGAGTTTCACCGCACCTTTGACCAGTCCCTCTCTAACCTGCGGCTCGACCACGTTGACCTGTTAGGGTTGCACGGTATCAATACCCCTGAACTGCTACACCAAAGCATTCGTCCTGGTGGCTGTTTAGATGTAGCGCGACAGCTTCAGCAGCAGGGCAAAGTGCGGTTCATTGGTTTCTCGACTCACGCGCCAACCGACATCATTCTGCGAACGGTTGAGACTAACCAGTTCGACTACATTAACCTGCACTGGTACTACATCAATCAGATTAACTGGGCAGCGATCGAAGCGGCGACTGAGCGAGATATGGGCGTTTTCATCATCAGCCCTTCTGACAAAGGCGGAATGCTCTATCAACCGTCCCCGAAGCTAGTAGAACTGTGTGCCCCGCTCAGCCCAATGGTATTCAACGATCTGTTTTGCCTCAGCCATGCTCAAGTTCACACGCTTAGCATTGGGGCGGCGCGACCTCAAGATTTTGATGAGCATTTGAAGGCACTGCCACTGCTCGACCAGACCGATACTGTTTTGCCGCCAATTTTAAAACGGTTGGAGAATGAGGCGATCGCCCGCTTAGGCGAAACCTGGTACAAAACCTGGCACATTGGGCTACCCAAACCAGAGGAAACACCAGGAGGCATGAATATTCGGTCGATTTTGTGGCTGAGGAATTTGGCGATCGCCTATGACCTGGTTGATTTCGCTCAAACTCGCTACAACATGCTGGGCAATGCAAGTCACTGGTTTCCCGGCAACAAAGCCGATCGAGTGCAAAGTCTAGACTTGCGCCAATGTTTATCTCAGAGTCCCCACGCCGACAAAATTCCAGCCCTTTTAGAAGAAACTCACCAGCTTCTAGGCGGCAAGACGGTTCAGCGGCTTTCTCAGCAATAAGTATGTAGGGCTAAGTCGGTGAAGAAGCCGTTTTTCTGGGCAGATTGACTTGACTAGAGCTAACTTTCTGCACAGCGATGCAGTGACGGATACCTTGAGTTAGCGGCGTGGTAAATTCTTCGACTGTGTCAAGTTTGCCATTAAATCGCTCAGCCGTTTGAGCCAATTCCGTTGCTTCCGCATCTGTCCACTGTCCTCGGTAGAGAACCACTGAGCCGCCCGGTTTCAGTAGCGGTAGGGCATATTCAGCGCAGGCTGAGGCAGAACCAACGGCTCTAATTAGCGCTAAATCGTACTGTTCTCGGTGTTGGCGATCGCCCCTCATCTGTTCTGCTCGCCCTACTAGCGTTTTCACATTCTCAACGGACAGCTCAGGGATGAGAGAGTCGAGGAAAGCGATTTTTTTGCGGGTTGAGTCCAGTAGGGTGACGGTTGCGTGAGGTAGGGCGATCGCCACGGGCAGCCCAGGAAAACCTGCTCCAGTACCAATGTCAAGGATTTGCAAGGACGAGGAAGTTAACTCATTCACTGGAGTTTTGTTGTCCTTCAACCGAAAAGCAATGCCTCGGAGAGAATCCCACAGGTGCTTTTCCCAAAATTCCTGCGGCTCTGTGATGCGCGTTAGGTTAAGTTTTTGGTTGCCTTCTAGAATCAGCTCATAGAGACGCTGAAATTTTGTCTGCTGCTGTTCGTCAGGCTGCCAGCCTACTGTCTCCTGCCACAGTTCAGCCATGACAGGCAAAAAAATTTTGCCTTTCCCTTCGTCTTGCATTCCTCACCCCTCTTTTTTTCCCTATCTCACGGGCTGTGGTCTACCAATTGCCAGCTTAGCGGGATCTGCTGGAGCAAGCTCACCGTGATTGAGCGTCCAGCACTGATCGGCGATCGCCAGCAAATCTCCAGCGTCGTGGGTGACAATTAGCAAACTCCAGTCTTGCTTGAGCTTTGCCAGCAAACTCACTAACTGTTGGCGCATCGACCAATCTAACCCTGCTGTGGGTTCATCCAACAACAGCAGATAGGGCTGACGAATCAACTGGACTGCTAGGGCTAAGCGTCGTTGCTGCCCACCGCTGAGCGAGTGAGGCGAGGTTTTTAGCGGCAGGTGAGCCAGCCCAACCTGCTGAAGGGCTTGCTCGATGCGTTCTTTGCCCAGTTCAGGATGGCCCAGCCGCAGTTCATCTAGAATTGTGCTGCCGCAGAAGTGGCGCTCTGGAAACTGAAAAACCAATCCACCTAGTTGCTGAAGGTGTTCGGGTGTGAGTTCTTGACTGCGCCAGTGAATTGCGCCAGATGTTTTTTGTGCTAAACCTGCCAAAATTTCGAGTAGCGTGCTTTTGCCAGAGCCGCTCGGACCGATTACCAATCCCATTTGTTTAGGCGCTAATTCTAAATTGATCGATTTCAGAATTGCGGTTGGAGTTGCAGCGGGATGATAAACCAGATTTCTAAGATAGAGCATTAGCAGTCAGGCAAGCAGCGATGTGATTTCTATACTAGTCTAGGAATTTGCAAACTTGATACAAATAGGAACCCCTTCAGGGCGATCGCGTCATAGTCGATGTCCTCAAAATTCTCTTAACCTCTGAGGTATACGCTTTTGAATGTGGATAATTGGTGCGATCCATATCCACCCGGATGCGTGAAATCTGCCTGTGTACCAATGCCATACGGCGTGTTGAAATTATCTTGATTTAACTCCTTCACTACAACTTTATTGAGGCTGAATTATGACCGGAACGCCTACAACGTCTCTATCGCTACAAAAGCTCCAATCTAGAGGCATAAAAGGGCTAAAGTCTGTTTCCATTGATTTATCGCACGGACACAATAAAAAGCAACCCGTTTTAGTAGCTGCTAGACAGGCTGTGGCTACGATCGCTGGAGCAATGGCGATCGCTACCCTATGGGTCACTCCATCGCTGGCAGGCGATCCGTTTAGAGAAAGCAATCCTCGGGCGATCGATGACCAGACTGAAGCAGCTTTCAATGCGCTATTTGAGCAAGGAAACTATCGCTCGGCTGAGCAGTTGCTCCAGTCTGCCCAAACCGATGAACCGCTTGCCTATGCTATGAAAGCTTCTCTGGCTTTCATGAATGAAGATCTAGATGCCATGTCAGAGAATGCAACCCTGACCCGCGAGGCGGCTGAGCGGCTGATTGCAACAGATCCCCTAAGGGGCAACATCTATATCGCTGCTGGTCATTTTCTCGAAGGTGCCCATACGATAACCGTTCAAGGGGTCGTTAGAGGAACGCCTACTGCCCTGAGCAAACTTCAACTGGTGTTTGATAGCCTCAAGGCAGCCGAAGAAATTGACCCTACTGATCCAGAGCTAAATCTGTTGAAGGGATACATGGATTTGATGTTGGCAGTAAATTTGCCTTTTTCCGATCCAGATCAGGCGATTGAACGCCTAGAGAACTATGCGGCTCCTGAATACTTAGCGCAACGGGGGATTGCGATCGCCTACCGCGACCTTGACCAGCAAGACGAAGCTATGGCAGCCGTTGAGCAAGCCTTGCAGGCAACGCCCGATAACCCCGACCTGCTCTATCTCAAAGCCCAAATTTTGGTGCAGCAGGAAAGAGACCAGGAAAGTCTAACCTTCTTTCAGCAGGCACTAGAACGGCAAACTCAACTGCTCCCCACCCTGGCCGGTCAAATTGCCTGGGAAGCCTGCCGTGCTGACACCCGCGCGACTGGCAGAGACCAAAACTGCTCAGCGGCAAGAGATAGAGCTGAGGAGGCAAGTCAGGGATAAAAACTTTGTAGGGGCTTGGCAATGCCAAGCCCCTACAGAATTCTGCTATGTTCTACTGTCCCCCCGGCAGGATAGGAGTGACTCGAATATCTGGGTTAATAGGAGTTTGGCTTGGGGTTAGAGGAATGAAGGTGGGGGATAGCTCACGGGGGCGATCGCCTGCTGCAATACAGGTATTGAGAATTTCATCCGTTGGAAACCCAACCTCAGTCCGCAACCCCACAACACATTCTGAAAAGCGTTCTGGTAACAGGCTGCGACGACAATAGTCCAACACATTCAAGGCTTCTGTTGCATCAACATTAAAAGCGACATCAACCACGCAAGTTGACAGTTCATCTGGACGACGTACCCGCCGACAGCCCGATAGTGCGTCCGTTGCCTCAACTGCAGTCCCCGCATCAATGGCAATCACACATTCAGATAGCTCTTCAGGATTAAGAGCTGCCGCACAGGCAGCGGCGGCTTCTTCCTCAGAAATACCTGCACTCAGCAACTCATTTGCACAAGTTTGGTAATCATTACCGACAGCGGCGGCTGGAGCAGTGGACACAGTAGCCAATAACCCAGTCGCAACGAGTGGAATGGCTGCAATTCGGATCAAAAAACTGTGGTGCATGAGCAAATTTAAGGGAATTAGCTTACTAGACTGGCTTTGAGTAAAGTCTGAGCCGATTCTCTCACAGTTTCCTGAACCTGACCTCCCCCAGGTAGTCCTTCTACTGCAATTTTGCCAAACACACCCAACAACTACAGCTATTACATCGTGCGACCCTGCTACATGACTTGCTTATAGGCTAGCAGTTTTGCCAGTTTCTGCTTGACTAGGAATTGCCTTTACGTCGCTGTAGCCCATACTGCCTGCCACCTCGCGCAGCATCGAAATTTGCTCCTGAAAATCTAGATTTTCAATCTGGCTGAGGAGCTGGCTGATAGCTTGCGGAATTTGGTAATCATCAGGCATTCCAATAATTGTGGTGCCCATTGCCTGCGCCCAAGCAAACCAAACCATAAGCTGGTTATTTTCTTTCAACGCACCGTAGGCACGAGATAGGTCAGTATCTTCCTGATTGACGATTGCCCGCATTACGCCAAGCTGCTCGTCCTTTGACATCTCATACACATCGCCCAATAGTTGAGGCGCAAGTTCGGGTTCGGTTGCTGCTGGAGCCGCTGGAGTTACAGAGTCTCCCATCTTTGTGTAGACATAGTAGAGAAATGCCAGCTTTTCATCAGTGCCGAGCTTTGAAAATGCATCTACCGTCTTCTGGGTTTCTTCAGGCAGATAGTCAGATGTAACAGCATTTGGGTTAGGGGACATAGATCCTCTCCAGGAAAACTTAACTTCACCTAGAAGTATCAGACTTGACTAAATCAAGTCGCCTCTCAAGAGGGAGAGTTTCATCTAACCTGGAGTAAGCCCCCTACTCTTTCCGTAGACAGAGCTATGTTACGGACCCTGGTTTGGGTAAGCTGCTTGATGAGGTTGCCATGAAGTTGATAAATCGGATTGGAACCTCTTTCAGGTCAAAGCGTCAAAGCAATGTTGAAGGATAGGAATGCAACAATGACCAAGCTTAGGGGCGATCGCTCTAGATCCCACTCCACCTACTTAATCCAAACCCGCTCAATTCAATCTTTTGCTCTAACAATGGGCGATCGACGGCTGTCGAGTAAGGCTCTAGACCTGTGGCTACTAGCAGTTTGTTCCTGTCTATTAACGCTGCTGTGCCACTCACTTACCCATCCATCATCTTTGCCCAGTAGTGCGAGTAGCACTACATCAACACCCGCTTCAACCACCACCACAAACAACTCACCCATTCAGTCAGGAGGGCAAAGGGCACCGCAATTGTTCATTCCAGCTAAAAGCAGCGCCCCAGACCAAGAACTTAAATCGGACGCAGACGAGTAACTTTCAGGTTAAAAGAACCCAGTCCTTGACCTGCATAAGGTCTAACCCGAACAATATAGCTACCTGGTACAGTAATCCGAGCAAATAAGAGAGAGTTGGTCGTGCCATCGGGACCGTCATCGTTCTCACCGAATGTTGCACCGTCCGGCCCAATCAAGGTAATGATGGTATCAAACTCATCAGAAGTTAGATCGATCGCTACCTGATCGCCTGCTTCAAACGTAACCAGATAATCCCGTGCAAACCCACCAAACCCTGTTGGAATATCTGAATCTGTAAGCGTATCCGTAATTTCGTTGCTACTATCCAGCGGAACTGGAGTGTACATTGATTGGGCACTAGCTGAAAGCGCACTCACAACAACTGTCAGCAGTGCTGCCGGAGCCACTAAAGCAAGGCTAAACTTAGAGAATAATTTGCTCATGAAACTAGGAAATCTCAGCAGCGAAAATAGATCTCGTCAATTATGCATCATTTTTCTCTGTAAGTCCTGTTAAATGCAGATTAAAACCAGTATTGATTCATCCTCTACGTTAAACGTAAAAGATTGCCGATCGCACTGCGATCGGCAATCTTTTTTGCCATCTCAGAGACACAATAGGCGACTGAAACAGCGCGAACTAACTCACATTAATCCTTAATCTTCTTGGGTAGGACGAGTGCGATCCTCCAAGAACTGCTGCGTCTCTCGCTGCGGCGTATAGCTATAGCCAAACGTAGAACCATCCGAGTCATCTAAGATTTGCGGAGTCAAGATCACAATCACTTCCTGACGAGAATTTGTGCGGTCCGTGTCTCTAAAGAGGGCACCCAGCAGAGGGATGTCACCCAGGATGGGAACTTTACTCACGACAGTCCGATCTTGGTCCTGAATAATACCAGAGAGGATGAGCGTCTGACCGTCTCGTACACGCACCTGCCCAGACGTTAATCTTCTTTCGGCTAAGAGAGTAATTTCAACCAAGTTATCATCCAGTTCAACTTCCTCTACTGCAGCAGGAGCCGAGATTGAAGGAGCTACCGACAATGAGATAAATCCGTTGTCGTCAATTCGGTCAACTTGAACCTGCAAGATTAAACCCGCAGGTGTTCGCTCAACGGTTACGGTTTGAGTTCTATCATCGCCTGTCCCAGTAGTTTCAATCTCGAAGTTGGTAATTACTTCTTCGGTCAACTGCACCTCAGCCGTCTGCCCTTCTTGAACGACTAAAGTTGGATCAGTGAGGATCTTAGCATTCTGGTTTTCCACCTCAAGCTCAAGTGCGGCAACCAAGTTACGATCAATATTTGTACCAGGATCAAGAAAATCGACGGTAAGTCCCCGACCGCCACCGACACCTACGAAAGTATCGTTTATGCCGAAAGAAAAGCTGGTGGAAGCTCGGTCAAGCGCTAGGAGGTCAACATCCACAATCCGAACATTGATTGCAACTTGGCGACGGCGTACATCGAGTTGAACTAGCTGGGCAGTTGCAATCTCAACTTGATTGGGTGCACCAACCAAAGTGACGGAATTGGTACGTTCGTCACCTACTACCTGCAAGCCGCGAAGTAAAGGAGTAGAATCCTCAAAATCTACGCGCTGAGTTTCAATTCTCTCTTCCGTAAACGTTTGGGCTGACTGCTCAGTGACCGTTGCACCTCCTTCAGCACCCGTCTCAACCGGAATGGCGCTCACGAAGGTGACCTGACGTTGGCGGCTAACGGCAGTTTCAGCACCTAGACCAACCAAAAAGTTGAGGGCTGTTCCTACGGGAACCTGGTTTAACCGCAAGTTGCGAGTGACTAACTGACGGGCTTCGTTAGGTAGGCTCGGCCCAACGAAAATTGTGCGTCCTGTACGGTTTGCATCTAGCCCACTAATCCGCAGCACGTAGTTGAAAACATCCTGGACAGGCTCATTCTCAATGTCCAGAGAAATTCTGATGTCTGAGGCAGCTCCGTCGGGAGCAGCAGCAGCATCTTCCGTCTGGGATGAGTCTTGCCCGATATAAGCAACGTTGAGTCCGGCAGCCCGGGCTAACAGAGACAGCACATCTCGCACGGGTGCATCGCGCAACACCAGACGAGGTACCAATTCTCCTGTTCCTAGGTCGATCGCTGGGGGTGAGGTGTCAACCAGAGAAACTGCAATGTCACCGACAGGTGGGGCAACTGCACGAGGTTGTAGAGGTGGGGTAAAGTTTTGCTGAGTGGGGGCTGGAATTGGAACCCCATCAATTTCAATCTGTGGGTCTGGCACTAGCACATCGTCTGGAGTCTGGGCAACGGGCTGGCGTTGTGCAACCGTCTGGGAGTCTGTGTTAGCAGATTCTGAGGTGGCTGGGCTGGGCTGTTGGGCGACTGAGCCTTGCTCGGCAGGGCTGACACTCAGGACTACGCCTTCATTGCCTTGAGAAATTTGACCAGACGGAGCTTCGGCATCGCCTGTAACGGTGACTCTGACGCTATTTGCATCAAGTTGACTGACGACAACAGAGCTAATTCCTGGAGCAGGGCTATTTTGCAAGAAGCCGTTGCCGTCTTGCAGAGCGAGTTGGGTGTTTACGACATCGGCAACCAGTGTGTTGCCCTGGCTGACGGTAAAGATTTGAGGGCGATCGCCATCTCGCGTTTCCAAGATCACATCAACCCCTTGCCCACTAGGATTGAGCCTGACATTCGTCACCTGAGTTGCTTGAGCAAAAGCTGGTTGAGTTGCCAACAGCACCCAGGCTCCACTCGTCAAAATACTGCTGCCCAAAGCGCTACCAAGTCCAAGATGCTTCACAGTCCACTCCTCCTTCAGAAACCCTTTTAACGTTGAATTGATTATTGAGCCAGGTTAGGCTTGATGCGGTTTAACGCATCCACGAACATGCCCCTGATGGTGCAGATTTACACTTCTGCACAGATGTCTAACTAATTAGTGGCTCCCTCAACCGCTTCCCCTTCTGTCGTTCCTGCTGTGGGAGGGCTAGCAGCAGGAGCAGGTGTATTTTCTACCGGTACAAGCGCCTGTAGCTGGAAGGCAGTGGTAATGCGAGTGACGGGTTGACCATTTGGCAGTAGTCTGCCTTGAGCATCAATTAGAATACTTTGTGCAGCAAAATCTAGTTCAGAATTAAGATTTTTGACTACTAGCAAAGGCTGTAATCGTTCGATATTTCGCATGATTGACTGAGTTTGAGGAAAATCGCCCTCAAGCTCGACATCGTATACACGTCGTTCTATCCGGTTGTTAACCTCTGTACCCAGTGAGCTGTCAGTGACTACACCAGACAATTCTTCATTTAGCTCAAACCGAGTCAAGTTTGCCCTTCTATCTTCGTCCTGAATTCCGGCATTGACTGCCTGGATGCGTTCATTCAAGTCAAGTAACAGCGTGTCAATGCTCTCTTGATTGGCAAATAGAGCGACAACATCAGCTCTCACCTGTCTAGCTTCTGCCAATTCAGCCCTTGCTTCCTGAATTTGCTGCTGACTTTCCTCACGGTTGATCAACTGGCTTTCCTTAGCAGCAACATCCTGACGCAATTCCTGGTTTCGCTGCCAAGTGGGTTGCACCAGGTTGATCAGTAAGTAGGCTGATGCACCCAACCCCAAAAGAGCAATCAAGATCCCACTTACAGATGGGGTGAGTCTAATGCCAAATACTGTGGGGTAGTTGCCCCCAGCGTCATATTCTCTTCTGTCCCCTGAAGGGACGAAATCTCCACCGACGGTCATGGCTGAATGACTCCTCTCTCTCGAAGTGCTTGAATTCTAGCCGTCAAACCGACAGCCAGGGTTCGCTCCAGGTCTTGAAACAATTCTGATGCCGGAAGATCGGTTAACTGGCTAGAAATTGTATATTGAACCACCTGGGGCAGTTCTACCTCAATATTGTTGGACTGAATGCCTTCCCCAAACTCAATTTGGGTTGGGTTATCGATGAGTTCAGCGGTTAAGAGGCGAGTCTCTTCAGCTTCCAGGAAGGGCGATCGCTTTAACGTCAGGACAAAGTCATTCACATCGTCGAATGAACGAGCCAGCCCAGAGATTTGAACTACTGACGTGGTTGGTGGAGCTGGGGCAACTGGAGCAGCATTGGGATCGGCTGGAGCAGCATTGGGATCGGTTGGGGAAGCCGCTGGAGCAGGTTGAGCCGCAGGTGAGGGTTGACCAGCAGCTGCAGCTGTGGCGCTTTCTTCATCACTCAGTTGCTCAATTGAACCAATCCGAACGTTAGCCGGGACGCGATCGCGAATATCCTGCAACAGTGCTGACCAGGGCTTGATCTGATTAAAGACCGACCCTAAAGCCTGAACTTCAGTATTAATCGCTGTAATTTGCTGATTAATCGTATCCACTTCAGAGAGTTGAGCCTGCAAAGCAGCTAGCTCAGAATCTAGCTCAGCCTGCCGCTGAGCCAAAGCCGCATTACGACTCTGCAAGAAAACCCATAGCCCGACTACAGACCCTAGCAGCAGCGCTGCGACCCCTACCCCTAAAAAGATAGGTCGAGGACTGTCCTGGACAATACGAGGGTCGGGTCTGCCAGTTTCTGCCGGACGCTCAACCCGGTCATTCAGAAAATTGATATCTAGACTGTACATATCACCATGCCTCCCGCAAACCCAAACCCAAAACAACCCCTAGCCCCGGTCGTTGAACTGAAGGAATTTCCTGGTCTACCTCAAGCGAAAGTGCCGCAACCGGATCGACCTGACTGGCAGGCAAGCTTAACCGCTGAGAGAAGAATTCATCAAGTTGCCCGATCGCCCCACCGGGACCCGCTAACAAAAGCTGTGCTACTTCTAAGTTGTCGCCTTGGTTGAGGTAGAAATCGATCGAACGGCGAAGTTCATCCGCTAATTCACCTAAGACCCTCAGCATTGCCGCCGTTCCAGGATTGGTTCCACCCATTTTGGGCATCCCAACGCTGTCCATCGGCATTACTGGAACCGTCATTCCTTGGAGTAGCTCAGTGCTGCGCGAAGGAGGCAAATTCATCGCTCGACTGAGCGCACTTTGAATCTGAAACGTTCCAATGGGCACGGTTCGAGAGAACTGAGGAACTCCATCCACAACGATAGAAATTTCTGTGCTTTCAAACTCAATATCGACGATCGCCGCGGCTTCCTGAGGCGTAAACTGCCTGAGCTGCTCTCGAATCGTTCGGATTAAGGAGAAACTGCTGATTTCCAACGCATTGATTGTGATGCCTGCTTGTTGGAAGGTGCTGATATAGGAATCAGTTACCTCTTTGCGAGTGGCTACCAGCAACACCTGCACCTTTTCGATCCCGTCTTCATCCACAAAGAAGCCGAGTTTTTGGTAGTCTACATCTGCCTCTTCACGAGGGAATGGTAGATATAGTCCAGCTTCCTGATTGAGAACCATTTCCCGCAGCTCACGATCATCTAGCTCTGCAGGTACTGGAATGATGCGGGTAACGGTGTCCCGTCCACCGGGGATAGCAGTCGCGGCGTTCTTAATTTTGATCTTGCTTTCTGCAACAACTGACTGAATGATTTCTGCCATCGTCGCAGAGTCTACGATCTGCCCTTCTTGAAAAACTCCCTCTGGAACTTCGGCAGATGCCAGAGTGACGAGCTGAAACGCCTGACCTTTTTTTCTCAGCCGCGCAATGTTGACTCGTTCGGGAGTCAACTCTATCCCGATCCCTTTAGTCTTTTTTGATAGTAAACCCTTGAAGCTGCTAAACACAGTTTTGTCCGCTCGTTCAGAAGTTAGAAGAAGTTAGGCAATCGAATTGAGTTTAGAAACAGTCAGTGCAGCGGGATTAGCGCTAGCGCATGGTACCTAATTTAAGTCAGAATTGCCAGTCTTAGTCGAAGGATACAAACCTTAAAAGATGCCACCCTGTTACCGGTCGGTAGAAGTTTCTCTGCTGTGAAACTTACTGATTTACCAGCGATATTACACACAATTTAGAGAAAAAAGTACAGTTGAACGAAATTTATCTGAAAAAAATTGAGAAAAACACTGAGAAAATCGATTCGCTTGGCAAAGACGAGCTTGATTTTGGTCAGAATGACTCAAATTCTGGTCAGAATAATTTGATTTTGGCTAGTGTCATTGGTTAATGACCCACCCAATGACCACCGCCTGATGATTTGACTGATCATTTGTATGGCTCGTGACTAAAATCTAGAACCGGGCTCCAGAGTAAGGCATGATAATGAAGCGACCTGAGAATGTCCAGTATTACTGTGGTTTTCCATCGTTTTTCCATCATTTTTTACCGTCATGAATGCTCCAGCTTCTCTTTCAACTCATCAGGTTTGGGGGGCACCGCTAACTACCAATGCCCAACGGCTGCTGCTGCTCGGCTCAGGAGAGTTGGGCAAGGAGGTGGCAATCGAAGCAATGCGCCTGGGTTTAGAAGTAATTGCAGTTGACTCTTATGCGAATGCACCTGCAATGCAGGTTGCCCATCACGCTCACGTCGTGGATATGTTGGATGGGGCAAAGCTGCGTTGGCTGGTGACCAAAGAGCGTCCGAGCGTAATCGTGCCAGAGGTTGAGGCGATCGCCACCGAGACCCTAATCGAGTTGGAGCAAGAGGGCTGGCGTGTTGTGCCAACGGCCAAGGCAACCAATCTGACGATGAATCGAGAAGGCATTCGGCGGTTGGCGGCTGAAGAGTTGGGGCTAAAAACGTCGCCCTATCGGTTTGCAGAAACGGAGGCGGAGTATCGGGAGGCGATCGCCGCTCTAGGCTTGCCCTGTGTCGTCAAACCTGTGATGAGTTCGTCGGGCAAAGGACAGAGCACCGTGCGCACCGAAGCCCAGATTCTGCCTGCCTGGAACTATGCCCACACGGGGGGACGGGCTAAAAATGCCAGAGTCATTGTCGAAGGATTTGTTGATTTTCACACTGAGATCACACTGCTAACGGTACGGTCGATCGAGGGCACTGCTTTTTGCCCACCCATCGGTCACGTTCAGGTGAACGGTGATTATCGGGAATCTTGGCAACCTTGCCCGTTGCCAGAGGCTACGCTGGCTCAATGTCACAACATTGGACACAAAATCACTGAGGCGCTGGGCGGTTGGGGCATTTTTGGTGTAGAGCTATTCATTCAGGGTGAACCGGATGGAGAGCAGACCGTCTACTTTAGTGAGGTCAGTCCACGACCGCACGATACGGGCATGGTGACGATGATCAGTCAGAATATGTCGGAGTTTGAGCTGCATGTAAGGGCGATCGCCGGACTGCCCATCGGTTCCATCGACCTGATCAAACCCAGTGCTTCTGCCGTAATTTTGGCTCCCGAAGCGGGAGAAAGTCCGCAAACGACTGGAGCTGATCTTGCACTCCAGATTCCTGAGACAAAGCTACGGCTATTTGGCAAACTCACCTGCTACAAAAACCGTCGCATGGGAGTAGCCCTTGCCACCGGCGCAACGATTGAGCAAGCCAGGGAACGCGCTACCGCTTGTGCGGCTGAGGTGAAAATTTTGGTTTGAATTTCCCCTACAAAGGCTGTTTTGGGGCTGAGAGAGCTACAGTGTAAATCCGCTAGGCTCAGGAGAACGGATGGTTTCACGACGCAAATTTTTTGCCCTGGCAGGAGCCGGAGCCGCCGGAAGCATTCTGGCGGCTGCTCCACTCAAGGCACTGTATTCCAGAGAAATTCGGGGTCAGTCAGTTCGGAGTCAGGGTTACGGTTCTTTGGTGCGTGACCCCAATGGATTGCTAGATTTGCCTCCCGGATTCCAATATCGGATTCTTTCGCAGACCGGAAATGTGATGAGCGATGGCCATCCAGTTCCAGGCAACCCGGATGGCATGGCGGCATTTGCTGGACGCGACAACACGATCATTCTGATTCGCAACCATGAAATGAATCTGGGCGAATGGGATAAGCCAGCAGCGATCGCTCCTCCCCACAAAACCTATGACTCTACCGGACGTGGCGGCACTACTACACTGATTTTGAATCGCGATCGCCGCATCATTCGCGATTTTGTTTCCCTGGCAGGCACGCACCGCAACTGTGCCGGAGGTGCAACTCCTTGGGGATCGTGGATTAGCTGTGAAGAAGACGTTTCTACGCCAGATACAGAAGCGGTTGACGTTGCTCATGGCTACAACTTTGAGGTTTTGGCTAACGCCACTGAACCCGTCGATCCGGTTCCGCTGGTAGCAATGGGGCGGTTTAACCACGAGGCGATCGCTGTTGATCCTGCCACTGGAATTGTGTATCAAACCGAAGACCGTCCAGATGGTTTGTTCTATCGATTTATTCCAGATCAACCGGGTAATTTGCAGGCAGGTGGCGTGTTGCAGGCGATCGCCCTGCCCGTCCTGTCAACGCTCGACACCAGCAACCGCACCCGAACGATTTCGGTGGGACAACCAATGCAGGCGGAGTGGGTAACAATCGCTGACCCCAACCCCCCTACTGATACCGTGCGGCTAGAAGGAGCAAATTCCGGCGCAGCCCAATTTAGCCGGGGTGAAGGCATCTGGTATGGCAATGGCGAATTTTACTTTTGCTGCACCATCGGCGGCGCAACCGGGTTAGGGCAAATCTGGCGCTATGTTCCGGGCAGTACTGCTGAGCAAGGCGGCACCCTGGAGCTATTTGTTGAACCGACTGACGCAAATCACCTCAAAAATCCCGATAACATCACTCTGTCGCCATTTGGAGATCTGTTTGTTTGTGAAGATGGGAGCGATCGCCAATCTATTGTCGGAGTTACCCCCGACGGGGAGCTTTACCCATTTGCTGACAATGCGCTCAACCCCAGCGAACTTGCCGGAGTCTGCTTTGCCCCCGACGGTGAAACCCTCTTCGTCAACATCCAAAATCCTGGCATTACCTTCGCGATTTGGGGCCCGTGGATCGGCGCATAACGCCACCCCATTTCCCTCAAAAAAGCAAATTGAGAACAGGAGGTAGGAAATCGGAGACATAGAGCTGTATCCTATAACCTTTAACCTGTAGCTCTAGGTCAGCATCCTAGACTCGAATTCGTCGCGGTGGGTGGGAACATGGGAAGAATCAGCAAATGGAAACGGTTGGGCATCTTTGCTCTGTTAGGGCTGCTGCTAAGCTGGATGGTCAGTTGCAGCGCAGGACCAACTAATTCAGAAGCCGAATCGGGCACTCAAGAAGTTGAATTTTGGACGATGCAGCTTCAGCCAGAGTTTACCGACTATTTCAACCAGCTTATTGCCACCTTTGAGTCAGAAAATCCGGAGACAAAGGTGCGTTGGGTGGATGTGCCCTGGGCAGATATGCAAAGCAAAATTCTTACTGCTGTTTCTGCGGGCACTGCGCCTGATGTGGTGAATCTAAACCCTGATTTCGCAGCTCAATTAGCTGGTTTAAATGCCTGGTTAGATTTGGGAGACAAGATTTCACCCGAGCAGCAGCAGCAATATTTGCCCAAGATTTGGGACGCGGGTACGCTGAACGGCAAAAGCTTTGGAATTCCCTGGTATCTCACCACGAGCGTGACGATCTACAACCAGCAGCTTTTAGAACAGGCTGGCATTCCGCTTCCGGCGGCAGAAGATACGGAGTGGGAGCAAGTTTCGACTTACGAAAATCTGGCAGAGGTCGCTCGCGCGGTCAAAGACGAAACGGGCAAGTATGCTTTCTTTGTGACGTTTGTACCGGAAGATTCTGCCGAGGTGTTGCAGTCGTTTGCTCAGATGGGCGTTCAGCTTGTGGATGAGGAAGGACAGGCTGCATTTAACACGCCCGAAGGTCTGGCAGCTTTTCAGTACTGGGTGGATTTGTACAAGGACGGACTGCTGCCCAGAGAGGTGTTGACTCAGGGACATCGGCGGGCGATCGAACTCTATCAGTCGGGAGAAGTGGCGCTGCTGTCCTCTAGTCCTCACTTCTTAGAAACAGTGGCTACGAATGCACCTGCGATCGCTGAGGTATCGGGTGTAGCCCCTCAAATCACGGGTTCAACTGGAGCAAAGAGTGTTGCGGTGATGAACCTGGTGATTCCGCAATCGACCGATCAGCCAGATGCCGCCGTCAAGTTTGCGTTGTTTGTGACTAACAATGAAAATCAGCTTGCCTTTGCAAAGGCTGCAAATGTCCTGCCTTCAACGGTTGAAGCACTGAAAGACGGCTATTTTACCGATCTGCCTGCTGAGGTGACTCCTCCCGATCGGGCACGGGTGGTGAGCGCCAGCCAGATGGAAGATGCTCAGGTGTTGCTACCGCAGATTAAAGATGTGAAGAAACTGCAAGGCATCATCTACGACAATTTGCAGGCTGCTATGCTCGACCAAAAAACGGTTGAGCAGGCGATCGTTGATGCCGAATCGGAATGGAACAATCGGTAGTCCTGAACGTAAGGGCGAACGGCCGTTCGCCCCTACAAGGAATTCTCTAATTAAATTTTCATCTGCATCATTGTGTTTCTTCAGAAACACTCCGAAAGAAATGCCCAATTAAATAGAGCGAACCGCACAAAACCGGGGTAAATTCTGTTGCCCCGGTTTTTGTTGCAGTTTGCAGAGCATCGATCGCATCTTCACACACTTCACAACTCGCTAGGTCGGGACAAATTTCTAATGCTAGTTTTGCCAGCGCTTCCGGTTCCGCTGAAAGGTGGTCGGGGACAGGCACCAGGTAGAGGCGATCGCCCCCTCTCAGCAACGCCTTAAACACATCAGCATGATCCTTTGTGGTCAGCATTCCCATTACCCAATGGATTGGCTGGCGCACTTTTTCGCTGTTGTCGATGTAGTGTCGCAGGGCGATCGCTGCTGCTGGGTTGTGAGCCCCATCAATTAACACGGGCTGCTCTTGCCAAGTAATCCACTGGAGCCGTCCCGGCCACTGCGTTTTGGACATGCCGCTGACGATTGCTGCTTCCGAAATCTCCCAACCTTGCTGCTGAAGAATTTGGACAGTGGCGATCGCCAGAGCAGAATTGATCAGTTGATGGGCACCGGGCAGGGGTAGGGGGAATTTGAGAGGTAAAGGGGATTGGGGGTTGGGGTAGAGAGCCCAACCAGGGGTGAAAAGTTGCGCGGCTGGAGGGTAGACAGTAGGGCAGTTAAGTTCAGCGAGGCGCTGTTTAATCACGGGTTCGGCTTCGGAGGGCAGGGGGGCGATGACAGCGGGGCAGTTGGGTTTGAGGATGCCTGCTTTTTCACGAGAAATGTCTGCCAGGGTTGGTCCGAGACGCTGCCAGTGTTCGCGGCTGAGGGACGTGACCACACTGACGAGGGGGCGATCGCACACATTCGTTGCATCCAATCGCCCACCCAAACCAACTTCCATTACCGCAACATCAACCTGCTGCTGAGCAAAATAGAGCCACGCCGCAGCCGTAATCACTTCAAATTGAGTCGGGGATTCCTCCGGCTCCTGGATTGCAGCAATCACCTGCAACAGTAAATGGTGTAAATCGGCGACGGAGATTGGCGCTTCATTCAAACAAATCCGCTCATTCCAACTCACCAAATGAGGAGACGTATAGCGCCCAACCCGGTAGCCTGCCTCTGTCAAAATCGAGGAAAGATAGGCGCAAACCGAGCCTTTGCCATTTGAGCCAGCGACATGAATGATGGGTACTTGCTGATGAGGATTGCCTAGATCTGCCAGTAGGCGCTGAATCCGCTCTAAGCCAAGCTGCACGCCAAAATGATTGAACTGCTCTAAAACAGCATCAATGTTGGGATGGTCTGAAGCAGAATCAAGCTCTAATTTCGATGGAACAGACTGAAAGGTATCAGGAAGTTGCACTGGGATAGAAAAATATAAACCTCTATCTTAAGGTGCAACTGCGTGGATCTGAAAGTGCAGGCTGTACCCTTGGCGGACGGTTAAACTTTCCCTCGTCTTTCCTAGCGATCGCTGACATTTCCTTCCCGCAATATTCCGGAAGGATGAAACAGCACTGCGTTTCCACTACAAGCAATTGAGAGTTGAGAATTGGCAAACGCAACTCCAACGCTTCCCTATGCCCTCGGCTGTTTTAGTTGATGCTGCATAAACTTTAGTGGACAAAAGCCCCATGTTTCAAATTCGGTTTCAAACCATCAACTACCGTCCTGACCTGCAAATTACCTTACGCAACAATGTGGATGGCTGGGATCAAGATATTCCCGGCATCTATGAGAATGATGAGTGGCGATTTGATCTGCCCGAAGCTCGTTACGGTGGCGGCATGACTTTTAAGTTTGTGCTGGAACAAACTTACTGGATGAATCAGCCTAACTTGTTTTTAGCGCCTGTGCTGGGCGGTAATTACATCTACACCGAAGCACAAGTTACCTTTCCACCCCGTCAGGAAATGGTAGTGGAAAACTCTCATGTGCAGCAGTTGTTTTTTCAGCCCAATTTAAATGAGACAGACCTATTTGATGTGATCGTCATCGGTTCTGGCATCGGCGGTGGCATTCTGGCAGACCAGCTTTCTGATCTAGGTATGAAGGTACTGGTGCTGGAAGCAGGCAGCTATCTGTTTCCTAGCCATGTGGCAAACTTGCCCCGTCAACATCGCGTGGGGCAGTTTGATAAACACGTTTGGGGACTCTATGATGAGTTTAAAGTTGACAACTATGCCAACGCACCTGGTTCTAACTTCATTGGTGGGCAGGCGTTTAACCTGGGTGGGCGATCGCTCTTTTGGGGCGGGCTAATTCCCCGAATGCTTTCCTGGGAAATGGATCAGTGGCCAACCCAAATCAAATGGTATCTGGAAGACAGTGGTTATCAGCGGGCCGAAGATCTGATGAACCGCGTTCCGCAGGCTCCCTCAAACTATCATCAACAGGTGAAGCGATCGCTGCGGACTCAATTTCCTGATTTCAATCACTTTGATGCGCCAATGGCGGTGCAGTACAGCAACGGTAGCCTGATTCCCAACGGCATGTTTTCTACTGCTGACCTGTTGATGGAGTCAAAGCTAACGGATAATCCTGCTGGTGATGACAACCTTTCGATTAACTTGAATCATGCTGTCGTGGAGCTACAAACCACCGGAACTTCAGTAACGGGAGTAGTCGCCTATGACCTGATTGCTCAGAAATATCGTACCTACCAATCTAAAACTGTGGTGCTGTCAGCAGGCACCATAGAGAGCACTAAGATTGCTCAACTCAGCGGACTACTCGACCCCAACGGCAAGATTGGCGTGGGAATCACTGACCACCCGATTTACTTCACTCACTTTGCTGTTCCGGCAAACTCACCTTTCTTTAGCGCTATCGACTCCAGCAAAATCCTGTCACAACACAAGTCCATTTCAGCCGATCAGCACGCTTTCAACATGGTGCTAGAGTTAGGAGCAGACTTTAATCAGGGGCGCTATGTGGACGATGACATCTTGACACGACAGCAAATGTTGAGAAATAACATGATGCTGTGTGAACTGGTGTTTCTGTTTAATGTGCCACTAATGGAGACTAACACCGTTCAACAAATGGGACCGTCTTTTGTCAAACCTGTGGTGCAGATGCAGCGTAGCCCAGAGAGCGATCGCTTCTTAGGTGAAGCAAATGCGTTGAAAGATCAGGTGATTGCTACGTTAGGTGGTGTACCACTACCCAACAACAACTTGGACTTAAAGCAAGCTGGATTGGGTGGCGTTGCCCATGAAGTCGGCACACTGCGAATGGGCGCTGATAACAGTGGAGTGGTGGATACCGATCTGAAATTCCTCAGCTATGACAACCTTTATGCCTGTGACCTGTCGGTCTTTCCCACTTCCCCAGCGGCAAACCCAACACTGACGTTAGCAGCCTTAGCGATTCGTCTAGCAGATCACCTCAAACAGGTCGTTGCCTGAGTTTAGCGGTAGGGGCGAACAGACGTTCGCCCTTACAGCAGGCAATATGTTTCAACAGGTCTATTACAATAGCTGAGCATCCTATCTAGCGAGAATTATCAGCATTGTGTCTAAGTCATTTAAGCATCTAGACACCATCACTGCTTTGTTTGTGACGGTGTTGCTGATTTCAAACATTACGTCTACCAAAATTGTCAACCTGGGTCCATTCACCTTCGATGGCGGGACGATTTTGTTTCCGCTGAGCTACATCTTTGGCGATGTGTTGACGGAGGTTTATGGCTATGGGCGATCGCGCAAAGTAATCTGGCTCGGCTTTATCTCAGCCTTGCTATTGTCTATCACTTTGATTGTGGTAGGGGCATTACCGCCTGCCGCAGAGTGGACTAACCAGGAAGCTTACGAGAAAATTTTAGGGTTGACTCCTCGAATTGTAGCCGCCAGTCTAGTGGCTTACTTTGCAGGTGAGTTTTCTAACTCTTTCATTTTGGCAAAGCTCAAGATTCTCACGGGCGGCAGACAGCTTTGGGTGAGAACTATCAGTTCTACGCTGATTGGGCAGCTCGTAGACACCACCATTTTTATCCTGGTTGCCTTCACCAACGTGGTTCCCAATAGTCTGCTGCTGACGCTGATTGTTTCAAACTATTTGTTTAAGTGCGGCGTGGAAATTCTCTTTACTCCCGCGACTTATTGGCTCACGGGTTGGCTTAAGCAACAGGAACGGGAAGATTACTACGACACGGACACAAACTTCAATCCGTTTCACCTTTCCAGTTTTGGTAGGGTGCGTTAGCGACAGCGTAACGCACGAAGAAAAGAGTGATGCATTACGCTATTGCTGACCCATCCACGCAATCTACGATGTGAGCTAGGTTGGCTGTTCGAGGAGCGGCAGGTTAACGGTGAATGTTGCTCCCTTGCCTTCGCCTGCGCTTTCAGCTTGAACGGTACCGTCGTGTAGCTCAGTGAGATGGCGGACGATCGCCAGTCCTAAGCCTAAGCCGCTATAAGATCGGGTGGTGCTGCTGTCTGCCTGACGGAAGCGATCGAATACATAGGGCAAAAAATCGGGTTCAATGCCGATGCCGTGATCGATCACTTGAATCTGAGCAAAGCTTTTCTCGTCATCTTGCTGTTTGGTCAAACGAACTCTGATCTTGCCCTCTTCTGGTGAGAATTTGATCGCATTAGACAGCAGATTTCGTAAGATTTGTCGTAACCGTCCTGAGTCTCCCGCGGTATTTGCAGCAGTTGCATCAAACTCAGTTTCAAACTGGATTGACTTAGATTCAGCAATGGGGTGAAGGGAATCTAGCACGCTTGTAATGAGCTGAATCAGGTCAATGGGCTGAGGTTGAAGACGCAGTTTCCCTTGAATGATTAAGGAAACATCTAGAATGTCTTCGACTAACTCTGCCTGAGATTTGGCGTTGCGCTCGATGGTTTCTAAAGCGCGGAGGGTTTTTTCTGCATCAAAGTCCTTGGTTAACAACAGACGCGACCAGCCCAGGATGGCGTTTAGGGGAGTGCGAAGTTCGTGGGAAAGCACTGCTAGAAATTCATCCTTTAGCCGATTGGCGGTTTCTGCTTCGCGACGGGCGACCTGCTCTTGGATGATCTGAGCGCGGGCGGTTTCGGCTTGTTTGCGCTCAGTGATGTCTTCCAGGGTGCCGACGTGTCCAACTAGGGTATCCACGTTGGAAAGCATGGGAGAGGAGCGAAGATGCACCCAGCAAGTACTGTCCTGTCGCTGCAACCGAAATTCATCTGAATATTCATGTCCGTCTCGGAGATGAGTCAGCCAGTTGGCGATCGCCCTTTCCTGATCTTCGGGGTGGACAAAGTCTAGCCAGCCTTGACTGGAGTTATCTTGCAGGTTAAAGCCACAAATTTCTTGACAGCGGGGGTTGGCGTAGGTGCAGTGGCCCTCTATGTCAGTGAGGAAGATGCCAACCGGAGAGCAAGCGCTGAGTGTGCGAAATCGCTCTTCGCTCTGCCGCAGTTCGGCATTGATGGCTGCTAGTTCTAAGCCCTGGCGCTGGACTTCTAACGTTTTCTTGTAGAGGTCTACAAAGACGGCCACCTTAGAACTCAGGATGACCGGGTCAATCGGTTTAAACAAATAGTCTACGGCTCCCAAAGAATAGCCTTTGCACATGAGGCTATCACTGGTGCTAAAGGCCGTGAGGAAAATGATTGGGGTATGGTGCGATCGCTCTCTCTGGCGAATCATCATCGCCGTCTCAAATCCATCCAGCTTGGGCATCTGCACGTCCAGCAAAATCACCGCAAAGTCCTGATAGAGCAGGTATCGCAAAACATCTTCGCCCGAATTGGCTTTAACCAGGTTTTGTCCCAACCCTTCCAACACAGCTTCTAGCGCGATTAAGTTTTCCGGTTCGTCATCTGCCAGGAGAATATTGACTTGGGTTTCAGACTGCATGAACTTACGCCAGTTTTGGAAATTGGGGGCTAGGGATCAGGGATTGGGGATGCAGAACGGTAGGACATTGTGTCAAAGGACTCGTCACCCAACTCAATTACTCAATAAATTAGAAGACTCATTCACCAAGCTTAAAGATTCGCTCGCTAAATTCAAAGTTTAATCGGTCAGGGTTAAAGATTTGTTTGTGAGGCTCAAAGATTTACTCGCGAAGCTCTGAAATTCATTCACGCAGCTTACAGCCGTTTTCAGATGAGTCAGCTACATCGTAGGGGCGAACGGCCGTTCGCCCTTACAAAAGATTGGGGTTTATCCAAGTGAAACCCGCTGTAAGAATTCGTCGGGGAACATGAAGGATTTATTCGCTAACCTCAAAGCTTCATTGGTGAAGCTCTAAGGTTTATTTACGAAGCTCAAAGCTTCATTCACGAGTTCCAAAGCTTCATCGGCGAAGCTCCAAGTTCATTCATTAGACTCTAAGCTTCGTTTGTGAACCTTAGAGGTTCATTGGCAGATCTCAAAGCTTTAACGAAGCTTTGTCCACTAATCTGATACCCAATTCACAGCAATTTCTCACTTTTATGAGCCACAAACCTCGGTAGGGGCGGTTCGCGAACCGCCCCTACAAAATTAGCCTGCGATCGCCATCCCTCGTCCCTACCGATACAGCCAAACTCGCAGCAGCGACAGCAGTTGATCCGTGTTGACGGGTTTGGTGATGTAGTCGGATGCGCCCGCTTCAATGCATTTCTCGCGATCGCCCATCATCGCCTTTGCCGTCAGGGCAATGATCGGAAGATCATTGAAACGCTCTTCCTGACGAATTGCCTGCATAGTTTCGTAACCGTCCATTTCAGGCATCATCACGTCCATCAATACCAGGTCAACATCTGACATAGATTGCAGCAGCGCAATGCCATCTCGCCCATTTTCGGCATGAATGATTTGCATTTGATAGCGCTCTAGCACGCTGGTTAGGGCAAAGATGTTGCGGATGTCGTCATCTACAATCAGCACCTTTTTATTGGCGAGGATGGGGTCAGACTTCTGCAACTGCTCTAGCATCTGCCGCTTGGGGGCAGGCAGGTTTGCTTGAATTCGGTGCAGAAATAGAGACGTTTCATCGAGCAACCGTTCGGGGGTGCGGACTTCTCGCACGACGGTCGTTTCGGCAAGTTGCTGAAGTTGAATTTCCTCTTGCGCGGACAGTTCTTTGCCGACGTAGATAACGATGGGCAAATTGGCGTTAGGGGCTTCACGGCGGATTTGCTCCAGCAGTTCTAGACCGGAGATGTCGGGCAAGCCCATGTCTAGCACGATGCAGTCAAAGTGCCCTGATTGCAGTGCTTCGATGGCAGCGGAGCCGCTGCTGACGGCGGTCGTGCTAACGTCACTGTTGCCAATCAGGTCTACGATACTGTGCCGCTGCATTTCATCGGCTTCGATCAGCAACAGATGCTTGACTGGACGGTCAATGAAGCTCTTGATGTCGGTCAGCGCATTTGACAGAGATTCACTGCTGACGGGCTTTTGCAGGTAGGCGATCGCCCCTAGCTTCAAGCTCTTGTGCTTCCCTTCCTCGACCGACATCATGTGAACAGGGATATGGCGAGTCTCAGGGTCACGCTTTAGCCGATCGAGTACCGTCCAACCGTCCATCACAGGTAGACGAATATCGAGCATGATCGCAGCGGGCTTAAACTCTTTCGCGAGCATCAGTCCTACGTCGCTGCGGCTGGCGGCGATGCCCTTAAAGCCCTGCGATCGCGCCATGTCGAGTAAAATTCGGGCAAAGTTGAGGTCGTCTTCAATCACCAGGAGAACGCGATCGCCCGGTTCGATGTTGCCTCGATCGTCTTCGATATCGGCGGCAGGCAAGCTACTTGTGCCGGAGAGCGATAGGCTTGTTAGTCCGCTAGAGCTGATAGAGGTGGTTACTAACTCAGCGTTTCTGAGGGTTCTGGTGATGGGGTCTTGGGGCTTATCCTCTGGGCTTACATAGGTCTGGGGTAAATAGAGGGTGAATGTGCTGCCCTGCTCTGGTTGGCTGACTAGAGCAATTTCGCCACCTAGCATCTGAGCAATTTCTCGGCTAATCGATAGCCCCAACCCTGTGCCGCCATACTTGCGGCTGGTTGTGCCATCTGCCTGCTGGAAGGCCTCAAAGATCAGGCGTTGCTTTTCAGGGGCAATGCCAATGCCGGTGTCGGTAACTGAGAAGGCAATCACTGAGTTAGCTCTAGAGAGGGGCGATCGCTGAGAACTCCAGCCCTGAGTCACCACCCCAACCCGCAGACACACCTGCCCCTGCTCAGTAAATTTGAAGGCGTTAGACAGCAGGTTCTTCAATACTTGCAGGAGTCGCTTGGGATCGGTGTAAAGTGCCGAAGGTAAGTTTTCGGCGAATTCAATCGAAAACTCTAGCTTTTTGTCCTGGGCCACTTGTCGAAAAGTTCGCTCAATCTGGTCGCGCAGATCGTTAAAGTGAATCTGGCTGACATCCACTGACATGGTGCCAGATTCAATTTTTGCTAGGTCGAGAATATCGTTAATTAAGCCAAGTAGGTCGTTGCCAGAAGAGTAGATGGTGCGGGCATAGTCAACCTGTTTACTGGTGAGGTTGCCGTCATTGTTCTCAGTCAGCAGCCGCGCCAAAATCAGCAGACTATTTAGCGGGGTGCGTAACTCGTGGGACATATTAGCCAGAAACTCAGACTTGTACTTTGAGGTCATGGCAAGCTGTTCAGCTTTTTCCTCTAAAGATTGTCGAGCCTGTTCAATCTCGCTATTTTTACGCTCCACTTCGCGGTTTTGCAGTACCAGCAGTTCGGCTTTTTCTTCTAGCTCCTCATTGGTTTGCTGAAGCTGTTCTTGCTGGCTCTTCAGCAGTTCTTCCGATGCCTTGAGTGACTGAGCCTGTTGCTCTAGTCGCTTGTTGGTGTCGGTTAGCTCCTTTTGCTGGCTCTGGAGTTCTTCGGTCAAAGATTGGGACTGCTTCAGCAGCTCCTCGGTTCTCATACTGGCGGCGATCGTGTTGAGTACGATCGCAATACTTTCGGTGAGTTGGTCAAAGAAAGTGAGGTGAATTTCGCTGAAGCGGCGGAAGGAAGCTAGCTCAATTACAGCCGTCACCTGTCCTTCAAATAGAACAGGCAGAACCACCAGATTCAGCGGTGAAGCTTCCCCTAAACCCGAACTGATCTTGACGTAGTCATGAGGTACTTCGGTAATCAAGATCCGCTCTTTTTCTAAAGCACACTGACCCACCAGTCCTTCACCCAGATGGAAGCGATTGGCTAGATGCTTGCGCTCTCGGTAAGCATAGGTGCTGAGCAGCTTCAGGCAAGCTTCTTGCTGTTCGCCGCCATCCATCAAGTAAAATACGCCGTGCTGTGCCGATACCAGGGGAGCTAGTTCCGACAGAATTAGCTTGGACACTGTCTCCAGGTCGCGCTGCCCCTGCAACATGCGGGTGAATTTAGCTAAGTTGGTCTTGAGCCAGTCTTGCTCGGTGTTTTTCTGCGTCGTCTCGCGCAGGTTGGCGATCATCTGGTTGATGTTGTCTTTGAGGATCGCCACCTCGCCTTCTGCGGCAACGGAAATCGACCGGGTTAAGTCGCCCTTGGTCACAGCAGTTGCTACTTCGGCGATCGCCCTCACCTGTGTGGTCAAGTTTGCCGCCAGTTCGTTCACGTTGTCGGTTAGGTCGCGCCACGTACCTGCCGCACCAGGAACTTTTGCCTGACCGCCCAGTTTCCCTTCAATCCCTACTTCCCGTGCAACTGTTGTTACCTGGTCGGCAAAGGTTGCCAGCGTATCGATCATCTCGTTAATCGTGTCTGCCAGGGTTTCAATCTCGCCCTTCGCCTCCAGCATCAGCTTTCGCTTCAGGTCGCCGTTTGCCACCGCTGTCACGACTTTCGCGATGCCTCGCACTTGAGCGGTGAGGTTGCCTGCCATCGAGTTTACCGAGTCGGTGAGGTCTTTCCAGGTTCCAGCTACACCTCGCACATCTGCTTGACCGCCCAGAATTCCCTCGGTGCCTACCTCTTTTGCCACCCGCGTTACCTCAGAGGCAAAGGAGTTGAGCTGATCCACCATCGTGTTGATCGTGTTTTTCAGTTCGAGAATTTCGCCTTTTACATCTACCGTGATTTTCTTCGACAGGTCGCCGTTTGCTACCGCTTTCGTGACTTCGGCAATGTTTCGCACTTGCGCCGTCAAGCTGCCTGCCATGAAGTTCACACTGTCGGTCAGGTCTTTCCAGATGCCCGCTACGCCTCGCACGTAAGCTTGCACACCCAGTTTTCCTTCTGAACCGACCTCTCGCGCCACCCTGGTTACCTCAGAAGCAAAACCGCTCAACTGATCGACCATCGTGTTGATCGTGTTTTTCAGTTCGAGGATTTCACCTTTTACATCTACCGTGATTTTCTTGGAAAGGTCGCCGTTTGCCACCGCTGTCGTCACTTCGGCGATGTTCCGCACCTGTGCCGTCAAACTGCCTGCCATCGAGTTCACCGAGTCGGTGAGGTCTTTCCAGGTTCCGGCTACGCCTCGAACTTCGGCTTGCACACCCAGTTTTCCTTCCGTTCCCACCTCTCGCGCAACCCGCGTTACCTCAGAGGCGAAGGAGTTTAACTGATCAACCATGATGTTGATCGTGTTTTTCAGTTCGAGAATCTCACCTTTCACATCGACGGTGATTTTCTTGGAGAGGTCGCCGTTCGCCACCGCCGTCGTGACCTCGGCGATGTTCCGCACCTGCGCCGTCAAGCTGCCTGCCATGAAGTTGACGGAGTCGGTCAGGTCTTTCCAGGTTCCGGCTACACCGCGCACGTCTGCCTGCACACCCAGCTTTCCTTCTGAACCCACCTCTCGCGCCACCCGCGTTACCTCTGAGGCAAAGCCGCTTAACTGATCGACCATCGTGTTAATCGTGTCTTTCAGTTCAAGAATTTCGCCTTTGACTTGAACAGTAATTTTCTTGGAGAGGTCGCCGTTCGCGATCGCCGTCGTCACTTCGGCGATATTCCGCACCTGCGCCGTCAAACTGCCTGCCATTGAGTTCACCGAATCGGTGAGGTCTTTCCAGGTTCCAGCTACCCCTCGGACTTCTGCCTGCACACCGAGCTTACCTTCCGTTCCCACTTCTCGCGCGACCCGCGTTACCTCAGAGGCAAAGGAGTTGAGCTGATCCACCATCACATTGATCGTGTCTTTTAGCTCTAGAATTTCGCCCTTCACATCTACCGTGATTTTCTTCGACAGGTCACCGTTCGCTACTGCTGTCGTAACTTCAGCAATATTCCGCACCTGCGCCGTCAAGCTGCCTGCCATTGAGTTCACCGAATCGGTGAGGTCTTTCCAGGTTCCGGCGACACCTTTTACATCTGCCTGTACACCGAGCTTGCCTTCCGTTCCTACTTCTCGCGCGACCCGCGTCACCTCGGAGGCGAAGGAGTTGAGCTGATCGACCATCACGTTGATCGTGTCTTTTAGCTCCAGAATTTCGCCTTTCACATCTACTGTGATTTTCTTGGAGAGGTCGCCGTTCGCGATCGCCGTCGTGACTTCAGCAATATTCCGCACCTGCGCCGTCAAGCTGCCCGCCATGAAGTTGACGGAATCGGTCAAATCTTTCCAGGTTCCAGCTACCCCTCGGACTTCTGCCTGTACGCCGAGTTTCCCTTCTGTACCAACTTCTCGCGCGACCCGCGTTACCTCAGAGGCAAAGGAGTTGAGCTGGTCCACCATCACATTGATCGTGTCTTTCAGCTCTAAAATTTCGCCTTTCACATTTACGGTGATTTTCTTGGAGAGGTCACCGTTGGCGATCGCCGTCGTAACTTCAGCAATATTCCGCACCTGGGCTGTCAAGCTGCCTGCCATTGAGTTCACACTGTCGGTCAGGTCTTTCCAGGTTCCGGCAACGCCTTCCACTTCTGCCTGTACACCGAGTTTGCCTTCGGTGCCCACCTCTCTAGCTACCTTCGTCACCTCAGAGGCAAAGGAATTGAGCTGCCCCACCATCGTGTTGACGATTTGCGCGGTTTGCAGGAATTCACCTCGCAGCGGTCGTCCCTCAATTTCAGTGGCGATCGACTGTGACAAGTCACCACTAGCAACCGCCCGGATTACACGGGTGGTTTCCTCCATAGGCTGCACCAGGTCAGTAATTAAGGTATTGACCGACTCAACACACGCTGTCCAGGAACCTGTGGCATTGCCCAAAGAAGCTCGCTGGTCAATCTTGCCCTCTTTGCCCACTACCGTACTGACATGCTCCAACTCCTGAGCCATGCGCTGATTCATTTCGATGATTTCGTTCAGCGTGTCAGAAATCTTTCCAGAAATGCCCGTTTGGTCATTAGGCATTCTTACCGAAAAGTTTCCTTTCTTTACCTCTGTCAGCACTCTTAAAAGTTGCTTGGGGTCAAGATTGTCAGTGTCACTGTTGGCTGTCACGGTCGGCATGGCTTAATCCTTATTAAGACGTGAGGCAAATTAAGTGAGAGTAGCAAGGAGATTAATGCACCTGAGGTTGAAACGTGAGGTTACAACAATGACCCATGCTAACTGGAAAGCGTTCCTACTAAGACACTTTTCCAGTTCTTCGATTGGTTCGGTAACATCAATGACATTTCTTGTCTGATCACTGTTGATCGCGGAGAAATAAAGACTTGTCGGGCAAGTCTCACTCCTCAAATATTATCAGGCAGGAACAGGAAGAAACATCTCTGCCAAAAGATAGATGCCGTTTCTTTCTGTTTTCACTAGTACGGCTCTTTCCACGGAAAAAGGAGGATAAGGGGTTTATTGCTGTGGAAACTGTTTCAACTCCCGTGTTAGGATTCACGAAAAAATTATGGTGAAGGCGGAAGCGTGGTGTGCCGTGTTTCCGCCTTCTTACATAAATTTATTTTGAATTTGATCAACTTAGCGATTATTAACAGTTCTCAAAACATGAACGATTTGGAAAATGACTTAGGCAAGCTGGTTAATGCAGTGGTTAAGGTAATGGTGGCGGCAAGAGAAACCCAGAAAACTGAAGAAGCAATCGCCATCTGCGACGAAATTCGCCGGCTTCCTGATGACCTGGTGACAGAAGTTTTAAACGCAGTCATGCTTAACCTGGTACAAATTGACCCTGCTCTTTGCCGCTGGTTTGTTCTCGATATTTTTTTGCATAATGCTGACCCAGAAGGAAAAGCGGATGTGGCAGAGCGGATCAATCTGTTGATGGCAGACCTCCGAGCTCAATAGCTTGGCTGTAGCCGCTCAGGAACAAAATGGTCACTACCTTAGAAGCAGGTGACAACTACCATTAAGGATAAAATGTCCGAGAGGATACAAAAGTTAAAAACTCATCTGAACCATGCCACACGTATTAATCGTAGATGATGAAGCTCCTTTAAGAGATAGCCTCAGCTACGCTTTACGAAAAGAAGGCTATGACGTTACAACTGCCTCAGACGGAGCAACCGCAATTAAGCAGTTTCATAAGCAAGTTCCCGATGTGATTTTGCTTGACCTGATGCTGCCAGAAGTCGGCGGCATGGAGATCTGCTGGCGCATTCGGGCCTTTTCTAATGTGCCAATTGTAATTCTCTCAGCCAAAGACCAGGACATTGACAAAACCTGGGGGCTAGAAGCAGGTGCAAACGACTACATCACTAAACCTTTCAACACCAGTGAATTGTTAGCTCGAATTAAAGCTGTATTGTCATGAGTTTGCTGTTGTACTGCGGCAAGTTTAGAGTACTCAGCTAGCTGCGAGGTCTGAAATTTTCTATCAGTATGGGTTGAAATCCGTACCACCACTTCAATCTTGAAATGTGGAGTGGGAATGCTGGGCAAGGTATCCCTCTTTATCGTCAAGCATTTCCCACATAAGGACTCCACTACCGATGGACGAATTGCCCTCCTGCCAAAGTCTGCAAGAGCAAGTTGATGCACTGTTGCAATTGCTCAACCAGGAACCTTCGCTGCGATCGCAACAAAACACGACCGCGATTCATACGTCCTTAAGAAAGGCGATCGCCCCCACTTTTGAGATCGTGTTCGCGGGAGCATTTAGCGCCGGAAAATCGATGCTGATCAACGCTTTGCTGGAGCGAGAATTGCTCTACAGCGCTGAAGGGCACGCTACTGGCACCGAATGTCAGATTGCTTATGCAGAACCAGGCAAAGAGCGGGTGGTGTTGACCTTCTTGAGTGAGGCAGAAATTCGAGAGCAGGCAAGCGTCCTCTGTCAGCGATTAGGACTGACTGCATCGGTGAACGTCAATCAAATGGAAGTGGTGGATCTGCTGCGGCGAAAATGCCGGGAAATCATTCACCAGGAAGGTGGAGAGAGTAAGTCAGAACGGGCGAAACAAGCCAGCGCTCTCCATTTTCTGATCGAAGGATTGCTCAACAACCGCGACCACATTAATACGGTCAGCAACACGACCTATTCAATGGAGCATTTCAACTTCTCGACGCTCCAAGAAGCTGCTAGCTATGCCCGTCGAGGCAGCAACAGTGCTGTACTAAAGCGGGTGGAATATTACTGTCACCATGATTTGCTCAAAGATGGCAACATTCTGATTGATACACCGGGAATTGATGCCCCCGTCAAGCGTGATGCTGACTTAACCTATCGCAAAATTGAAGACTCAGATACGTCCGCCGTTGTCTGTGTGCTGAAACCCGCGTCGGCAGGCGATATGACCACTGAAGAAACCGATCTGCTAGAACGAACTCGTTCTAATCCCGGTATTCGCGATCGCCTCTTCTATGTCTTTAACCGCGTTGATGAAACTTGGTACAACACCCAACTGCGGCAACGGCTCGATAACCTGATTCAAGAACAGTTCCGCGATTCCAGCCGCGTTTACAAAACTAGCGGATTGTTGGGCTTCTATGGCAGTCAGATTAAAGCAGCAGGAAGGGGCGATCGCTTTGGACTCGATACCCTTTTTGCTAAGAATGTTCAGGACACCAACGCACACGAAGAAACGCCTCAGTTTGTCAGCGAATTTAACCGCTACTGCGCTAGTTCTGGTAAATTACCCGCCGACCGCTTCCGCATTGATGTCAAAAGCTACGAGTCGCCCAACGAAAACTATGTGCGAATTCTCAGCGAACAGGGAGATCCGCTGATTGAGCAACTGATTCTAGACAGCGGCATCGAAGAATTTCGCACCGCAGTCACCCGCTACCTGACCGAAGAAAAGCGCCCCCTGCTGCTGGCAAACCTGGCAGACGATCTGCAACCGCTCTGCATTTCTCTGCGAAAATCTTACCTGGCAACCTGGCAAGACCTGGAGAGCCAACCGCAAGACATTGAGGCAATTAAGGAACAGGAACTCAGGCAACTTGGTAAGGAGCTAAAGCAGGTTGGAGATGCCTTTCAGCAAGACATCGAGCGAGAGGTGAATGAAGCGATCGCCAGCGCCAGCAACTCCACCTTAGAGCGCGACTTCCTCAAGCTCAAAGCCAGAATGGTTAGCCGTTTGGACGAATTGCTCAACACTTTCTCCGTGGGCGAAGTCCACAAACGCGCCCAGGCAAGCCATAAGCGCAACTCTGTTGTGCCACTGTTGGGCATTTTGACTGAGGCTTTCTACTACTTGGCAAATGGGCTAGAAGATGTGCTGGTCGAATCTGCTGTTGAGGTCGTCACCAACTTCTTCCATCGACTCACCAATCGGGTTAAACAGCAGGAATATTACCGCAACCTCTATCGCCTGCTAGGAAACGATGACAGCATTGAGCGCAACCTGAATCTACTGCTAGAGCAGGTGAAAAAGGCAGTGGTAAACGAAGCCCGGACGGAGTGCGATCGCTATGTGCGTGAGCGTCCCGAGTTTTACACAGAGGGCACCTGTTCCATGTGGCAACTGCGCCAAACCTTGCAACAGGCTTGCCGGGGTTACGACTACCAAAACATGATTGAAGCTGAACCCGCCATTCGCCAACTGCTCAAGCTCGACCTTGAGCAAAAAGTGAAAGAAACGGTAATGCGCACCTTCCGCCAAACAATTAACCAAACGCTCAACTATCACCTACTAACCAGCGCAAGCCAGCAGGCAGAAGCAATCTTGCAGCAGTATGATCAGGCGCGGCTTTACCTCTCTCAAATCCTCGACAAAGAAGCAGAGGAAAAACTCAAAACCAATCGCCGTAAACAAGCTGAAGTTGAGCAAAAAATCGCGGTCTACAACAAGGCGATCGCAGGCATTAACACTTGCCTCGAATCTATGCATCTCGATCGCAAAAAGCTACCAGAAATTAACAGGTCAGATCTGCTCATGCCTCTACCAATCCCAGACCTATCTCCTCAATTAGAAGTTTCAGAAGTACTTGAAGCTGATGTCACCACTGAAGCAAATGGGGCGATCGTCTCTTCAACAGAAGCAGAACATCAAAAGCTATTTGAAGAATCAACCCCATAGCCCAACAACCTGTAGGGGCGCAGCATTCGGCAAATAAACCCTAGAACAAACCAGAAATTCCCGCCCGAATGCTACGCCCTCTCCGGAGAAATTTGCTCTAACTAAACTCACCTTTCAAGCATTGATTTGTAATTGGACAGAATGACTATGACTGAAAAGTTTGAAAGGCAAAACCGCGGGAACGATGATGTCCTTGCGTTTGGTGATTCCACATACAAAGTTGGGAAATTTAGGAAGGCAATAGATTTATCGTTTTCCAGTTCGCTAGGAAGCCATTTAAGTGGTGAACTTAGAAATAAAGGAATCCAAATTGATCAAAAACGTTTAGCTCCTAACAATAAGCCTGATGAATATGCCCGATGGTTTAATTCTGGTATGGAGTGCGAAATTCTTCAGGTCGGTTCTGACAGTTGGAAAGTCGGAAAAGTCAGGACCAAAGTTGAGGTTGAGTTTTATGTGGAAGAGCTTGAATCTTTAGAAGATGGCGAAAGTAAAGTTTTGGAAACTATCCAAGCAGAATCACCTTTGGACAGCATTCGCCAAATGATAGTTGAGGACAAGGAATAGAATTTTATGCAAGAAACCGATCGCCAAGACAACTTTGATCTACTGAATCGTGACGAAGTTTTATCAGTAGAATCTGCTGAACTTTTGCAGTATTTGGATCTACCACCAACTCTTAGAGTCGCTGAGTTTGTGGAGGCGATCGCCCAACGGTTACTATCTCATGAAGAAGCCCACCTATTCTCACAAGGACTGTCCTGTGAAATCCTGAGATTTGGTAAGCGGAACTGGCACAAAGGAAGAATCAGAGTCAGCATAGAATTCTGCCCGGATGTCCCTAAATCTCCCCTGGAAGACATCCGCCAAACAATCCTCTAGTAGTTTGGGTGAAGCATCGCGTAACTTAGCTAAAGCCAAAACCGTAATAGACCTTCAGAATTAAAAGTATTAGTAGAACGAATGAATAATGACTTTAAAAGGCTAGATCCAAGTGCAGTAATTTCCTCTGACTGGAACATTAGTGGACTGATGAGTAATAACACCTTCAAGGTATCTGAATTACTAAGAGCGATACAAAAATGTACAGGAAAACAAGCTTTTTGGTTTGATATTGGTGTGGGTTGCGAGGTTCTAGGTCTTACTCAAGGTTGGCAGAAAGGAAGAGTTAGAATCTCTATAGAGTTTTGTCCTGATGAACCTGAGTTGGCTGATACCTCAGAAAGCAGTGATGAAGCAAGTTCTCAACCCGAATCGCCGCTTGATGATATTCGACGAACTATTGTTGATTAGGGCGATCGCCAAAATACACCAGAACTCTAAATTCCTAGTTTCAAGATGAGTAAAATGCCCCGGATTTTAATTCCGACAGAGGTTAGAAAATATGTGCTAGAACGCGATCAGCACCAGTGTAAAAGCTGTGGCTCTAGCACCAAACTTTCGGTGGATCACATTATTCCGCTTGCCAAAGGTGGTTCCAACGACATCAGCAATTTGCAAACGCTTTGTTGTTCTTGCAATTCTAGTAAGCGACACAAATTTGACCCACGGTTTCGGCGTGGGTTTGATTTTTGAACCTGCTTAATTGCGGGTCTTCTAATTTAAGCTGGGGGCTACAGTGTGAATTTAGGCGATCGCCCCGGTCTCGTTGGGTTACGCTTTGCTTCACCCAACCTACGGGAAGTAATGACTGAGATCTGACTAGCTAGCCAGGTATTCTCGTATGTATTGATTTACCAGGTCAGGGCGTTCTTGCTGCACCCAGTGGCTACAGTCGGGAATATAGCGAATTTGAAAGTTTTTGACGTAGGCTTCAGTCCCATAGGTGAGTTCTTTGCCTAAAGCCGTATCATTTTCGCCCCAAATCATCAGAGTTGGCACATCCAAAACGCCCCATTCCTGGTTGACGATTCCCTGCTGAAATGGGTTGCGGTAATAGTTGATCATAGCGGTCAGGGCACCGGGCTTAGCGGCGGCTTCTTTATAAGCAGCTAAATCTGCGTCAGAGAAGGCACTCTTGTTAACGGCCATTCCGGTTAGAGCTGCAGCAACAATCTGGTAGCCAGAGGCTTGTACTAACAGTTCGGGTAGCCAGGGAATTTGGAAGAAGAAAATGTAGGAACTGCGAAGAAGCTGTTGGGGAGTGCGTAGACCTTCAGCAAATTTGGCGGGATGGGGTAGATTCAGAATGATTAGCTTTTCTACCAATTCAGGATGGGCATAGGCAAAGTTCCAGGCGATCGCCCCACCCCAGTCGTGCCCCACTAGCACACAGCGATCGTAGCCCAGCCCACGAATCACGCCTTCTATGTCTTTGATAAACTCAGACATAACGTAGGCAGACTGGTCTGTGGGTTTTTCGCTGTCATTGTAGCCCCGCAGATCGAGTGCCACGACTTTGTAGTCTTGAGCAAACTCAGGAATCTGCTTGCGCCAGGAGTACCAGAATTCAGGAAAGCCGTGCAGCATTAGCATCAGCGGACCTTCCCCCTGAGTCACATAATGCAGCCGAATCCCGTTACTGATGATGTAGTCGTGTTGCCAAGTTTCTAGGGATTGCATTGGGTTACTCCTTGGCTGCGGGAGCAAGTTGCCCAAAAGCGGCAATCAGAACATCGGGAATTGCGCGTGGACGCATGGCGATCGCATCGACCCAGACCCACAGTGCCTCTGCTTTGAGCAATAGGTCATCACTACCCTGCTTACGAATCTCATAACGCCGGATAGCACGAGTCCCGCGCATTTCCTGAAGCCAAGTGGTGACTTCGAGGATGTCGCCTGCGATCGCCGGACGCAAATAGTCGAGTTCCACTCGTCGCATCACAAACCAGCCACCCAGTTCGCGATAGCGATCGAGGTTAAGCCCCAGGTGTTCTGAGTGTTCGATCGCCGCCTGTTCTAGATAGTGCTGGTAGACGGCGTTGTTGACATGCCCCAGTGCGTCCATTTCGTGGTAGCGCACCCGTAGCTGGGTTTTATATGGCTGCATGGACTGGCTCAGTTGCCCCGTTTCAAGGATTGCCCTCCCATGCTACCGAAGATGCGCTACTACGAGGTCATATTTTAGTCTTGACCCAGGAGATTAGATAGTCTGTCTTTCAGCGCGGTGACTTGAAGGTCTTCCTTGGGAAGGGACAACAGCTTCACTTCGATTTCGGAGATATTTTTAATCCGTGTGGTCTTTTCCCAAGTCCGCTTCTCGCTTTCAGATTCGTGCTCGTAGCGGAATGTGACCGTTTTATTGACCACCTCTAAAATCTCCGCATTTTTGACCCAGCCTTTGCTGCTCTCAATGTAAAGCCAGACGTTGGACTGTCCAATCAGCTCTTTTAGCTTGTCTTCCATAAGGGTGAAATTACCTTTAGCAAAAATCTGTCCAGGGATAGATTGCCCAAATTGTCAGTTGGTCAATCAGTATATCCGATCTGCTGAAGGTTTTTCGGTCAATTTTTAGTGAAGTTGCCAAATCAGTTCTAAATTTGTTGTGAATGAGTAGGTTGTAAACCCCTTTTAGCTAGATTTACAGCCTGTTTGGAATAACTACGGGGCGCGTTCCGGTCACCTGAGCCCGCTCCCAAAGGAAGCCAGTGATGTTTGCTAGCTGCGACAGAAGAAACAAGACTGAAATTAGTAATCCCTGAAGTGGAGAGGTTTGTGATAGTGGATAAGTCAAAAGGTTGAAGTAAAAGGACAGCGGTTCGACTTTGATTTGTTCTACGTTGCGTCGAGCGCGGGACTGGTGAAAGCAGAATGCGCCTCGCCCGTAGTTGAAATGCTGTTGCCAGAACTTGGGTAAGGTGAGGCTGTGAGCATGATAGACCTGCACTTCTGGGGCGTAAAGCATGAGGTAGCCGTGATACAGCCAGCGATCGCAAAATTCTCGATCTTCTCCCGCTGCTAGGGAAAAACTCGTATCAAAGCCACCCAGCGCCCGAAACTGGTCAGCAGGCAGAGCAATGTTGTTAGACGCAAAAAAGCTAGAGCGATCGCCTTCAACGCTGTAGTACTTGTACAAATAATCAATCAGAACCTGACTGGCGGTGGAGTAGAGGTTGTTGGGCAGAGCGTTGAGGGTGCGACCCCCAATGATGCAGCGAGGGGTCGTGGTGAAGCGGGACTCTAACGCTTTTAACCAGTCCCGGACGGGAGCGCAGTCGTCGTCAGTAAAAACTAAGAACTGTCCGTTGGCTTGTTCTGCACCCACGTTGCGGGCTTTGGCGGGACCCGCATTAACTTGTCGAATCAGCGTCAGGTGTAGTTGGTCGCGAAAGGGAGCAACGACTGCCTCCATTGAAGTTGGGCTACCGTCGTCTACAACAATGACCTCAAAGCGATCGCCTGGGTAGTCAAGCTGGGCGATCGCGTGCAGACAGTTTGTCAATCGCTCTGGACGAGCGTAAGTGGGAATGATAATCGAGAAAATTGGATGCTGTGTCATAGAACTAGGTTCAGTGTTGGATGTAGCTGATGGATATAACCAAAACTTACGCAACAAACTAACGAAATTTGACTAAGCCCCTTGGCTCTTTGTTTTTGACAAAGCTAAGTGAAGAATACCCAGCAGTTTTTCAAATAACTTTGGTGAAAGTAATCGGATACTCAGGCTGTACACCATTGCTCCGAGCAGAATGCAAACGACTAAGAGTGCTTGAGAGTTGAGTAAATTTTGAAGTAATTGTTTGGAGCCTAAGATAAAACCTGCCATTACTAACGAGCTAACAAGTGGAGCCGTAAACTGACTGAGATAAGTGAGCATTGGTGTTTTGATTAATCGGCTAACTGCCCATTGATTGATCGGAAAAATTAAATATCCCCGAATCGCGTAGGCAGAGGCAACTGCAACAATTCCCCATTGCACGGATATAGCAAAGCCAACCAAGTTGACTGCTGTATTTAACAAGCCAAACCAGAGTGTCCAGGCGGGCTTACCCATTGCAATAAACACAGATCCTTTAAAGAAGTTAATTGCCCGCAACATTCCGGCAAAACACAAAATTTGCAGCACGGGAATTGAAGGTAGCCACTGATTGCCAAACAGTAATACAATCAGTTCGGGTGCAAGGGTAGCTACACCTAAAAATGTAGGAAAAGCAACTAGACTAGTGAGTTGAGTCGCGGTATAAAATGCTTTACGGAAAAGCTCAGGTTCTTCTTGCAGTCGCGAAAAGGTTGGTAGCGCAACCTGGTTGCTGGTATTAACCAACAGTTGGGTCATTACACCTAATATTCGATAAGCGATCGTGTAATAGCCTAAAGCGACTGAACCTAAAAAATAACCGATGAGAAAGTCATCTGCTCGTGTGTTTAGAAAATTTAAAAGATTGAACCCTAAAATACTGATTCCAAAACTACACAATTGCTGAAAATGTTTGAGTGAAGCTTTAAACCTTGGTCGCCAATCGCTCGCAACCCATAGTATTAAGGTGCCAACCAGGTCTTGCACCAACTGCTGGCTCACGAGGCTCCAAACGCCAAAGCCATAAACTGCCATGATTACACCTACGCAGCCACCAGCTAAAGTTCCGACTAGCCAGCGAATGGCGATCGTCCTAAAAGCTAGGTTCCGCTCCAACAAAGCTTGCTGAATGTTGCCAAAAGAAGTAACTAAAAACAGCAGAGAGAATCCTTGTACGATTGGCGTGAGCTGAGGCTGATTAAATAAGGCAGCAACCCGATCAGCAGTTGTTAACCCCAGAACTGTGAGTAAGATGCCGATTGCAAGATTAGTCCAAAAAGCAGTATCTAGGTGTTCTGGTTCTAAGTTCTGCCGTTGCACAATGACTTGAGCAAATCCCTGATTTAGGAAGATTTGCATAAATGCCAAAAATATATTGGCCAACGCGACTAACCCGAAGGCTTCAGGGGATAGCAAACGAGCTAGCACCAAAAAAACAATTAGTGATCCTGCCTGGCTACCCCAGCTTTGAATAGCAGACCAGACTACACCTTTGATCGCTTTTTGTTTGATGCTCATGAGATAGCTTTGAATGGATTCAATCCCTGGGAGTGCTTTCCTGTTGCTTGAATCTGCTGATAAATCTCTACAAAGCGATCGGTGCGTCGATTTTCACTAAAGTGAGTGAATGCATGTTTGCGTCCATCCTGTCCCATTTGTTCTGCTAGAGATGGATTTTGCAACAGACGCAATAGTGCAGCAGTGAGTGCATGAACGTCATCCGGTGGCACTAAAAAGCCCGTTGTGCCATCGCTGACAATTTCTGGCTGTGCCCCAACAGCACTGGCAATTACTGCCGTTCCGCGCATCATTGCCTCGGTTGACACATTACCAAAGGGTTCTTCCCACAAAGAAGGTACAACTTGTACCCAGGCTTGCTCAAATTGTTTCTCAAGCTGAGCGTGAGGTAAATGTCCAAGCCAGGTTACACAATCCTCTACTTTGAGTTGTGCCGCCAAGGTTTGCAAATTCATTGCTTCAGTACCCTGTCCTGCAATCCACAGTCGTGCATTGGGCACTTGCAGTCTAGCCTGAGCAAAAGCTTGCAGTAGAACGTTCACCCCTTTTTCTGGTACTAACCGTCCGGCAAACACTACAGTCGGAGGGTGAGTGAGGGGCGATCGCATAGGACGCTCAGATACGCCATTGTGTACCACTTCAACCGGTCTAATTCCCTCTGCTTCCAACTTTGCTTTCATTGCATGACTGAGGGCGACAACCAGGTCAAAAGCATCCTTCCAACGTAACCAAAGCTGTCGCTGCAACATCAAAGGCACCCAAGCCTGAGGTGACAGACAGTGCTGCAGGCAACTGACTCCTGCTGTATGCTGGCAAGGTTGACCATCGGGTAAAACTTTAGTTCCTAGCGGACAAATCGCCTTGTAGACTGCTGTTTGATAGAGGCAGGGCACAGATTTGAGTAGAGGGAGAATGAGTGGCGAAAGTTGCCACATGAACATGCGGACATGGACAACGTCAGGGCAAAAAGTATTTAAGGCATGACGCAGGTTTAAGTAGGCAGAAACATTAGCAGTTTGGGACAAGACTTGAAGCCGCGTGTTGCTGCCAAAGCAATGGTAGTCAGAGAGTAATGGGCTCCCTGACACGGGTATGACTCGACTGGAGAAAAGACGTACATCATGTCCGCGATCGCGCAATCCTTGCCGCAGAGACAACATTTGCAGTTCAGCCCCTCCCGTCGCTGTACCGTAATCGTGGAGTAGAAGAATCTTCATTCGGCTACGTAGCTAATTTCTGGATGTAGCTGTCTCTAAGATTTTAGAGTGTGTGGGAGCTTGAACTTGTTGCTGCTGCAAATGTTGCTTAGCGTACTGTGTCGTGAGATAGCGATTAAGCCTCTTTTCCACAGGAGCAAGCAAGCCATACATCAAAACCTTTTGGAGAAATCGATGTTTAATACCAAAGGTAATTTTCTGAATGAGGGGCAAAAGGATTGTATCGCGCCTTCTCCAACCCAGTGCCTTGTACTTTTGCTTAAAATAGCTATCCTCTGCTAACCCCCACTTTTCTTGCATTCGGCTAAGGCTAGCTAACTCCCAGGCATCACTCCAACGCAGCATATAGAAGTGCAAATCTGTCCATTTTAGGGGTTTGCCGGGTACGTAAGTTGCAACACTGTCTGGTTCAAAATACACAGTCCCCCCTACCTGAGCAACTGCCATACAGAAATCTACATGCTCTTTAGTGTTAAGCATGGCTTCATCGAAAAAACTAATTTGCCTAAAAACTTCAGTTTTCACTAATGTGCAGTGAAACTCTGATAACTCTGTTGGAGTACGCTGAAGTTGAGGACGAATATCTGCTACGCGTCGCCCTTGCTTATACATTTTTTCGCGTAAGCGAAGTCTTCCTTTGATGTCGCGAATAATCCGTGACTCACCGCCCGCAAAGTGAATCGTTTCATGAACAGGTTCTTCCTGACACACTAATGGCCCGACAACGGTAGCACCAGTCTCCTCTGAGCATTGAATTAGTGCTTCTAGCCAACCCGAGGTTACGATGACATCATTATCTACAAACACGACATACGGAGTCTCAACCCGTTCTAGTCCTAGGTTCCTGGAGCGGTTAGGGAAAAGGTAGTAGTTAGTGCGAATAATTTCAAAACCCTTTTCCTGTGACTTTGCTTCCAGATATTGTCGAATTTTTGTCGGGGAATTGCCGTCTACATACACAAGTTTGAACGGAACTTTTGTGTATTGATAAATGCTCTCTAACGACTCACGAGTATAGCTAAATCGCTCACGAGGTGTAACTACGATCGTAACTTGCGGCTCTGACATGATGTCTACGCTCCTTGAATCGTTAGTACAACTATTTAAGGGATGTTTGATTTCAACTAGGAGTTACCACTGTTGCTTCAATGGGCGATCGCCCCTCCTTAAACTGCTCCTGAACGCTTGACCACTGCTGCTTTGTAAACTCCTCGTGGTATGACCGTTCCGTATTTACATTCCACAGATCGTGCTTTTCACCTAGAATGTTCCGGACTGCCAACATCGCTGTCAGCATCGAGTGGTCTTGATTGTTGTAGCGGTGCATTCCATTGCGACCAACCGTTTGCAGGTTTTCAAATGTTTCCAAGTAATCTTGAATCACCTGTAAGTGCTGGCGGTACTCCCCGTCATAAACCGGATAGGCTTTATGTTGGCGAATCACCGTTCCATCTTCCACATCACCCTTATTGACTCCTAACCCTAACTCAACCGCCTCACGGCTTGCCAGCTTGATTAAATCTGCATCTGACATTTCCCAGAGGTCATCCCCTTCGCTGCAAAAATATTCCATGCCTAGACAGGTCTTACTGCTATCAGGCACCATTTCTGGGCTCCAGTTCTTAAAGTTCTGAATTCTGCCAACCTTAAACTCTGGGCTATGAATATAAATCCAGTTATCAGGAAATAGATCTGGTTGGTTGACGACCAGAGATACAATCAAAAAGTCCCGATATTTTAGCCCTCTAGCAGCCTCTAGAACATGCTCAGGCGGGGGTGGATCAAGCCGATGCAACAGTGCTGTGACAGGCATAGTAGAGACAAAATGATCTGCCTCAATTTGAAAGGTCTGATCGCCTCTCTGCGCTGTAATACTTTTGATGCGGGTTCCTTCACGCTCTACCCGAAGTACCGATGTGTGTAGCTCAACCGGAGAGCCTTTACTGTCCAAAATTTCCTGACAGCGTTCCCACATCATGCCCGGACCAAGCCGTGGATAGTCAAATTCTTTAATCAGGCTCTTGGCGTTTTGGCTGCCAAATACTGCGTTGATTACCGCTCTTTTGAGAGACATCCCCTGAATTCGCTGAGCAGCCCAGTCTGCCCGAATTTTGTCGCATGGAATGCCCCACACTTTCTCGGTGTAGGTTTTAAAGAAGATGCGGTAAAGGCGATAGCCAAAGCAGTCAATTACCCATTCTTCAAAAGTTTCTGGTTCGTTTCCAGGTCGCAGCTTTGCTTTTAGCTTTGCCTTGAGATAACTCACCAAAATCATGAAACTGGTGACAACACCGAGATTACTTAGTGCGTTGAACAAAGAGAGCGGATAGTTGTAAAACTTGCCTTGATAATAAATTCGGGACAGTCGAGGAACTTTGATGAAGTCGTCTGTCAGAATTTCGTGCCAAAATTGCTCAACCTCAGTTACTTTAGTGAAAAATCGGTGCCCACCAATGTCAAACCGATAGCCCTTATAGGTTTCGGTTCTGGAAATTCCACCAACCTTGTCAGACCTCTCTAACACAACAGACTGGATACCTTGCTTGACTAATTGGTATGCAGCAGTCAACCCAGCTGGACCGCCTCCCAGAATTGCAACAGGGTAATGCTTCATCAATCCTTCTCCAATATCCTTTAAAGTTGACCCGCGTCGAGCGTAAAACCTTGGCGAACATCTAGTCTGAATTTGTAGAAGTGGATGCTTATTCAGATTGATGCTTTAGATTTGAGGGAACTTGGCTTTGGCAATCTGTACTGGCGGATGTGGTAGCGAATAGTGCCAATTGCAAAAGCAAGTCCGCTGTAGAGAAAATAAAGCCAGTGCCAGGGAACGGTCCGCACGGCAAACCATAATCCCCGCTTGTGTTGAAAGAATTGATAAACAGAAAAATTTAGCAGCAGCAAAGACAAACTCAGAATACCTGCCAAACCCAGTGCAGGTAGCCACCAGAAGCTTGCAGCCAGAGCAATCAATAGCCCATAAGTCAGTACTAGACTGACGCGACTTGAGGTTTTGAGATTTAGGTCATTGACAAATTGGCGATCGCGCCATAGCAACTCAGTCCAGGGCAAGGCACGGTAGAAGAATTCAGCCCTCAACAGAGAGACGGGTCTCCAACACTTTAAGTGCTTGACCTGCACATTTTTACAAAGCCGAATTTGATGTCCCGCCCGTTTAAGTCGATAGCCTAACTCAATATCTTCAATGGAAGGATAGCGATACGCTTCGTCAAAACCGCCAATCTCTAAAAATACATCTCGTCGAATTGCACCACAGGCACCCCAAAATGTAGAGGCTTCTTCACAACCCGTTTGATGAGTATAGTGATGAAACAAGTTTTTATATTGGGATAGAAAATTAGTTGCGCCAGGAGCATCATCGTAAGAGCCAATCAGGGCTGCAATATTGGGATACGTTTGGAAGGCGATCGCCACCTGCGACAACGTGTCAGCACCAATGGTGACATCTGCATCAACAAAAAACAGAATGTCACCTTGAGCTGCCTTCGCCCCTGCATTTCTTGCTCGGGCCGGGCCACCTGCAGTCGGGAACTTACTGACCTTTGCTCCAGACTCTTCAGCTAAACGCCAAGAATCATCCGTTCCACCATCTACAACAATGACAACTTCTATAGAGTTAGGAACAAATTTGGTTAAACTAGACAAACATTCGCGGAAGCTTTCACCGCCATTGTGAACCGGAATCACAATTGAAATTGCTGGTTCTATGGAAGAACGTACATCTGAGTTGGTCAAAGTCATTACAAGTATTCACTCGCCTCCAGATAGGACCTGGAAAATGCCACTAGGTACTTCCAAATTTTTAAAAGTCTCTGCCAAGACCTTTTACTAACAAACCACTTATCTATCCGGATAAAATCACGTATCTAATTTGCTATCTCTAATTTTTTGAATGGGTAATCCCCTTGCTTGAGCTGAGCCACAAATTGACTGCACTGAACATTCCTCGTGAAGCGTGATACCCGGAAGGGATAGAAAATTTTGCTGAAGATAAGGCAGGTAGATGAGGTGGGAATAGTGCCTAGGGAATATCTCTAACGTGTTAATTAATACTAATACTTGTATGTCTACTGTATGTTAAACAATCGCCGCCTTTATGCACTCTTTAAAGAGTATCTCTACACTTCTCGCTAGTCATATTAAGCCAGTACAAATATTTTACTAACTAGCCTTTATTATCTAGAAAAAGCACTTAATCTTGTTAAGCTTGGTGTGTTTAATAGTCTAGATTTATGCTCTACTTTATTGCTGTTTGGACTCTTTTAAGTATTGTTTGTTGGTTAACTGGCACAGCCTTGCTGAATAGTTTGAAAGCAAACATTTTTGTGAGATTGGGCGATCGCTCAATTATTTCTCTTTGGTTGGGCGTTGTTTTCCTTTCTATTGCGCTTTTAGCAACGTCTTTTATCTTTGCTTTATCGTCCTGGGTAGGAGGATTAGTAGCTACGATACTAGGCTTTCTGTCCTTGCTGTCCCCAAAGGTTCGATGTGAAATCGCAATACTGCGATCGCACTTGACTCCCAGTGTACTTGTAGGAATCTTGACGCTGTCCATTGGAGTTGCCGCCTTAACCACACGCCAAGTGACCTGGATTGACACAGGTCTTTATCACTATGGTGCAATCCGTTGGTTATCAGAATTTGGTGCAGTTCCCGGTATCGCCTTACTTTCAAAGCAACTCGGCTTTGCCTCCGCCTGGTTTGCTCTTGCCGCACCTCTCAATGCCGTCTTCCTGGAAGGTCGAGCTAGTGCCGTAACGAATGGTTTTGTTATATTTCTGGCATCCTTGCATTGTATAGTCTGTTTAACTCAAGGCTTTGCTAAAAAATCAAAAATTAGTGACTGGTTTATCGTATTTTTCTTATTTATAGTTATTTCGGGCAGTGTTGCGACCCGGCTTTTGTCAACTGTTTTAATCTCTCCCTCTCCTGACATTCCAGTTATCTTTTTGACGGGTGTGGTTGCTTGGGTGATATTAGTAAGTTCCGATTCCATTAATTCTACTCAGTTGAAGCATCCAGTTCTTTATGCTGATTTGATTCCCCTAATATTAGCTATTGGAGCAACATCAATTAAGCTTACAGCCCTGCCTCTTCTGTTTGTCACTAGCCTAGTGTACTTATTCGGTAGAAGATTTAGTTCAAGACGATTTTTGGTGGGCAGTGTAGTCAGTATTTTACTCTTACTACCCATACTTTTCTTTGGAGCAACCAATTCTGGTTGCTTGCTATATCCTTCTCCTTTACTATGTCTTGACGTGCCCTGGGCAATCACTTCTCACGAAGCTCAAGCGCTTGGTGAAGTAACTCGTGGTTGGGGCAGTTGGTTTGGCTCTCCGCCCTCTCAAGCCAACTCCAGTCTATGGCTGTTCTGGCAATGGTTTAACTCTATCAGCTCAAGTAAATTAATTGTGCTATTAGTTGGAATATCTATTGCATCAACGGGTTATGTAATCAAAGAATCCCGAGCAAAACAGAATTTCAGTTACTGTTGGATTTTAATCTTGGCGTTTGTTGGAAGCGCTTTCACCTTATCGCAAGCACCTTTGTTGAGGTTTGGTATAGGATATTTTGTTCTTTTGCCTACTTTGCTGGCTGCTCTCCTATTTCAATCACAACTCCAAGTTAGTTTGGCGAGAATTACTAACCAGCCGCTGTCTTCATGGCAACTTAAGGAGCTACAGCACCAAAGTCTATTCATTTCACTATTGTTGGCTGCCATGGTTGGAACGAGCTTAACCAGTCAAGGAGTGCGATCGCGCCTCCTTTTACCGCCCCAAGTTGTTCAAGTAGAAGTGGTAGAAAAACAAATTAATGACGTAACCTACTTCTCTCCAAAAAATCAAAAGGGGGCTTGTTGGGCAGCAGAATTACCTTGTACAAATCAACCGGATAGAGCAATTCGATTACGGAATCCAGAGCATGGTGTCCAAGCCGGATTTTCGCGTCAACTTTGACCATCTGCTTGTAAAGAGAAGCAGACCTCAGAATGAATTGTTGCTAACCAGATTGAATAGGAAAATAATAGCTTAGAAAATTCTTACGCCATGACCTTCTCTTCCTTTGGGGCAATTGTTGTCATAGTCAGCATTAAAAGTTTGAAAATAGCGATAAGCTGCATCCGCATCCGTTATCTCATGAACTAATTTGTCTTTAATATTGTAAATCAATAGATTTTCGTAGGGATAATGACTCACTAGTGATCCGTAGTATAAGGCTGTGGTAAGTCCATCCTCATTCACTTGTAAATTAGGCGTCACGACATCAGCTTTCAAAGTGTAGGTTTTATAGATTATCCGCAATGCTCCTGCTAAATCCCAATTGGACTCAAAAACGACTGCTGGTCCGGAATAGGGACAGATCCCGTCAAGAATCAAAGTAGCATCATCCTTTAAGGATGGCAGGTGTTGTTGAATATCAGCAAGGATATTCTGTTCTTGACGGTAGGCATCAGCCCAATAGGAAGCAATGGCATTGTTGATTATAAAACCACTACTACAGAGTAAAGCGATTAGCAGGCAAAAAAGGACTTTACGTGAGCGATTTGTACGAATAAAACTGCTTGCCAGTCCGATTAAGCCTATGAAAGTAAATGCTACTCCTATTGCCGAGGCTATAGCGATACGGTTGCTAATGCCTGCGGCTGAGTTTTGGGCGTTTTGCGTAAGCAAAAATATTGAATAGCCTGCTGCAAAAACAAAGAAACTAGCTAAAGTCAATTTCAGTCCGTTAGTGTAATTGAGTAGGTTAATGTTCTGTAGTTTAACGATATGAAATAGATAACTGAACACAACCAACCCCACCAATCCGCCTAATATTAATATTACCCAGTTAGTTTGACTATAAATAATACTGCCTACAATCCGAGGTAATTTAAATCCATAGTCACCATAGCTAATTGTAACTGCGTCCTTAAAAAGTTGAAAAAGCCAACCTAGATGCTCTTTGAACTCAAGTTCTCCTTGACGAGTTGTTGTCATCTTCTTGAAGAGAAACACAAATACTACGCAAGGGAACGTGCTTCCCATTAACAATATTAATTTTAGCTTGCTGAAATAGCTTAAAATTGATTGATTGAGTAATCTCCCCTTATACCAAGATAATAAGGGGTTAAATAGAAACCAGGGCAAAAAGATTTCATAGGCTAACCCACTAATTAAAAGGCTTGCAATACTGATCAACTTCCAAGCCCACAGTCCTAATGTCGTTTTGGTACGTACTGCTACAAGGTCTGCATATAAACTTAGAAAGTATAGGGTCATGCTTAAAGTAATTTGAAAAGCTGCTACCCAAAATCGGTTCGTTGAATAGTGAGGAAGTAGCGCATATACTAACGGAATGGATAGTGCAAGAAAGCGTGGTTGCTTTAATTCTCTAAGAACTAAGTAGAAGAAGACGATTCCCAAGCTAAGAAATACACAATTAATTAGATGATATCCTAATGGATTTAAGCCAAATAACCAATAAAGACCTGCAATGTAAAGAACCTGCACAGGTCGCATCTGGACGTTAGGCTGATGTAGATAGACAGATTGAAACAACCCCAGAAAGGATTGATCTGTAGAGAGATTAAGAGGTGCTAAAAATGACCAGTCGTCACTATAAAAGCCGAGAGACGGAATGTAGAGAATTAAAGAGATTAGGACAACAATACTCAAGAAGAAACAATCTGAAAAAAGTTGTGAGCGTATGATTTTATGCTCTGGTATTGATTCCATGATTTTCGACTTAACTGATGCCGATTTGTGTTCTTAAAGTCTAAGGGCGATCGCTATTCCTCATGGATTTAGCTTCGCAACAAAATCACGCAACTTATCAGAACCAGTGATTTCAATGCGAGGCAGAGCGAGTAGAGGTTCCTGTAGACCACACAATCCCGATCGGCAACTTAATCCAAAGGAGTAGCCACAGGCTCCTATTAGATGCTGGATGACTCGATCTTCAGCACCGTGAGGATAGGCAAAGGTTTTGACGAGATGTCCCAGTTCCCGCTCCAAAATCATACGTGAGCAAATTCCCTCTCGGATTACTGCCTCATAAGGAATTGTGGTTAGCGGATGATGGTTTGCAGAGTGTGAGCCAAATTCAACTCCTTCACTCTCTAGTTGTCGAATTTGCTGCCATTCGAGCAGGGGAATTTCTTCTCCGTAAGCCTGGTCCCAAAGATTGGTTTTGCCTACTAAATTTGCAACAAGAAAGACAATCGCTGTGAACTCATACTGCTTCAGAATTGGCCAGGCGTAGGTTTGAAAGTCTTGATAGCCATCATCAAACGTGAACATGATAGCTCGACCTGGTAACGGTCGGTGAGCTTTCATTGCGGCGTGCCAATCCTCTAGCGTAATGCTGTAGTATCCTGCGTCATATAAATAACGAACCTGTTCCTCAAAGGCATCCGGACTGACACGATAGCGAGCTGACTCCGACGCACCGCTAGGGGCAACCCGATGGTACATGAGAATCGGGAGATGATAGGTCGAAACAGACTGAACTGTCTGATCGCGAGGTGTACCTCCATTCCACAGAACATCGGCGGCAACTTGAGGTGGGGGTGGTGTAGGTTGCGGCAATTTAATCAACTCTGGAGCAGTTTGGGAGAAGAACCACCGAAACTGCGGGCTACGTTGAAAAAGCTGAATTCGATAAAGCGGAGTCCAGATTTCTCTGACTAGGTGAAGGGAGGGTGTGCTTGCTAGTATTTCCCCAATTACTTTTGCCCCAAACGGAAAGTTCCAGTTAAAGCCAGGGCGATCGGGTTCATCAATAACCAGGTTTGCATGTGCCGTTAATAAGTAACCACCGGGCGCGAGGGCATCTGCAAACTTTTGAGCCACATTCTGAAGGGTTTCTCTCTCATTAGCAAAGTAAAGTACTTCGCTACAGATAATTAAATCGAACGGTTTAGGCAAGGGTTCCTTCATGAAGTCGAGATGCATGAAGTCAACATTTTTCAAGCCAGCGCACCGTTCAGCCGCTTGTTCAAGAGCAATTTGAGAAATATCAGCAGCAGTCAAATGTTCAACATGAGGAGCCAGCTGCGCGGTGAAGTGTCCCTCAGCACAAGCAAGCTCAAGCACCCGTGCGATTGGCTTGGGAGGTAGCAAGGAGAGCGTTTGCTCATACTTGGTTTGTTCATACTGGTTCGTGTAATTCCAGTGAACGGGACCAGTTGCAAAGGTCGTTTCAAAGTAGCTGCGATTATAAAGCGGTACCTCAACTGCCTGTTTTGTATTGGAGCGGAATGTATGCGTGGAAGAGGTTTTTTGCTTTTGAACGGGACGCCAAATTAAGTCAGGTGCATAGACTACACGGGCAGCTTGTTCACTTGGCTCCAGCACATGTAGGACAGGTTCGCCAGCCATCAAAGCACAATCGCTCAGTTCACGGGCTACTGTGGCAGGAAACACTGCCCTGCGAGAAGCGCTTGTCCCAAACACATTAAAGGTACGTCGCCCTAGCACCACACCTCTCTCACTAGGTGATAGGACGCGGTTAAGAGCATCAGTAGGCGAATTGTGAGAAGCTGCTTCGAGGAGTCTATCTCGGAGAGAGGTTGGCTCTGTAACAGGTCTGCCAAGGAGCCCTTCTCGAACGGCTGTGCAGCAGAGTTCATATCCTGTTGCCGCTGTAAGTGCTGCTCTAAGTTCTTGCGATCGCACCACATCATCTTTAACAGGTACCGGGACAACTCCAATAGCAACCCCACCTACTGTAAGAACTACGTCAAGCTGTTGTCCTGCAACTTTTACGTCTGACAATGTTCCACTCACTTCAAGTGTGAGCCAACCGTCACTTAAGCAACACTTTGTGCTCGCCTCTTCTGGCGCTTGAGGATCATAAAAGCTAGCCTCTGGCAAATCTGGACGTGCCCAAATCTCTTGTAGAAACACTGTCCAGCCAATCTGATTATGAATTTTCGACCAAACGATAGGTTGTTCAGACGGTAATTCTGCAAGGCACAGGTTTCCTCGTCGAATGGATGAACGAGTTTCCTGTGTTTCAATACTCAAGGAGGGATAAACAGTGTGCTCAAAGAAATGCCCTATAATTTGCCAAGCAAAGTCAGCGGCGATCGCATCAGTCAACACATAACTATGAACATACCCTTCAAAAACGGGAAGTTCTAATGTGCCGAGACAAGTTCCTTCTAGTTCAATGGTGCAATGAAGGCGTTCAACCCCTTCTGGCAAGGAAAGGTTAGGTATGGGTTCTGTAATCTCAAGCTGAATAGTATGTGAAACTTTAGTTTCCATACGTTCTGGTATTGCTAATGGCTCTGAGCAGTGCTGTTCAAGAGCAGTATAAACATCGTGATGTAATCCTGAAATTTGAGTTTGTTCCTCTAAAGCAAGTAGGAAATTGTTAACTTGCGCTTGTATAGTAGCCCAAAGTTTATTCCACTCACTTGGAGTTTGGCAGGTAGGTAAAAGCGATGCTAGGAAGAGATTTTGGACAATGTTTTGTGGATCTAGCTCAGGAGCAGGTTCATCTTTGAGAACTTCGAGCAGCGATCGCGCATCGCTACCGCTGCCAATCATGAGTCCAGCAATCCAACAGGCAAAGTAATACTTTGTGCTGGAGAGTTGGTCTGTGGGTAATCCGTTTTGGTAATTGGGATCCGGGTTCGAGATGCGTGGATCAGTTGAATGCCCTTGAGTGATTACCTGCAAACCATCTGTAAAAACTTGGAAACTGCTCATTGAAGCTGAATCCGGTCTCATCCGATACAGTGCAAGAACCTTGTAAACGGCTGCAAAAGAAGCCCCTGTGCGAGCAATCCGTTGCCACAGATCCCAATCCTCACAGGTTTTGAGCGAAGGATTAAATCCCCCAACTGACTCAAACAGTGAGTGTCTGAAGATGCAGGTGTGAATTGCAAAAGCACAGTATTTTGCAAATACCTCAAATAGGTTGTCTGAGCAGGGACAGCAGTACTGGTCAATATATCTTCCATCTGGGGCAACTCGTGCCCAACCACAGTAGACCGCATCTACTTCAGCGTTTAACTTCAGCACGTTTGTCAATAGCTCAAGACAAGGAGGTAAGAGCCAATCGTCCGCATCTAGAAAAAGTAACCAGTTGGACTGAGCTAAACTAACTCCTCGATTTCTAGCTGAACTGACCCCTCCTTGAGGTTGGCTCACTACCTGAATTCGGGCATCTTTTGCTGTAAATTGAGCCGCGATCGCTGCTGTTTCGTCGCTTGAGCCGTCATCAACAATGATTGCCTCCCAGTCCAAATAAGTTTGGCATAGGAGGGAATTAAGCGTTTCAGCAATTGTCCCTGCTGCGTTATGGGCAGCGATCACGATGGATACGTTCACGTAATCTCCAGATTTTTCTTTACTTTGCTGTTATGTTTATTGCCGCACAAGCTAACTACTCATGACTTGAGAATAGAGAGCTTCATACTGAGAAGTAATATTCTTCCAATCCAGTTCTCTTGCTCGTCTGCGAGCTTCTGCTCCCATTACCTTGCAATCTACTGGATTATCAGCCAGTTCTAATATTGCGTTTGTGAGTTGTTTCGGATCGTTGTTTTGTACCAGAATGGCTTCTTTCCCTGGCAAATAAGCTTTTACAGAAGGCAAATCGGTGGATAAGACAGGTAACCCACAGGCAATACCTTCCAACAGAGCATTATTGGCAGTAGATTGAGTTAATGGCAGAAACAACAAATTGGATTGTTGATAAAGCTTGAGTAAACTAGCATCATCAATGCCCTGATGAATTGTGACGTTTGCTAAGTCTTTAACTTCATCTGCATTTGAGGAAACAACATGAAATTCAATGTCCTTGCGATCGCTGAGTGCTTCCGCAACGGCTCGTAATGCTACAAAATCTCTTAAATATTTACCAACAGTGATGCATTTAAACTTGTCTTCTTTGGATCCATCACCTGGATGAAAGTAGTCTGTATCAATGCCATGTAGAATTGAGGAAACTTTATCAGCTCCGATCAAATCACTAAAATAAGCAACTTGTGCAGGCGATACTACCGTAACAAAGTCCAGTAGTGGAATGACTGAACGATCGAGAAGTGAGTCAAGCAGTTCAGGGGGTTGGTGGAAGGTGGCGATGACTTTAGGACGCTTTTTCCCTAATAGCTTGAGCAGCCTGGGTAGAAACTGTGGTGAGTGCTCTCCATCCAAATAATGGACAATATCAACTTGTTGCTTCCGACACTTTTGCAGAGCTTTATACTCTGCGGTGAGGTCGCTTAATTTGTACCACTGAATTCCTCGCATTTGAACTGCGTAGCGCAGCACATCTCGTAACCCTGAATGTTGTAGAGGAAAGTCTTCATCGCTGTCTGAAGTGACCCACGTATCTATGTCATATTTGTTTTGATCGATGTATCGAACAAACTGGTGGATACCAGAGTTTCCACCCCAATGCGGATAACGGGTACGAATTAAATGAATATGCATGGCATTTTATCTTTGTACTGCTCCTAACAGTCCGACGATGTGACCGACTTCAATCAGTGCAAAACACTTTTCTGTAAATTGTTTTGGATCTTCTCTGGGCAACAACAAGTGAGAAACTTTTTGGGGCGATCGCAGCAAATTCACAGCTCTGGATACAGCAGCTTGCAGCCGTCCAATTGCAGAAGGAGACTGTTCAATTAAATGAGTTGCAGCATCAGAAACTCCTTGCCAGTAATATCTCCGAAGAAACCACTGACGATCTAATCTGGTTTTTTGAATGTGATGACCAATGGCCATTTTGGGATGATAGAAGCAGGAATATCCTGCTTGCATGATTTGCTTCTCTAGAAAAACATCGCCTCCAGATAACAAGTTCTTGCCTGCTCGGTCAAGCCCTGGGATAAATCCGTCAATCTCCTCCAGTACTTCTTTGGGAAATGCCATATTTGCACCGACCAACCATTCTTGAGATAGATCGGAAATGGGATGCGGAGTATCTGACCAATCAATTACAGTCAAGCCCGTAACCAACTCATCAGAAACCCAGTCTGGTCTTGGAGCTTCCCAGATCGCTTCTGCTTTTCCACCGATGCATCCAGGTCTTGGAGTTACGGTCTCAAATACCTCAAGAATCGTGTTGAGCCAACCTGGATGGGCGATCGCATCATCGTCTAAATAAGCAATGTACTTCCCTTCGGAGCTACGCCAGCCCGTGTTACGTGCATAGGAAAGTCCTAGATTTGGCTCATAAATGTATCGAATAGGATTTTCTGCTGAAAATTGCTCTACTACGTCTTTTGTAGTATCTGTTGAGCGGTTATCAACTACGACGATTTCGTATTGATCTTTAGGCATTTGCTGATCGAGCAAACTTCGAATTGCTTTGCCTAAATACCGATCTCGATTGTGTGTACAAATGACAACAGATATTAAGGGATTCATACAGGTCTAAATCAAAAATGAACGACTTGGTCAATTAGATAGAGATTCCTCAAACTGCCTGTTTTCTGATTGGTTTCAGAAAAGAGGACAAGACTTGAAAGACAGTGCTTTTGACTTTTCCAAGAATCCGAAAAGTTGCTTCTTTGAATGAAGAAAGAATGATTTGAGTCAGAAATTGCTTGCCTTGAGGTGTAGACAACTCCTGTTGAATAGACGGTACAGGATTCAAACTACTCAGGAGCGCAATTTCTTGGGCATCACGAGCAACCAAACCTGGAAACCTTTCCAGCATTTCTCGACGCATTCTGCCGTGAGCGTGAATGCTAGGCATATTGAGAACGGAACTGTTGCCCGACCAGTCATCGGCAAGGATTTCGGGAAGTGTCACAGCAACCCATCCTGCCGCTAGAATTGCATTGAGCAAATCCCAGTCCTCGTATCCTTGATGCATTTCTGCTCTGAATTGATTGACTTCATGCAGTGTTTCTGTTCGGACGACACTGAACGGAACTGCTTCGTTCGTTAGCCATTGATAGGGAAAACTAGGACAAGGTTTCACCCAAGCTTGTTCACTACCACCCTCTCGTGCCCAACAGGAAATAACTCCAACTTCTGGACACTTGCGGAGTGTTGATTCACAGGTTTCAATAAAGTTGGGGTAGAAGATGTGTTTCGCTTCAAAGAAGGCAAATCCTAAAGGCTTACACTCAGACTGCAAGATAGTCTTGATGCCTAGGTTTTTGGCTGAAACTGGATCTCCCTTCTTGTTTTGAATAATTTGCAAGCCATCCCATTCTGCCTGCCGTAGCCCTTTCAGCGTTTGTTCATCAGTTGAGCCACTGTCTACTATGACTATTTTTATTGGCTTTTGGGATTGATTCGCTACACTCTGCAGGCATTTATCAAGAATTTCTCCATCATTGAAACAGGAGATTACAACTGCAATTCCTTCAGCGTCAGTTTTAGCAACTCGGTGAGCGGACTCATTAGATAGCGGTTGTTTTTGCCAAGGGAGATTAACAGGCAGACAGAGAGAGCGTTTTGCCTTGTGATCAATGAGCTGTTGCCTGAGTTCTAGATGTTTCTCCAAAATTCTCTCGTTGTCACACATTTGGCGAATTGAGAAGGCCGCTTTGTCACCCATCTCAGCTATTTCAGCGGGTGGGGTCTCTAAGGCTCGTTTGAGAACTGTGGCAAGGCTTTGTGAACTGGCACTGTCTGCTAGCCAACCTGTTTCACCATCTTTGATCATCTCTACCATGCCACCTTCTGGAGAGGCAATCACGGGCAATCCTGAACACATTGCCTCCACACAAGTGTTGGGAAAGTTTTCCCAGCGGGATGGCACAACAGCAATGCGCGATCGCCTCAAAAAGCGCGGTAAAACGGAACGATTTTGCCTACCCCGAAAATGAAATCTTGCTTTGAGATGATCTGGAATTTGCCGTTCAACAAATTCTTCTCCACTGATTCGATGAGAACCTAGGCAGTTGGTCCCAATAAATTCAAACTGAGCTGTTGGATGGCTCTCAGCTACCTCCACTGCAGCCTCAATCCATTCCAGTACGCCTTTTCGTCGCTCTAGCCGCCCTATATAAGAGATGTTGCCTTGCTGCCAGGTTTCTGAGTCGCGCTTTAGCGTTGGATTATCACCGATTGGTAGAGGAATGACTTGAATACTTCCTTTTGTTAATCCGTAATGAGTTTCTGCTTGGTTAGCAAAGTATTGACTGGGGCACAGCAATGCATCCGCTGCCCCAATGCTATAGTCCTCCAACCGTTTGGCGGTCAACAGATTGGGCAAACTGATATCCCAGTCGTTATGCTGAGCAATAAATTCTGTGGGAGAGTGTAGGTGAATTAAACAAGGGGGCGTTTGTTTTGGTCCAAGTCCTAATGCCCGCCGCAACTGGAAGTAGTAGAGAGGAGCCTCATAATCCTGTGCCTCGATCAGATCAATACCCTCTTCTTCAACCAGTTGTTCTGCGAGTAAGCTTGCCTGCCAGGAAAAGGCTTGAGCCGGAAAGCAGGACTGGGAGAGCGCCTTCACTTCTTTTGCTCGTTGCTCAGAATTGGGGCTTCGTAGGAGAAAGGAGTCCCAATCATCAAGCGGTACACGGTGAATAATGAGTCTGCCCTGGCATTTCTCCTCAATTCGCTTGGCGGCACCTGCCCAAAGCTGCGTAATTACATGTACCGTCTCGCCACTTTCGGCAAGCAGGCGGGCAATGTGCATGACGTAAGTTCCAATACCTCCGGGTGGAAAGGGCGCAGGAGGATATTCACCACAGATAATTAGGTGTTTCATAAAGCAATTAAAATACTTAAGTTCTCTTGAAGCGACTGACGAACCGTTGGATAACCGCTAGATACTTAGGAATCGGGGTAGATGCAAGAGCAGTGTACAGATTGCTCACTTGCGTTAATACAGGTGAGTTAGAAGGTGGCTCTGCATAGGCAAGTTGTTTCCACTGGTGCTCTAGCTGCATGGCGATCGCTACTGCAAATTTAGAAACCACATCTTGATGAGTTGTCAAAAACAGTTCTCGCATCACCTGATTTTGTACATCTGTCATGCTGCGATAAAGTGAGTCTTGGCGGATGCGATACTTCATCAACTGCATTGGAATGGTGACAATCATCCACCCTGCTGCTAGCATTCGAACGCTGAGTTCCCAGTCTTCATAGTTATATCTTTGGCGAGTGTCGTAGCCACCAAGCTGTCGGAGGAGAACAGTACGAGTCAAGCAGGGAATAAATACACTGTTTTCGATCAGCAGAAATGGTAGTTCTGGTTGAGGGGAGTTCCAGAATCCATCTGGGATACCTGTCCCAAAAATAGAAGCCCAGGCTGCAACACCACCCAACAGAGGATACTGCTGAAGCAGGTGTTGAGCGAGCGAGTAAAACTGTGGTTCAATCAAGTCATCGCCATCTAGAAAAGAGATAAATTCTCCGGTTGCCGCTGCAAGTCCAGTATTTCTGGCAGCCGCTAGCCCCCCGTTACGTTTGCGAATTACCCTTAGGGGCAATCCTTTGCTAGAAGCGATCGCTTCTAATTCTCGAATGGTTGTAATGGTTTCTTCGCCCTGTGACCCGTCATCAATAATGAGTACTTCATCCGGGCACCGCTCAGACTTCCAGATGCTCTCTATCGCTTCCTTGAGCATGGCTCCCATCTCATAACAAGGCACAACTACAGACAACGTGCCTGGCTGAATGTGAGAATTGCTTTCTGGTAGGGAAGGGGGTTGATTTTGTTGGGCAAGGGTTTGTAAAGGGAAACGGCGATCGCCTAATAGCAGCGCGACTCCCGACAAATCCTGTGGTGGAGGAGGACTAGCCAGGAGTTGCCCTAAGCTGGTAGCAGTTTCATCAAGCAACCGCTGTCTTCCTTCACCTCGATGAGCTTCAACAACTTGGCGGCACAGGTTTTGTCTAATCTGATCTAGCTGCTGCAAATCTGCTTGTGCAATCCATTGCAAGTGATTTGCTAAAGTTTCTGGGTTGGGTTCTCCCTGAATCAAGACTTCTTGGGGTAAAGCTGTTCCGGCTGCAAGTCCTTCGGCTGCTGCTGGGGACAACACCACAAAAGAGCAACGGGCTAGTTCTGCCCAAACGTTCGGTAAGTACTCAAAATTACTGGGATATAAACGAACCCGGAAACCTTGTGTAATTTGTGGATAGTCCCGCTGCCATTGCCATTGGCGATCGCGCACCAATTCTCGGACAAATCCGCGTGAAGACCAGTAATGTGTAAACTCCCTAGGCTTCATGGGAGCAAAAGTCATTTCAGGACCGGAACTTATTACAGGTTGTTCTAGTCTTAGTTCTTGACGGTTTAACTGTGCAACCGCGTCTAATGTATTCAGCACTCCTGACGCAGCTTCCTGCGGTTCATAGAGAAAAAACTGAAGAGACTGGTAACTCTGGGCAGGATGGTTCGCTGCGTAGGCGATCGCATCTAGACAAGACGCTTCTACAAATCGAGGGGCTAAAACAGGAAGGGAAGCTTCAGGTAGTCTTCCGGCGATCGCCGTTTCTTTTCCTCTCAGTCCAAAAGCTAGCGTCAGGTCAGCGAGTGCTAGCGATAAGTCTTCCATTTGACGGCGAATGACGGCATGACGGAGCCATTCCCCTTCTTGATTGGCACGCTGACGGGTAAGTGAGGGATCTGTTACAACCACACCGAAGGGCACATCTAGTTGATTTGGAGCATGGGTTGCCCGTGCCATTTGAGAGACATAGCCGACTCCGCCCCACATAGGCAGAATTACAGCTTGAAAAGGATCCTGCTGATGAAGTATTTTGAGTTCTCTCAGAAGACAGTAGGATGCGAAAAACAATAAGCCACTGTCGTTGATGAGTCCATGCGATCGTGGGCTTAAACCACACTCCTCAAACGGCAACCCGTAGTCTGGATCGATCGCAGGAAGTGAGACTTGCTTAACTCGCTCCGATTGAAAGTCAACCTGCACGTGGCTAAAATCAGGTGGCGTACTGGGGCGAGTGGATGGCGTAGGGGTCCACAATTTTCTAACTTCATAATTTCGCCACTGATCCCAACTCAGAACTGTAATGCGACAATCTAGTTGCTCGGCAATTTCTGCAACAGGAAGCCCTAATCCTCTAGCGGCTTTTATCTCTTCTGGCTCGTCTGCATACAGCTCCGCTACTCCTTCATATGCCTCGACGATCATGAGATGAAGGTTGCTGTTCGATGCCGGATTGTCAGAAGTTGTCGAGTAAGCCATATCTGTCATCTCGCAATAGGTAGCACGGCAGCCTCGCAGTTAATGCACGTCGTACTTCAGATTTGTCTCGAAACAGTTTCACTAGATTGGTCTAATGACCTCTGTGTGCAAGGGTTTGAGCATTGTTAAACTCCCACTGATGAGGCACACTCAATATTCCCTTCTCATAGCCACTCTGCCGAATCAGCAAAGGATAAACATGCCAATGGTGATCGTAGGCATAGTTCCACTCCGACTCATAAATGCTCACGTTGACGTAGTACTGTCCGCTGTTGAGATCCAACCTCTTTAAGTGAAGCGTGATTTTCCCCTGTCCCTGAATGGTTGGTGTCGCTTGTCCAGTTGCTGCTGTGTTTGTGTCGTAACAAGCAAGTTGGTCTTCACGGGTTATCGTCACTCCAAAGATGGGGGAAGCGATCGGCTGAGGCGCTGAATATTCGATTTCGATTTGTAGTGCGTCACCACTGTGCAATTCTTTAACGGGGAACCCTGCTGCACTTAGCAATTGCACGTTTGTAATCTGCATTTCCAGAGAACCAAAGCGATTTTCGTGTAGCCTCAGTTCAATGCCGGACTCTGTAGTTGAAGTTAAATATTCTGGTGGTGTGCGTTGATGTGTGCGATTACTGATTTCGGCAACATATTGTCCGATCACGATTTCGGGTTCACCATGCGCGATCAATTGCCCCTCACGCAAATAGATGACTTCATCACAAAGCTGCTGGATTTGAGACTCATCATGGGAAACTAGGATGATGGCGCATCCTTCTGCCTTAAACTGGTTAATTCGGTCCAGACATTTTCGCTGAAACGAGAGATCTCCTACCGCGAGCACTTCATCCAGGAGCAAAATTTCAGGAGAAGTATGCACAGCGATCGCAAAGCCCAGTCGCAGTCTCATCCCTGTGCTGTAAGTGCGTAGAGGATTATCAATTGAAGACTCTAGCTCTGCAAATCCCACGATTGAGTCAAAGCGTTGCTGCACCTCACGTCGCGTTAGCCCAGATATCACGCCGCTCACAAAAACATTTTCTCTCCCAGTCAGGTCAGGATGTAATCCCACACCCAAGTCAAGCAAAGCCCTAACTTTGCCGTAAGTTCTGATTTTTCCCTTGTCAGGTCGCCCGATTCCCCCCAAAAGCCTGAGCAACGTTGATTTGCCCGACCCGTTGCGGCCAATTAGCCCCACCATCCGTCCCGGCTCAATGCTAAAGCTAACATCACGCAGTGCCCAAAACTGGTCGATGGGTTTCATGCGACGCAGTCCGCGCAAAATTGCTTCTTGCAGCGTCGTGGGTTTATTTGCATGATATCGAGTGAACTGCTTGTATAAGCCCTGCGCGAGAATGGCGTGCTGCATTTACAATTCCTCTGCAAAACGGTAGCTTGCTCGTCGGAAGATCCGATAAGTACCAAACAAAAGACCCAGAGACATCAAAGCCAAGAACAGAAGTGGTAGCAAGCCCGGCAGCGCGCCTTCAAGCAATACAGTACGATAAGCCTCGATCAAATAAGTCATCGGGTTGAGATGAAACGCTTGAAGGTATTGGGCTGGAATCGTATCCGTGTCATAAAAGATTGGAGTTAGGTAAAAGACCAGGTTAAGAAGAACTCCTAAGATGTGTTGAGTGTCGCGAAACGTGACGTTAATAGCAGCAACCAGATAAGTCAGGCTGAGAGTCAATAGGAACTGGATCAAGATGAGAATAGGAAGCAGTGCAAATGCTGGCTTAAGCCAACCTCCCTCATTTCCTAAAAACAGGAGCAGGATCGGGAGAGATAACAAAAAATTTACAAGATTAGTCGTGACAGCAACAATCGGTAGAATCGCAACCGGAAATCCAGGCTGCCGAATCAGTTCCCGACCATCTGTAATTGAACTAGCTCCCCGGAACAAAGAGGCTTGAAACCAAGTCCACACCAACATGCCGCTGAAGGCGAAGGCTGCGTAATTAGGAATATCAAGGGACAGAACTAAGCGAAAGATGAAATAATAAACCACTAATTGCATTAATGGCGTGACAAAAGACCATGCAATGCCTAGCATCGATCGCTTATATTGCAGCTTAATATCGCGACCAACCAACTCACGAATCAAATCGTAAATGTATTGAATCTGATGAACTTGATCGCGGCGCAAAGACTTTTTGATGTATCGGCTAGATGCCATGGTTTTCTCTCCCTCTCACTAAACCTTAGATTGCCAACAATAGGCGGTGTAGCACGTGCCCAGCAAACAGCTTGAATTTGATGCTAAAGTGCCTGGATTGAAGCTCTGCGATGCTTATGAGATGGGGGCTTTGTCCAGATCTGCGATAGATCTGATCTGGACTATTTAGGGAGAATATAGATTTCATGGATCGGATGCTTAGCCTTAACAGACTTTTTAGGCTAAGCATATATAGTCCATAGCGTATTAGTGGAGTGATGTAGTCTGCCTTTAAAGCTTGTACAAGCCAAAACAGAGTACCGCAGTCATTGCCATATTGACTGCTCTGCCGAGCAAGGTACATATAAAAACTGCTGCTAGAGAGTCGATAGAGCAGAGTGGGCATTTCTGGATGTTTGTTTTGGACTGTTTGGAGCATCAAGGCATGAGATCTTGCCATCTTCTTAAAGTTGCCTGACATGCTGCTGGAAATCTTGCGATAGCCGATCAAGAATTCTGGAATAGCCCGAAATTGATAATATTCAGCAATTCTTAGATACAAATCCCAGTCTTCACAACCTTCAGCTCCTTGCTTTCTTAGCTCCTGATTGTAGTAGCCTACTTTTTCCAGACAAGTTCGACGGACTAGAGAAGCACTAGCATTCCCTAAAAAGTTATGACAGATTAGTGCTTTGTAAATATATCCTCCGATGTTTGCGGCTCTAAATTCGCCAGTCGGAACATCTTTCTCGTCAATATCTACTGACCAGGAATATACTAGTCCGACAGTTTCATCAGATGTCAGAAAGCATTGAACTTGCTTTTCAATGTTTTGGGGATACCAGATGTCATCGGCATCGAGGGGAGCGATGAACTCACCTTTGGCATGTTTGATGCCCAGGTTACGGGCAGCGGCTACACCGGAGTTAGGTTGCTGAAGTAGGTGAATGCGGCGATCGCCCTCAGCCATTGCTTGAACAATTTCAACGGTGCGATCGGTGGAGCCATCGTCAATGACTAGGACTTCCAGGTTTTTGTAGGTTTGAGATAAAACGGAAGTGAGAGTTCTCTGAATAAAAGCTTCTGCGTTGTATGCTGGAATGATGACTGAAACTAAAGGCGAAGCCGTTAAAACACTTTTCATCTAAGAATTCCTTAACTACCAAAGGGGGACTTTGCTGGGGGTAGTAATGCTTAAAACTTGGGTTTCAAGTTCTGAGTTGCAGATTATAGAGCGATTAATTGAATGATTAACTGAGGGAATGTGCAGGGGCAATCAGGATCAATTATTTTCATTAGTCTGCACAACCGTAAATGCTCTAGGTAGTACGTAGCAGTCCCTGTAGAATCACTTATGAGTATCATACGTTACCTGCAATTAGTTGTGTCGCAGAGTGTGCAGACTTCATTTATTCTTTATCTACTGCTAAACAACTCCGTGTTTTTACTTTAGAACTACAAAGATTGCCTAAACAAACCACTATCTTCCGGAGTAGCAGTCTTAGCCTTTTGAGAATCGTTTCCTGTATCCTGAACTTTACTATCTAAGATGTTGGTTGATTTGAAGTACCAAAATACTACAAGCAACGGCAGCGCATATTTGTCCCAAGGGTAGGCTTTGAGCATGAGTCCGCAGTTGACAAATAGCAGCCAGAAGGCAAGGTTGGCTCGCGAAAAACGTACACAAGTTAGAAAAGCCAAAACATAAAATACTGCCAGCACGGCTGACGGAGCGGGCAAGAAATTCTCAATTTTAATGAGTAATCCGTGTGCTTCTAGAGGCGGAAAAAATACGAAGGCAGGTAACAAACCAAGCATTAAAGCAACATTTCTAAAGCTAAGAATTTGTTTTAAGCTGAAGCTTCTGCTAAACAAAATCCACTCTGGAATGACAAAGTAGAGTCCGATGCAACTCAGGAAATATAGGCTAGGACTGAGCGAAAATGACCAGGTTGCCTGCTGTACAGAGGGTGTGCTTTGGGTGGCGATCGCTGCTTCTGGTGCGAGGCCTTTAAACAGCCAAAGCCATCCTAGAATCGTTGCTGCTGCTGCTATGGGTGCTAACTGTCGCGGACGAAATTGAAATCCAGCTTTAAGGGAAGACATTAGCTCATAGGCAGCTAGCGCTACTGGAAAAGCCAGCATGTATTGGCGGGATGCGATCGCCAAGATGAACGATACACTGCTCCACAAGTGCTGGTTGCGGAGATAGAGCCAGAATCCTAAAAAGACAAAAAAGGTAGCAATGATATCTGTATAAAGATGAGTACTTAACCAAAGATAATACGGAAAAATTAGTAGTCCACAAGCCGCTAGTACGCCGTTTTTGCTTTTTTGAGCAAGTGGAAATACAATTAGACAAACCATCACCAATGAGAGAATTAGGTTGAGCAAACGACCTGTGAAGATGCCGTTGCCAAACAGATACTCAAGTACGCCAAAAACAATAAATGGTAGTGGTGTGTTGAGCGCTCCATAGTTTCTAAGCTGGTTTAAGTCAGGAACAAGGCTTTGGCTAAACAGTAAGCTTGCTTCCCAAAAGTGTTTCTCATCCCATATCAGCGGAAAACGGAGCTGATCGTAGAACAAAAATAGGGCAGAGTAGATAATGAACAGTCCTAAAAAAATCAGCCCTGAGAATTTTGGCGGTAGGATACTCTTTAATACATTCTTTGATACATTCATTGCTAGCTGTTGAGCCCCTTGTTAAATCAACGAACTTAGCGTGGTATAAGGTTGACCACATTACGCTAAATTTCTGTCTGAATGTTCCTCATCTCCTTGCTTCAACAGATTTGTCGGACGGTCAGTGAATAACTGAACGGAGTTGTAGGGGCGATCGCCCCAGTTCAATAATTCACAATTCTCAATGTTCTTCCGGAGTATTCAGACAAAAGCTTTAACGGGCTGCTCTATTTAGCTGTTTCAGAGACTTTTAGGAGCTTTCTAAGAAGATGAGCCTAATGAACGTTCGAATTGCGCAAGAATCGGATTTGGCAGAACTGGCAGAGTTGTTTCACCAATCTGTTTTGTCTACCGCGCCTCAGCGCTACACTCCAGAGCAAACTGTAGCATGGGCTTCTACGGCAACCGATGCCGATCGCTTTCGCCAACTCATTTTGCAGCCAACTACCTATGTGGTGGTGGACAAAACCGGAATTCTAGGCTTTGCGGGCATTGCAGCGGATGGACATATAGCATCAACCTATGTCCGTAGCGATCGCATCCGTCAAGGTCTCGGTTCTACACTGATGCAGGTAATTCTCGATCACGCTAGCCGTAACGGAATTCAACGCCTTTATGCAGAAGCTAGCGAATTTAGTTTAGGGCTGTTCAAAAAATTTGGTTTTCATCTTTATGACACTGAAATCGTTGAACGGCAGGGTGTACAGTTCAAGCGTTATTTGGTCAAACGACATCAAAATCAAATTCACACCCAAGTCACAACAGAGGTTTAATCACTTCAAGCAATCGCCCTACCTGTTTTTCCCAAGTCCAATCTTGCATAAAGTGAGTGGCATTGATGCCTCGCTGGTAAGCTTCCTGGCGGTTTGTATAAATCGCTTCCAATGCTTCAACCAGTTCTTCAGGGTCAGGCTCTCCCCATCCTGCAACACCTGAATAAGACTGTGTTGGTTTTACTTCACCTTGAGTCTTAAGTGAGTAACAGTGGTTTTCATCAATTAAATCTAAATGTCCTGTGTTGGCAGAGAGGATTGTTGGTACCCCACAGGCGAGGCTTTCCATCGCCGCCAGGTTTGTTCCTCCTTCACAGCGATTGGGGAAGACAGCCACATCTGCTTCTCGCAAAATTTGTCCCACCAGGTGATTGGGAATTAGTCCCACATCCATGCAGGCGGTGGTTGGAATACCATTGTCGGCTAACCAATTCTGAATCTGTAATCGTCCATCAGAACTCACTTTAGGTAAGCCAGCTACATGTCCGGCTTGCTCTAACTCAATCATGGTTTGTGGCCAAAAGTTGTGCCACGCGGTAAGCAGCAATGCTTCTGGGTGACGTGAGTGGAAGATGCGAAAGGCTTTAATTACAATATCTTGCCCTTTGCGATATTCCAGCTTACCCCCAGAAAATATGACGAAGCGATCGCCCAACACACCCGACCGAGGTGCAGGATGAAAAATCGTCGGATCAATTCCCTGGGGCACCATGCAAACAGGATTGCAGCCGTAGCTCTTTAGCACCTCAGTATTCCAGCTTGAGCCTGCCAAGATTAGGTCATAAGAATTTGCTCGTGCCAGTGCAGTTTGGCTCAGTTGCGTATCTTCAAAAAAAATCACGCCGACATTATGTTTTCCGCTGACCCGTTCCAACTTTGGAGTGGTTTCAAACTGGTTGCCCAAAGCTTTCAGCAACAAAAAGTTTCCCTTCAAGGCTTTACCAGGATTTTGCTGAAGAATCTGCTCAATTCGCTGCGGCTCGTTAAATAGGGGACTTAAAAGTGCCTGATGCAACGGGTTGAAGTCCGCCGAGGTGAATGGAGGCAGTAGAGTAATCGGCTTGAACTCGCGAGTTTTAAGCAATTGCAGCGTCAGATTGGTGCCGTAGATGCCCCAGCCCGTGGCAGCGCTAAGTTCCCAGCCGATGCCGATGGAGTGGAGACTTGGAGCTGAGGGTTGGGGAGTGGAAGCTGGGGGTTGGGGATCAGGGGTTGGGGATTGGGGTCTTAGAGTTTTGGTTTTTAGGGTTTGAATGGTTTCGGTAAGGACGCTATCCCAATCACCAGGGGTGGGTTGGCGGAACAGGCGAAGGGTGGGGTACCAGGGGCTATCTGAGCGATCGCACATCCAGCGCCAGTCAGCAGCAAAAGATAGCAGCACCCAAACGGGGCGACCCAGCGCTCCAGCCAAGTGACCGACTGAGGTGTCAACGGTGATAATCAAATCAAGCTGCATCATTGCAGCGGCAGTGTCAGCAAAATCTTTTAGCTGAGGGCTCAGATCTTCGATAGTACTAGCGTTTGGCAGCTGCGTCAGGTCCGCTGTTCTTGCGCCTTTTTGTAGACTATAAAGCTGGACGTTTGGGACTTCCAGCAGTTTCACAAATTGATTGAGAGAACAGGAGCGATCTCGATCGCTGCGATGATCGGGACTGCCTGCCCAAACAATTCCCACTTTGAAGCGATCGGGTGGTGCATCGAGGTGAAGATCAGAAGCAGGCGCTTTAAGGTAGGGAATCTGAGCTGGAATCGTATTTAACGTAGTCCCGAAAATGTGCGGCAAGCTGAGCAATGGCGCATGGACGTGGAATTCCGGTAGGGGAGTGCCTTTGGCAATTACCTGGTTAATTTCAGGAACGGTTTGCAGCAGCCTGATTAGCGCTTCCTGACACTCTACAATCACCCGCCCGCCGCGCTCAGCTATCAGCGGCGCGTAACGAATAAACTGAATCGTGTCACCAAAGCCTTGCTCGGTGTGCAGCAAAATTGTTTTGCCGTTCAGGTAAGACCCATCCCACATCGGTTGAGTAAAAGCAGGAAGTGACTTAAAGTTTGGACCTTTTACCTGCCAGCGCCACTCGTATTCCTCAAAGCCTTGTGCCAGCTCGCCTGCTAGCAGCAATGACAACCCTCGATTGAGGTGAGCATCCGCATAGTCAGGCTGAAGCGAAATTGCCTGTTGATAGGCTGCAACTGATTCAGCAATTTTGCCTTGTTCGCATAGCGCTAAACCTAGATTGTTGTAGGCATCCGCATAGTCGGGTTTGAGGGCGATCGCCTGACGATAACAGGTGACACATTCATCCAATTTTTTCAAATCTTTCAGCGTATTGCCCAGGTTGTAATGGGCATCCACATAGTCAGGCTTCAGCGTTAGCGCCTGCCGATAAACCTGCACCGATTTCGTTAACTGCCCTAACTCTTGCAAGGCTGCCCCCAAGTTGTTGTAGAAGGTGAAATTTTCGGGTTGCAACGCCAACGCTTTTTGGTAGCAAGCGATCGCTGCCTCAAATTTCTTCAGCCCCTGGAGGGCATTTCCCAAATTGTTGTGGATATCAGCATTGTTTGGTTTCAGCGTTAGGGCTTGCTGATAGTGAGCGATCGCCTGCTCAAATTCGCCCTGATCCTGCCGCACCATGCCCAGGTTGTTATGCGCTTCTGCATAGCGAGGTGCAAGGGAAATGGCTTGCTGATAATGGGCGATCGCCTGCTCCAAATCACCCGTTTGGCGAAACAGGTTGCCCAAATTGTTGTGAACTTCTGGGTAGCTGGGCTTGAGTGCCAAAGCTTGTTGATAGTGAGCGATCGCTAGATCAAACTGCCCCTGTGCCCGGTGAGCGACACCCAAATTGTTGTGAACAAAGGGATTGTCAGGCTTGAAACTCAACGCCCGCTGATAGCAAGCCATCGCATCGAGCAAGCGTCCTGCCTGGTGAAACGTCATTCCCAAGAAATGCCAGACCTCGGTGTAGTCAGGATGCTCTGCCAAAATTTGGCGATATGCCTGTTCTGCTTCAGCTAGCCGTCCAGATTGATAGTGCTGGTGGGCGATCGCTAGTGCATCAGAGAGGGAAGCCATTGGGGAAATGAGGGGTGAAGGATGAGAAGTTAGAGCGTACTGCTCTACCCTTCTTTCAGTCTGTTTCTAGCTCCGTCTGGAGTAATTTAGGCTGATTTCCACAGTGTAAACAGGATTCCATGAGAAGAATGAGTGGCTGTCCGCAAAATACGCAGCTTCTTTCTAACGAGTTGGTGATTTGGTCGTGTAGCAATTGCTCTCGGCACTTCAAGCAATCGAAAAACTCATCCTGACTCTTGACCGCAAAATGGCAACAGTTCAGGCAGCGTTCAACTTTCCAATTCACACTCAGCATAGCTTTGAGCCAGACAACAAATCAGTTACAACAGTCTGGCACGAAAGCTTGTCATCTGTCTGTAGGAAGATTCATATATTATCTATAGCTTATCTATGGCTATTCCAGGCAATCTCCCGGTTCCCAATTCTCTTATCGCTCAAACTTTCTGATTTCCTGATGTACGCTCATGCCAATTTCAAGCGCTTCATTCAAAAGCTGCCCATATTCATCTGCCTGGTTATTCACCTGCAAATTTTGCAGTGCTGCTAAATTGGTTTCGATGTTGTTGAACAATTCATGACGACGGGCAATAAAGCGCTTGTGTTTTCGCAAAATTTTTTCAGTCATCAATGCACAAACTAAGCTTTCTCTTGTAGCGGTAAGGGCAGCTAAAACTTCTCCCCGATCAATCAGGCTAATCGTTGAGTTTTTCACCGAACCGAGTTCATCAATCACATCAACTGCTGCAATGATTTCATTGTGTTTATCTACCTCATCTAGCAAGTGAGCCAGTATTTTCATACTTTTTCCTTTCTGCCACATGTAGAAGTTCCACAGCAGGGCGATCGCCACCGACGCTCCAAAACTAGTCTGTAGAAATTGTGCAGTGCTGCTAGCATCTCCCGTTAGCCCACCAAAGCTACGAGCTATGATTAAACCAATTGGCAAGCAAAAAATTAGAATTAACCCAAACGTAAAAACTTCAGTCATTACAAACGAAAGAAGCCTTTTGGGATAGCGAATAATCGAAGGTCGCCATGCACCACCCACAAAGACTTCATTTACATCTAGACCTGATAAGTTTTCCAATTCCTTTTGGGTAATTCTCAGTTCCTCCAGGTCTGACTGCATAAGTAACCTGCTCTTAATCTTGGCAACACTTAAAACTATTGAAGGCCCAAAACAGTGAAGATTATTCGAATCACCTGTTGATAAAAATTGCTCTCAATTTCACTGCGAAATAGCTGAAAAGGCTCTCCAGGTGCGCCAAAAAAGGGTCTGAGCGTCCACCCCAACTGGCTACCTACCAGAGCATAAAGGAATAACCAAAATTGCAGCAGCCTTGTTCGCATCCTTTGACTTTTATCCTCTACAGGAATCGCATCTTTCACACTAACAAAATCTTCTGACGGATTTTCTGCCTCGTCCAATTTAACCAACGGCTCTCTTGATTTGAACGTCTTGTAATTTGCTTCTGTAACAAATTGCATTCCCTGATAAAACAATTTCACGCCAATTACTCCAGTGAGTGCAAGGATAGCAATGTTTAGTAGCAGGAAGAATTCGTAATCTCGAATTGAAACTAGAAAAAACAGAGTGACTGGAGCAAAGCTGAATAGCAAAACACTGATTACTGAGACTGTTGTCAGAATCAAAGCAGCATATTGATTGAAAGCCAGTGTAGACCCAAACAAAATGTCAAAGAAAAACAGCGTCGGCAAACAGATAATCAGCGTAATTAGATACAGAGCCGGAAGTTTTACAGCCGATGAAATGACTTGAGGTAGGCTGCTGTTTGCGCCAATAATTGCGCCATAAATTGCAAAAAAGATCGAGCTTGAGATTAGCAGCGAAACGATTTTGCTTTCAATCTTAATACCTTGACGAATTTCTTCTAGAAAAAGCGTGCGATCGCGCAACAGCGTAATTAAAACGGCAAAGTATTTCACAGAAACTCCTGCTTATCATGGTGAGGGTTGATGAGGCGAAGCAGTAGATACACGGCTCAAAAATGGCAGGGTCAGTTCAGCCATTTCGGAGGCATAACCCTGAGGTAAAGCGTGGTCAGCACCGGGAATCACTACAATCTCAGCCCCCAAAATTTCGGAGGCGTAGGTCTGCGAGTGCCACAGTGGAATCGTTTCATCGCGATCGCCCGTGATCACTAGCGTCGGCACCCGCAACCGATGAATTTCCTTCTCAACTGTGTCAATCGCATCTTCAGGACGGAGCCGATCGACCAAAAATGATCGGGCCGCAGGTTGAGCATTTAGCTCCCGTCGAAACCAGCTAATCCGCTCCAGTCCTTCTCGCTGTCCAACAACACCAGCGAAGGGCTTTACCAACCAGAGCATTCCATCCACCAGCGGGGTTTGCCACAGCAGTGGGCGTAGCGCATCATAGCGCCCACAAAAACTGTCGTCTCGAATCCCAGCTGGAGCCGCTAAAATCAAAGCGCTGACGGAGTTCTCGTAATCAAGCGCATAGGCTGAAGCGACCCATCCACCTAGCGAATGCCCCACAATTGCCACTGAACCCAGATTGAGCGTCTCCACAAATTGCCGCACAAAAGCAACCTGCTTGGCGATGTCATAGCGAATTTTGGGCTTAGACGACGCACCAAACCCCAGCATGTCTAAGCTGATGCAGCGATAGTGAGGCTGGAGCAGTTGAGTGAGCGATCGCCAACAGCTTCCTTCGCCCATAAAGCCATGCAGAAACAAGACAACTGGACCTTGCCCTGTCTCTGAATAGGCAGCCTGGTAGGGTAAGTCATTATTAGATTGGCTATTCAGCGTTAGAATCTGCTTGGCGCTCATGGTGCGTGGGAACCTTAGAGTAGATGTTGACGAGTAAGGGATGCTGGCAGGCGACAAATGTGGACAGGCGATCGCACCTGAAAATACTTCAGGCAAGTTCGCCCAAATTTTGGGAAAGTTTGCCGACAGATTTCAATGAAGTTTATACTTCTCAACAGTTAATCCCAAAAGGATTACACTTCATTGCAAAACGCAAAACAAAGGAACGTTGAAATGATACGTTCTACATGTCAGTTTTTGACATCCTTTGACTTTGATACCCTTTGACGCAGAGTTTAGAGAGGAAGAACACTTTGGCTTCGCAATCCGAACAGCTTTCAAATCCTGCACTTCGAGAGGACTTCAGCGAGTACGTCGCTCACCTACAGCTTCACATGGCGTTACAGGCTCGTAATCTGGTTCCCACCCTGACGCAAACCATTGACAGCCGCGAGCAGCTGCTGCATCAGACCCAGGCTAATTTCGAGAAATTTGTCTCTCGTCAAGTTCTCTAGCCGTCGGCTTGCTTTCAGGGGCAATCTGCTTTCAGATATAACTTCCCAAATCGGAGCAATTTGTCTCCGATTTTTTGCTGTATTGGGATATTTCGCTGGTATGGATTAATAACGCTAAATTGCGGATTTATTAAGTTTCTCAGTCCTAATCTTGTTGAAGCTATACTAAAGGGCACTTCAGCAAGAAAATGTGTGCTGAGGGCAAAAGATTAAAGACGTTTCAAACTTAGCACTGAAGAAGATTACAGACTTCTTCAAATTAACAACTTGTCTTGTCAATAAAACCTGAACACCGGGAATCATAGGCTAGATTAATGCCCAAGCTTAATGAGCAAGGCAATAGGTAACTGTCAAACGGGCGTTTGCTCCTCTGTCCAAGAACTGTATTGCAGACGTTGCATCACTGCTGCACGGACCTACCAAGTTAACTAGCCCAACTAATTGAGCAGGTTGCTGTCGAGTTTTGTACGCCAGATATCAGGTGATGCTAACAAACGACAAAAAGCGAGTCCTTCTTGTGAACTGTCCTGACTCAGAAAAACCTAAAATTTTGGTTGTTGATGATCATCCCTCCAGTCGGATGACTGCTGTTGCTCTTCTCGCAGTAGAAGGTTATGAAGTTTTAGAAGCCAGCAGCGGCTCTACTGCTTTAGGCTGTGTAGTTGACGTTAACCCAGATCTAATCCTGTTAGACGTAATGATGCCAGGGATAGATGGATTTGAAGTTTGTCGTCGACTCAAGCAGGATGAACGGACCCGCTTAATTCCAATTGTTTTTATTACTGCTTTAAACGATCGCCGCGCCCGCCTAAGAGGAATTGAAGCCGGAGGAGACGACTTTCTGACAAAGCCTTTTGACCAGCTTGAGCTTTCTGCTCGCGTCAAATCTCTAGTTCAGCAAAAACGCCTCAACGAAGATCTGGATCATGCCAGTCAAGTCTTATTTTCGATTGCCCGTGCCGTTGAGAGCCGTGATCCTAATACCGGGAATCACTGTGAACGTCTGGTTCTTCAAGGCAAAGCATTTGGTGAATTTCTCAACCTTTCCCGAAATGAGGTTCGCGATTTAATGTGGGGTGGTTACCTGCACGATATTGGCAAAGTTGGCATTCCTGATGCAGTCTTGCTCAAGACAGACAAACTCACGCCAGAAGATTGGGAGTTAATGCGACAGCATGTGCTAATCGGCGAAAAAATCTGTCAGCCGCTAAGAACGATGCAAGGAGTCATCCCGATTATTCGCCATCATCATGAGCGGTGGGATGGTTCTGGCTACCCAGACGGTTTAGTTGGCGATGAAATTCCCTACCTGGCTCAGGTATTTCAGATCATCGACATTTTTGATGCCCTAACTCATAGCCGACCTTACAAAATTGCCCTCTCATTTGAGGAAGCTCTCAAAATTATGAATGCAGAAACTGCTAGGGGTTGGCGAAATCCTAAGCTGATGCAATTGTTTTCTGAGTTTGTTCTGACTCAAACTGGGTCCGAGAAGAGTGAAGTTGAAAAAGCTGAATTGTTCACGCATTTGAACTGAGCAATCGGTATTGCTGCGCAGCTTGATGAAGCTGTTTTGTAAGGAGGGTGCAGGCATCGCCTGCACCCTCCTTACAAAACAGCCTTTTGGAAAAAGCACTAGCAAGGTATACTCCGTGAGAATGGATTAGGTTGGGGAAAACATGGTAGCGGTAGCAATTCTGGCAGCGGGACGTGGGACACGAATGAAATCTCACTTACCTAAAGTCTTGCATCCTCTAGGAGGGCGATCGCTGGTTGAGCGAGTTTTGCAAAGTTTGGTAGAGATTCAACCATCGCGCCGATTAATCATCGTTGGCTATCGAAGTGATCTGGTGCAGGAAGCACTCAGCCCCTACCCAGATTTAGAATTTGTCGAACAGACGGAACAATTGGGGACTGGACATGCCGTTCAACAGCTACTTTCCCCGCTGGTAGACTTTGAGGGAGATTTGCTAGTGCTAAACGGTGATGTGCCGCTGCTGCGTCCCCAAACCCTGAAGTCGCTGTTGCACACCCACCAAACGAAGCAGAATGCAGCAACAATTCTGACGGCTCAGTTGCCAGACCCCAAGGGCTACGGGCGCGTGTTTTGTGATGGGCAAAACATTGTGACGCAAATCGTAGAAGACCGGGACTGCACCGCCGCGCAAAAGCAAAACCGCCGAATCAATGCTGGGGTTTATTGCTTTCGCTGGGCTGACCTGTCACGAGTGCTGCCTCAGCTTCAGTCTAATAATGACCAGCAGGAATATTACCTGACGGATACCGTTAGCATTTTGGAACCCGTGATGGCGGTAGATGTAGAAGATCACCAGGAAATTTTAGGGATCAACGATCGCAAGCAGCTTGCCAATGCTTACAGCATTCTACAAACGCGGGTTAAAGATGACTGGATGAAGGCAGGCGTAACGCTAATCGATCCCGATAGTACGACGATTGATGACACAGTGCAGCTTCAGCCAGATGTGATCGTTGAGCCTCAGACTCACCTCAGAGGCAAGACCTTAATTCAAGCAGGCAGTCGCATTGGACCAGGTAGCCTGATCGAAAATAGTCAAATTGGCGAAAATGTGACCGTGCTGTATTCGGTGGTGACAGACAGCACCGTAGCAGCCAATACCCGAATTGGTCCCTATGCTCATTTGCGGGGTCAGGTGCAGGTAGGAGATGGCTGTCGCATCGGCAACTTTGTGGAGTTGAAGAAAACTACTTTGGGCGATCGCACCAATGTCGCTCATCTGTCTTACCTGGGCGACACGACCACTGGAGAACGGGTAAACGTTGGTGCAGGAACGATTACAGCTAATTATGACGGCGTGAATAAGCATCCCACTCAAATTGGCGATCGCACCAAAACAGGTTCAAACAGCGTCCTGGTTGCGCCCATCACGGTTGGTGCAGATGTCAACATTGCTGCGGGTTCAACCGTTACCGAAGATGTGCCCAATGATTGTCTAGTAATTGCCCGGGCTCGTCAGGTGGTTAAACCGGGTTGGCGGCTTAAATCCCGCTCAGAAGAACCTCCTCAATAACAAAATCAGTACTAATCTCAAGTGGTACAGGCAAGTTGCACCATTTGAAACGATTTACTAGACCTCAAGTGTGAAGGGCTTCATGCAGAAGGTCGGCTGTTGGGAATTTATTAATTCCTGTTCTGCATAGAACCAAATAGTAACGACTAGTCGGTTTACTATCAGGATAAAGGCCTAGCCCGAGAGTCCCTGTTGTATGACTGGTACTTAAATTTGATGTTTGTCACTTCGTCTGACCCTAACAGCAATTCGTCTCTGACGAAGTTGCCTGAATATAACTCCAAGGCATCGTTGCAGAAAAAGATTGGGCGATCGCCTCACCCCTTAGCCGCTGCTCCTACTCAACCTGATACGCGATTAGCAGATTGGGCGATTGATCCGGTTGACCTAGATCAGCCTCAGTCGCATCAAGGTTCTCTCAGAGGCTCTTCGCCCTCAACAGCTCTAAGAGGAAGAGATTTAGAGGCGCTAGAGGAATTGTTTGAGCATGAAGAAATAGAAGAAGTTCAAGCCGATGTTCTCCGTAATCTGGAATGGATGAGTCCTGAACTTTGTTGGGAGGATGATCCCTTCGATTTCCTCCGTGAGTATCTCTAAAGGTAGTGGCATTTAGGTAATAATTTTTTGTTGTGCAGATTTAGCCCGCACAACAAAAAATTATTACCCTTTTGGAACCCCCTCTCTAAGAGCTGAAATAGCCTTAATGACCGAAACCACCAAACTTTTTAACTCTGATGGAGTTTTTCCCTAAAGCGGAATGAATTCGTAAATCACCCGAAAGGACTCTTGACTCGTTCAGGTTTTGCCTGCTACGGTTGAAAGACAGTTGGAAATTAGCAAAAAACCGCTGCAACAGCCATGATTTACTCAACTTCTTACTTTTATTTTTGGTTTATGGAGGTTCACCTGGGGTGAGTCCAGCTTTGCATGGAACCTCTGGTGAACCGCAGACTACAATCTGCGGTTTTTTGCTTTTTCAGAGTTTGTTTTCCGAGCCATTCATTCAGGAAGTAAAAATGCTGACCTATCTCAATAGCTGGTTTTACGGCTTTTACTTTTTTTGGTCCAGGGAAATACCCGGGTGAGATGGTCATGCAATCTTCTACCAACCCGGGACTTCAGGCGGTTCCGGGTTTTTTAATGGCTTGGATTTTTCTCAGTTGAGTTTCTCACAGTTCAATCTCTCACAGTTCGATTTCTCGCAATTCACACCTTGTTCACACCACTACGTTCTTTTTAAAGGAGTCTCCAGTGCAAAACGCTAAACTCGCTGCTAAAGCTAATCCCAGCCATAAAACCGTCGTTCAGCTTTCAGAACAAATTGCAGTCGGAGGACAAGATTTGCTGATTGTAGGCGGCCCTTGCTCGGTCGAAAGTCAGGCTCAAATGGAGGAAGTCGGCAGCCGCCTTGTCACAGCTCCTGTTCAGGCAATCAGGGGCGGTGTATTCAAGCCTCGCACTTCACCTTACGCATTCCAGGGAATGGGGCAAGAGGGGTTAGAAATTTTGGCATCTGTTCGCGATCGCTCTGGACTACCTGTAATTACTGAGGTGATGGCAATCTCGCAGATTGAGGCGATCGCCACCCACGCCGATGCGCTACAAATCGGCAGCCGCAATATGCAAAACTTCGACCTGCTCAAAGCCGTTGGTGAAGTAGACAAACCCATCGTCCTCAAGCGTGGACTAGCTGCCACGATCGAAGAATTCGTCATGGCCGCAGAATATATTCTTAGCCACGGCAACCCAAACGTCATCCTGTGCGAGCGCGGCATTCGCAGCTTCGACCCCTATACCCGAAACGTGCTTGACCTAGGAGCAGTTGTTGCCCTGAAGCAAATTACTCACTTGCCTGTAATTGTTGATCCCAGTCATGCCGCAGGCAAACGCGAATTAGTTGCCGACCTTGCCAGAGCCGCTGTTGCCTGTGGGGCAGACGGCATTATGGTCGAGTGTCACCCTGAACCCGAAAAATCTGTCTCTGATGCTCGTCAAGCCCTTTCTCTCGATGACATGGTGAGCCTGGTTCAAAGCCTCAGACCTGTTGCTGCTGCTGTAGGACGCTCGATTCCTATGAAAGCCGGAAATTTGCCCCGGCTTTCACTCGTTTAAAGGACTTGAGTTACATAGCAATTCTCAATTGCACGGTATACAGCAGTGGTGCACCGCGCCACTGCTGTATGTTGTACTTTAGCTACCCAAGAACTGCTATAAACTTACCTACGCGGAACTTGTTCAACCAGGTCAAATCTATGCAGTTCGGTCCCGGCTTTGGCGTTACGTTTTTGTATTACTTCACTAGCACTGCTGTCCTATTCACCCTTGTCTCATCTCAGGCGTTAGGAATAGGCATGGGCTCTGGAATTCCCCAGCAGGTTGGACTGATGGGCGGACTGGCTGCTGGGCTGATGGGAGCATATTTCAACCGAACGACTACTCTCTCCGTGACGTTCAAGGGCAAAAAGGCATTCCTATCGAACTTGAACAACGTTTTGAGTCAAATGGGCTATCAGCAGAAGTCAGAGGCAGATGACTTGCTGGTGTATGAGCGATCGGCGTTAGGTAGGTTTCTCTCGGGTAAAGTTTATGTTCAGCTTGAGCCAGAGAAAGCAACGATCGCCAGCCGCTCTATTCAGCTAAAGCGAATTCAAAAGCAAATTCAGTAGTAAATTACAACAGAGCCATTACTGACTGATGGCGATCTTTAAGCTACGGCAAAATGATTCGATCGCCTTCAATCCTTGAGCAGGCGTGCCTTCTGCCAGTCGCTTCACGAATGCACTACCGACAATCACCGCATCTGCGCCCCATTCTCTTACTTGACGAGCCTGTTCCGGTTGCGAAATGCCAAAACCGACCCCAATTGGCTTATCAGTAACGTTCCGCAGATCTAGCAGCAAATCTTGTACTCGCGTTTCGACCTGAGAGCGAATTCCGGTCACACCCGTTACGCTGACCAGGTAAATGAAGCCTTGAGATTGAGTGGCGATCGCCTCGATTCGTTCTTTTGGGCTGGTCGGGGCCACTAACAGCGTCACGTCAATTCCTGCTGCCGCCGCTGGCTTGAGCAACCCTTCTACTTCCTCTAACGGCAAATCGGGAACCACTAGCCCTCGTGCGCCCGCCTCAGAAATCTGCTGCAAAAATGCTTCAATTCCCCGGTTCAGAATGGGATTGTAGTAGGTGAACAAGATGATCGGAGCTTTTAGTTCAGGGCTAACTTGTCGGACTACGTCTAGTACTTGCTCCAAACGGGTTCCCTGCTGAAGCGCACGGGTCGCTGCTGCCTGAATTACGGGACCATCAGCGAGTGGGTCAGAGTAAGGAATTCCCAGCTCGATCAGGTCAGCACCACTGCGATCAAGGGTCTTGAGCGCTTCTGCTGTTGTTTCTAAGTTAGGATCACCCGCTGTGATAAAGGGAATCAGCGCACACTGACCGCGATCGCGCAGAGCATCCATGCAATCTAGAACTAATCCCATTTGTGACCTTGCCGCTTCGTAGATTCGCTAAAAAATGACCGTTCCCCATTCTACGGCTCGTTGGTCGTCTGCGATCGCCTGGCTTCCTCAGTTGCTAACTGTTTCTCCTGAGCTAACCGTTTTTCCTGCTCAATTTCTGCCTGAAGCTTGGCTAGTTCCTCTGGAGTCATCTCTTCCAAGCGCTTCTGCAAAACAGCATCCTCATAGTCCTGAAGTTGCTGATTGTAGGTCATATTTTGAGTTACAGCTCGAAACAGGTAGGTCAGCAGCCAGCCGACTAACCCACCAACTAAAGCAGCTTGACTCCAAATGCCAGCATCGACGCTATTCAGCCCAGCCCGTTGCAAGATCAGGTAGAGTAAGCCGCCTGCCGCAAAAATACCAATACCAATACCAATTACGTCAATTCGTCGCATCCAGGATCAACCTGAGTTATCTGTCAAAAATACTTCCCGTTGCAGCAAAGAGTCTAAGGGAAATAGCTTCTAAGGGCAAACTGCTGCTTGCCCTTACGGAGATTTCCTTAGTTCCACAGTCCAGCGCAACGGATCGCTATGTTTCAATCGCTATGTTTCAATTTGCCGCCGCTGTGGACGGAAGTTGAGAAACGGGCTAAGTAGTACCAGCCCAGGGAAGAACAGAAATACAAAAAAGTACATTAGTACCCGCTCTACTGAGCTAGCAATGTACCAGCGCTTTTGCAGGTAAAAGAAGGTGATCGCCGGGATGACCAGCAAATATGCTCCTCCCAAGCCCAGATATAGCAATGGAACCAATGGAATTGACATAACCTTCACAATAACTCAGCTGATTAATAATCCTGACTACCCAGTGCTGTCCCGAGCAGATCCCCTCTATATTACCGCTAGCTGTGGAAATCGCACTGTTTAAGCCAATTAACTCGACCAATCAAATAAATTACTAATTCTAATTTATGATGAAATTACTGATTTGTTCTCAAATATTATATACTTAAACAACATTACAGGTACTTAGCCTGTAAATATCCATTCAGTCAACTGAGGAAGGCTATTAATCAAAGCAAAATGCTTGTAAGGTATGTAATCAAAGTAACAAAAGTCTGAATTCCATGGGATTCTTTGTTCCACAAGAATCTGCTGCAGCAAAATCAAACCTCCTAACAAAGCTGACCACGTAACCCACTACTGCAAAACCTGTTGCAAAGCAGAGTGAGGAACGTCGTTAACAACCCTGTACCTTGGCTTACCGCAACATTATTGGCACTAGTGTCACAAAAGAAGTTGCGTAGACTCGTAAATAGTGATGGAATAGACAAGTATCGACTGAGTAAATCAAAATCCTCAAGTTGAATCACGGGGGCGTGGCGGAATGGTAGACGCTGCGGACTTAGAAAACTGAGCCTTGACGGGGAAACCCATCAAGTGGAAGCTCTCAAATTCAGGGAAACCTAAATCTGAAGCAACGGAAATAGGCTCTATGAGTGAGGCATTAGCTGCATCAGCAGTTGTCCTCAACCTCACAACCTCTTTCCTGTGCCTTAGACAAGGCAATCCTGAGCCAAGCCGATTAGCAGATAAGGCAAAGTGCCAGACTCTGAGCCTGATCGGAAGGTGCAGAGGCCCGACGGGAGCTACCCACACGTTTTGTTGGCAGCTGAAAAGCTTCACAGAGCGCGGGTAAAGGGAGGGTCCAATTCTCAAAGCCTAATGATCTAGCACTAGATCGCTCAAGGCAGTAGCGAAAGCTGCGAGAGGATGAAAATCCGTTGACTGTTGAAGTCGTGAGGGTTCAAGTCCCTCCGCCCCCATATTCAGCTAAATATTCCCTTAGCGCTACTCCTGAAGCTTCTTCACAAGTGATGCCAAGCTTGAAGCTTTTCTAGGCGATATGAGCGCAATTTGTGGCACCTAAATTTTGCTTGGCAAGCCATGTTGGGTTGAAAACTGCGTACCCCTACAGCATTTTCTGTCACAAATGCAAATCTACTTTAGACTAAAAAGCCGTACTTGCTCTTAATAGGTAACCTTAATGTATCCTAGAACCTTCTGGCGGATACGCCGGTGGGTACGCAGATGCAATGATTGACACAACATCTGACTCTCGTTGCCGGAATTGGCTAGATTACGATTGAGGATTAGGGAGGAGAGCATTTTAAGCGTTAACTCGTCTGGGCTGGTAGGCACTGCCATTTTCTAGACATACTCAGTAAACACAACAGATTGCCAACTTTTTGAGTGAAGCGCTAGTCACTTTGGGTAACGTGATGATTGTGGATAGATTGACAGAAGGTCAGACTCCAGCAAAATCAAATCGGAGTCGGCGAGACGTCTCGCAGGCACAAGACATAATCTACAATCACCTCTTGGAGATTGTTAAAACATGGTCGCCTGAAGACGTTTTAGTAGAGTTTAGACATCTCTTTATTCACCATGTTGATACTGTCAGCTCAGATACGCTGCCGGCTTTATATGAACTTGTTTTTGCCAACCAAGAACAGGAATTTCGGAATACGCTCAAACGAGCTTGTTACATTCTGATTAACAACTGGGATATTGCTAGAAGCCACAAATCAATTCAGCAGCTAATTCAACTCTTTTCTGATCCAGTTCTTAATCGCCATACGCTATCTCCAACGCTGAAAAGGCTGCGTATCTGGCTCAAAAATTTTGTTGATAGTCCAGATTTTCAAGAACTTAAACTTTTTGCTGCTAGATATGAAAACCAGGAAGAACTTCACTGGAGCCAGCGATATACTTCCTATTTACTTGTTCCACAATACATCAACTTAAAAAATCCGATTGAGCAGCGTGAAGCTGCAAGAGCATTATCACGGCAACTGAAAGATAAGTTTAAATTTGAGTTGGCTCTTTATACTGCCCGTTGTGAAACCGCTGCGCCTAAAGAAAAGTTACCCCAAAATCCAACGAGTTTGGGTGATAACGGTTTGCGTTTAATCAAAATGATCGTAGCTAGACGAGGGAAATTCAGTTACGCTAATCTGGCTAACATTTTTGTTAATCAAACTAGAACTTTAACTTATCAGGATTTCAAGCGTAGCCTTGGGGAATACCTGCTTTTTTCGGTTGAGCATGACGATTTTGTGACAACGTTTAAGAAGCAGCTGTTGGAAAGACTAGATGCGCTATACACCACCCACAACGACAAGGTAATTACTGATGCGTTGCTGCTGCGGACTTCTAATCGAGTCATTGAGTATCTCACAACTGAAAACCAGCAAGAGCCTTCCTCTCTCTTTGTATTGCTACTTTCACAAGGTAATCCTCTGACTCTGGTAGTTGTCCTATTAAAGATCATTCTAGTTTGCAAATATGCACGTACGCACCTAGAAGCTCGTATCGCTGATTTGATCAAATACTACGAGGGCTTTTCTGAAGAAGACTGTCAATGGGTTGTCAACTTCTTTGAGATTTTCAATATTACGATGGCAATCTACGCTGAGAACGTTGAATACAATCTGGTTGACATGAACAATCACAATTCACCTCAGCGAGCAAAACTAAGCCTAGATGCCTGCCGAATTTTTTCTCAGTTTAAGCGGAATGGGGCTTTAGCTGATGAACCTGAAGCTTTAGAGGATACCTTAGAGATACTCATTCAAGAGGGTGAGGAAGAGCTGAGTAGCTAAATGTTTTAGCTGAACTGTTTTAGCTGAACTGTTTTAGCTGAACTACTCAATGCTGACTCCTCGGAAAGTTTCGGACCGCGATCGCCCCGCCACAGGAGCCTTCTCAATCTCTCTCGCTCTAACTTGGTGCTGCTGGAAATGCTTCTGCCATAGCTCAGGCGCATTTAACGTTTCACCACCATGAACCGTTCTGCGCTGTCGCACCTGACATAGAACAGGCGTATTGACACAAGCCCCTGCAACAATCACCTGCCCTTTGGTAAGGGCGGGTAACTCTTTCAGTAAGTCCCGTCCGGCTGCCTCTACACCATATTTAAGGCTGTCCTGATCAACAGGATTAACGATCCGCATGATGAACTGGCTCATGCACTGAGATAGAACATCTGAGTCAAGCTTGCCGGGACGTTGGGTAATTAGCCCTACCCCCATGCCAAACTTTCGTCCCTCACTCAGGATGGTTCGCAAAATCATCTTGCAGCGAGACGGCTCATGGGCAGGCGCAAAGCGATGAGCTTCCTCGAGCAGGACAAAGACGGGATAAGGCAGATAGTTCTCATCCTCGGATGTGATGTTGCCCTTTTCCGTATTCATGCGTGCATGGCTCGCTTGTCGTAACACTGCTGCACAGATAACTTGCTGTTCTTCCTGGCTAATCTCATTCATTTGCAGCACGGTCACTTGTCCCGGTTCAAACAAATCTTTGGGAGCAAGGTGATCAATTGAGTGGAAATATGCTGATCGATCCAATCGGTCGAGTTTCCATTCAATCGCAGGAGCAGAAGATCCGGTCTTTTCATTTCCTTCGTCATCCTGCGTTCGGTCTGCTTCATAGACCGCGGCAATCAAATCATTCACGCCCCAGCGATAGTCGCCCCGCTTGTGTCGCTTAAGAATAGTGAACGCTTTGTTGAGAATTGACTGCTGGCGATCGCTCATTTCTGGCAGCAGCGTCAAAATATCGTAGTAATCCAAGGAAGAAACCCGAATCCGCACATCGTCTGGAATCAGGACTTTAACCTTAGGGGCATAACCATCTGCGGCTGTAAAATCCGGATGCCCTCGCATGTCTGATAGCGTCCCATATTCTCCATGCGGGTCAAAAATCAGCACTGCGGCTCGGTTGTGGGGCGATAGCAATTCCTCAACCAAGACCCCAGCCGTATAGGACTTACCCGATCCGGTTCCCGCTAAAATCGCCATGTGGGTGCTGACTAATTCTTTGACATCCAGGGCGATCGGCACTGACGCAGTTTCTCTCAGCAACAGGGAACCAATATGGGCTGAACCGACTTCTCCAGGCTGCCGTTTATTCAAAACCTGCTGCAAACCAGCATCGTCAGCTAAATATACTTTTGCGCCTGGATCAGGCGTTTTGCGTGGGTTCATAAAGCCCAGCGATCGATGGAAGTAGCCGATTACATCCACAGTGACTTCGTAGATTTCAGGGCTGGGATGGGTGAAACCAACTAAGGCAGCGATCGCCTCTGGGCTAATCTCAGTATCAGCAAAAATCCGATCAGGCAAATGATCAATTAAACAACGAGCTGAAATTTTACCTAGAATCTGTAGCGGCATTTGGAAGGTTTCCGCTGCAGGTACTTCATAGTAAACAAACTCACCAATCTTAACGTGACGGTTATTTGCCGTAATGAAAACATACTGATTTCCGTCTTCCCCCGGGCCTTTGACCGTACCGATCGTTTGTGATGAGGAGAGTGCAACTGGTGCTGAAGTCACTGAAGTCATAGATTCAAAATGCAGAGGGAGTAAAGCCCTTTCCCTGTCGGTTATAGCAGGTATTAGCTTCAGTATGGGTTAGTAACCTTTGTCCTAAAGAATTTTCTTAACCTTGCAAGACATTGCATAACTGGTGCAAGCCCTGAGAATTGCGGAAGGCTCTCTCACAAATTTTGAAAAACATTAGACAAGATTTAGTGAATCGTAGAGGAATCACGGATACTGTAAGCCTTTAACAACGTGTAATCTGAAGCAAGTCAAGATCACCCAGCCTCAAGGTAAACAACATATCAGATCAGATGCGGCAAAAACTGGCTCAAATTCTTTTGACAAGCGACACTAGTCAGTCAGCGCTGTTGGCGTTGAGCCAGGTGATTGGAGAAACGTTTTTGGCAGATTGTTGTGCGATCACCCTTAATCCTGATGGAGCTAGCCATCAGTCCGTCTGCTGGACTCCTCAAAGTCAAGCGACTTTTCATCGCTATCAACCTACCTCACTAATCATTTTGCAAAAACGGCTCTTCAAAGTATCTGAAGAAACATCTGATTGTTCTCATTCGATTGCTTTAGCTGACATTCAAACTGATTTGCTTGGCTACCAAGCAGCATCTGAGCTTCAGACAGAACCGCAATCTCAACCTTCTTCATCACACATACCAGAAAGCCAAAAAATTAAGCCACTATTGCTAAACGTGCCAACACCAACCATCAAAGCGGTCTTGGCGAAAAGAACCCATTTCCAGGGGCGAATCAACGGAGTCATTATGGTGATGCGATCGCAATCTCATCGATGGACACAGGAAGAGGTTCAGCTACTCGAAACTGCATCAGAGCAAGTTGCGATCGCCATCTCTCAAGCTCAACTTGAGCGGCAAGTGCAGCAGCAAGTAAGGTATCAAGCATTTATCGATCAGCTAACTAGAGCTATCCGGAGTGCCTGGGATCTACCCCAAATCTTTCAACTCGTAACAGAAGGATTAATTACAGCGCTACAGATTAGTCGCAGTGCTGTTTTGTTGCTCAAATATTCTGACCACCCCTTCAAAAACCGCACCTCACAAATTCCAAAAGCTAAAGTAACGGTTGTTTGTGAATCACCCAGAGCTTGTGACCTGCTCAATTCTCCAACTGCTTCAAGCTCTGAGGAAATCATCAACTCAGAAACAGGCACTTGGTCTAATACCTCCTTTGAACTTTCTAGTTGTAAACTTTGTCAGCAAGCATTTATCAATGGTACCGAGCCTGTCGTCATTTCCACGGCTACCACCGATGTCTTAAACCCTCCTATTTCTGCTGACTTTATCGCCCCTGCTAAAAGTATTGCGCCAATCTTCAACCTGGAAGCAATGCCAGCTCTAGTTTTGATGCCGCTAGAAAGTCAAGGCACCGTACTGGGCTACCTAACTTTGCAGCACTCTCAGCCTTGTTCCTGGCAGCGAGAAGATATTATCTTTGCCAAACTAGTTGCAGCTCAACTCAGCACTGCCATCATTCAATCCCGGACACTGCGACAGGTACAAGCATTAGTCGAAGAGCGCACTGCCCAACTCAAGCGAAGCCTTGAAGTACAGGCAAAACTTTATGAAAAAACCCGTCAACAGGTCGAACAATTGCGCCGATTGCACCAGATTCGGGAAGAATTTCTTAGTACAGTCAGCCATGAACTGCGGACTCCCTTGACCAGTATGACTCTAGCGATTCGAATGTTGCGCCAGGCAGACCTACCACCAGAGCGCCAAGCTAAATACCTAGATATTTTGGAACAGCAGTGTGCTCAAGAAACAAGCTTGATCAATGACCTGCTAGCATTGCAGAAACTAGAGTCAAACTCAACGACTATTCAATGGCAGAAAATAGATTTCAAGGATTTTATTCAAGACCTGACCCAATCCTTTGAAGTAAGTCTAACCAGCAAAAAATTAACTCTAGTTGTCAATTTACCTTCTCAACCTTTGCCAGTTCATACTGATTTAGACAGCCTCAATCGCATTCTGACAGAACTGCTGACAAATGCCGAAAAATATGCAGATTACGGTAGTTCTATTCACTTGAACGCTCATCGTGAATTTAGTCATTCAGAGAACTGTTTGGTCCTGACACTCAGCAATGTCGGCTCTGCAATTTCTCCGGAGGAATTGCCGTACATCTTTGACAAATTTCGCCGGGGGCAGGGAGTCACTCAAAGAGCAATCCAGGGAACTGGGCTGGGACTTGCTCTTGCGAAAGGTTTGGTAGAACACCTCAACGGAACGATTGCCGTCTCTAGTCGTCCCCTAGAGCAGAGCCAATCCTGGGAGACTTGCTTTACCTTAACTCTACCTATAGTTCATGGGAACTCTACCTACTCTGACCTTGACAGAACTCTAATCTAATTGAGAAATTGGGCATAGATACCTATGGAAGCTGCTAACCCTCAGTTCTTTTCTCCTGAATTCCCTGTTTATCCTGAAACCGATCGACTGGAGTTACCCGTGACCGACGTGTACAACCTAAATTCGGAGCGTAGTCCTTCAGCCGCTCAGGATGCAGCAGCTCCTGAGTTGGTTAACGTTGACCTGCCTTATGAGTCAGCCTTGCTGGAGGATGTAGAGGTTGAGACGGAACGGTTGGATGGGCGGCAGCGCCGAATTTCTGCAAAGGTACAAATTCCTTATCCTGGTGAGCAAGTTTGGCAGATCCTCACGGATTACGAGAAGCTTTCAGACTTTATTCCAAGCTTGTCCAAGAGCAGACAGATTCCTCACCCGCAAGGCGGTATTCGGTTAGAGCAAGTAGGAACTCAGTGTTTGCTTAACTTCAAGTTTTGTGCACGTGTAGTCCTTGATATGGTTGAGAATTTTCCTCAACGGCTTGACTTCAAAATGGTTGAGGGAGACTTCAAGGTGTTTTCTGGGAGCTGGCAGCTTCAACCTATTACGTTAGGGAATCAAACAGGCACAGAACTTTGCTATAGCGTTCTGGTTTTGCCTCGCATGGCAATGCCTGTGGGACTGATTGAACGTCGGCTCAGCACCAATTTGGCGATGAATCTAGTTGCGATTCGTGAGCGGGCTAATGAACTGTTTAGCTTGTCATGACGCGATCGCCAAATGCCCTAAATGAACCGCAGCGCGAAGTTCTAGTTGCCTGGTTATTCCTGGCTCCAGCCCTGATTTTACTAGGGGCATTCCTACTGGGTCCGATTGTCTATCTGATCTATCTCAGCTTTACATCGGGCAGCTTTACCCGTGCGGGAATTCAGTGGGTTGGGCTGAGAAATTACTGGCGGCTATTCCTCACTCCAGATTTTTGGCAAGTTATCGGCAATACGGTCTATTTCACCTTAGCTACTGTAATTCCCAGTCTGGTAATTCCCCTGGGTTTGGCAGTGCTGCTAAATCGGTCGGTGGCGTTTAGAGGGCTGCTGCGGACTGCCTATTTTATTCCCTCAATTACCTCTCTTGTTGCTGTAGGGCTTGGGTTTCGCTGGCTATTTCAAACCGATGGTCCGGTGAATGCGCTGTTGAGCACTGTTGGAATAGAGCCAATTCCCTGGTTGGGCAGTGTCACCTGGGCAATGCCTGTGCTGATTTTGTTGAGCATTTGGAAGCAGCTTGGCTTCAACCTGGTGGTGTTTTTGGCGGGGTTGCAAGCCATTCCTGCCAATCGTTATGAAGCGGCCGAGCTGGATGGTGCAAATGTTTGGCAGCAGTTTTGGCACATTACGCTGCCGGGGTTACGTCCGACGCTAATCTTTGCAACGGTGACGACAGCAATTTTTACGCTCCGCAGCTTTGAGCAACCTTATGTAATCACCGGCGGTGGTCCGTTAAACTCGACGAATCTGCTGGTTTTTTACATCTATAATCAAGCATTCGCTCAGTTTGACTTTGGCTATGCGGCTGCGGCTGCTACAGTGCTGTTGATGGTAACGCTAGTGTTTGTTTACTTACAGCTCCGAATTTTAGGAGATGAAAATTAAGCAGGATGATCGTCTGACGGATTGGCTGTGGCTGTTAGGGCTCTTTGCAGCAGCAATGTTGCTATACAGCATTAATTTGGGCGGCTTGCCCCTGCGAGATTGGGATGAGGGGCTAGTGGCACAAGTGGCGCGTGAGATTTGGCGATCGCCCCCCCATTCCTTAACCTGGCTCTATCCTACTTACTGGGGTGAACCCTACTTAAATAAGCCGCCGCTGATGCATTTGCTGGTTGCGGGAAGTTATGCGATCGCTGGCATCAACGAATGGTCAGCTAGACTGCCAGGGGCTTTTCTCACAGCGCTTTCGGTGCCCCTGCTTTACAGCATTGGACGAGAAGCTTTTGGGCAACGAATTCCTGCTGTTTTTGCCGCTTTAGTCTACCTGACGTTTCTCCCTGTGGTGCGACATGGGCGATTGGCGATGCTGGATGGAGCAGTGCTGTGCTTTATGCTGCTGATGGTCTGGTGTTTGCTGCGATCGCGCCGAGACAGCCGCTACAGTTTGGGGATTGGCATCGGATTTGGTTTGATTTGCCTGACCAAAGGTGTGATGTTGGGCTTGCTGCTGGGAGCGATCGCCCTAATCTTTTTACTGTGGGATACTCCGCGATTAATCACTCTGCCCTACCTTTGGGCTGGCATCGGCATTGGCAGTTTACCCGTTGCCCTTTGGTATGGAGCACAATGGCTACAGTATGGACAGCAGTTTCTCGGCGTTAGCGTCGTTGACCAGTCCTTTCGTCGCATCTGGACACCCGTAGAGAATCACGTTGGTCCGCCCTGGTACTACATTTTAGAGCTGCTCAAATATGGCTTTCCTTGGCTGCTGTTTTTGCCTCTAGCGTTTAAGCGGGTTTGGCAGAATCGAACCTTAAGTTGGGCAAAACTGGTTTTGGTTTGGAGTGGGGTCTACCTGACGGCGATTTCCCTCATGGCAACCAAGCTGCCCTGGTACATTTTGCCGCTCTATCCGGCTCTAGCTCTGGCTGTTGGCGCTCAGCTTGCTCAGTTTTGGGGAAGTCAGCCTATCGGCATGAAGCAGTCCCACAGTTCAACCTATTCCCGGGTTTGGATTGGAGTATTTGCTTTATTTGCAGTGATAGGTTGGGTTGGGAGCCTTTATTTCGCCAAGTTTAGTCTGCAACCTGAGCCTGACCTGGAGGTGATTCTGGCATCGGTCGGGGTTTCCATGACCACAGTTGCCGTTTTAATCGCACGACAAAATCCGCAGTTTCTCTCTGTTTTGATCTGGGGAAGCTATCTGTCGCTGCTGTTGCTAATGACTTCTGAGCATTGGGTCTGGGAAATAGCCGAGGCATATCCGGTGAAACCTGTCGCTGAAATTGTGCAGCAGGGTGTCCCGCCTGATCAGCGTGTTTACATGTCCTACCCATACAATCGTCCGTCCTTGAATTTCTATAGCGATCGCCGCGTTATCCCTGCTTCTCAAGAACGGCTTCTAGAACTTTGGAACAGTAATCCCCGACCCTATTTTTTGCTTGACTCCAATGCTCTTAGAGATCTCAAGCTTCAACCCAAAGCGATACTCAATGTGTCAAAGGGAACTGAGAATTGGATATTGATTACAAAAGAAGGCAGTTAGAAAACTAGTTCTCAGGAGTGACCAGCGCTACATAAACAGTTATCTTCGATACCGCGGTGAGTTCATCTATCGGCGTTAATCGATGGAGTTGGGCGATCGCTACACCTGCTTGAGCGTGCTTCGGCAGTAAGAGAAATTATGCTAGTTGATGCTTGTGTTGAAATTCCAGTCATTGATTTTTCTCCTTTTGTCACAGATGACCTAGAGGGAAAACAGCGAGTTGCTCAAGAAATTTATCGTGCTTGTCATCAGGTAGGTTTTTTGTATCTGACTCATCACGGCATTCCACAAGAGGCGATCGCTCATGTATTCGACCAGTCACGTCGATTTTTTGCCTCGCCAGATGAGGAGAAGCAGGCGATCGCCTGGTCAAACGAAATGAGCAATTGTGGTTATGTCGGTGTTGAGCGAGAACGACTGGACGAGACAAAGCCTGGTGATTTGAAAGAAGCTTTTAATGTTGGCAAAGAAGTGTCTGCTGAGGATGTGGGAACTGAGAATCCAGCTCTAGTGCTAAACCAGTGGCCCGCTGGTCAGGATGAATTTCGGCAGGCGGTGACAGAGTTTTTTGAAGTTTGCACGGAAGCTGCTGATCGGATATTTCGTGCGTTTGCGATCGCCCTTCAAATGCCTGAATCCTTTATTTCTGACAAACACCAGGCTCATAACTATACCCTCCGCCTACTCCATTACCCACCTTTAGCGAACCCGCCAAAGCCAGGACAAATTCGGGCGGGAGCACATTCTGATTACGGCACGCTGACGCTGCTGTTTCAAGATGATGTGGGTGGCTTGGAGGTGCAAACGGCAGCGGGTGAATGGATTTCAGCTCCCTCAATTCCTGATGCCGTCTTGATTAATACGGGGGATTTAACCCAGCGCTGGAGCAATGATGTGTTTCGCTCGACTAAACACCGGGTGGCACTGCCTCAGGGGGAAAATGTGGGACGCGATCGCTACTCGATTGCCTTCTTCTGTCAACCTGATGCTGAAGCTGAAATCGTTTGCCTGCCCAGTTGTCAGTCCTCAGAAAATCCACCCCGATACCCTCCCGTGACATCGGGCGAATACCTGCTTAGCCGCCTACAGGCAACCTACTAAGAAGTAAGAAGGATGAAGTAGTAACACCCATTCGTCCTGATCGACCGACAAAAATTATCGCGTAGGTTGGGTGTAGCAAAGCGAAACCCAACATCCACAAGGTTCAAGGCTTCTCACCGCTCTATCTATCTATCACTCAATCAACTATTCAGAATGACTACACCGTTCACCTTTCGTCGGTTGCTGCCAACGCTATTGGGACTATCGCTTTCCATTCCCCTCCTAGTGCTAGGTGCTTGTGGTCAAAGCACGACTTCCACCGATGCTGAACCAACTGAGGCAGCATCCCCGACTGAGGCAGAAGGTTCAGCAGATGTTCCTAGAATGGCACTAGTGCTGAGCGGTTCTTCGACTGACCAATCTTGGGATCAGGCTGCCTTTGAAGCGGGTCAAAAGCTAGAGGAACAAGGGGTTGAAGTAGCGGTGTCAGAAGCGGTTGATCCAGCGAATGTCGCCGCCGTTTTGCGCCAGTACGCAGAGGAAGGATATGACCTGGTTGTGGCGCATTCCTTTAGCTACAAAGATGCCGTATTTGAAGTGGCAGAAGAATTCCCAGAAGTGGATTTTGCCTGGGCAGGTGGCATTGGTGAAACGGCAGAAAACGTGGCGGACTACGACCAACCCTTTTATCAAGGTGCATACCTGATTGGGTTAGTGGCTGCTGAGCTAAGCGAAACAGGGAAACTAGGTGCGTTGTATGGCTATGACATTCCCGTTTGTCATGCAATGGGAGAGGCAATGCTGGCAGGTGCGCAGCAGGTGCGTCCTGGTGCAACGCTAACCAGCGCGGCGGTAGGCGATTGGTATGACGTTGCCAAAGCTAAGGAAGCGGCACTATCTCAAGCAGAAACCGGGGTGGATTTCTGGATTGGCTGTGGTCAGGGTCCAACGCTGGGACAGATTGAAGCAGCAAAAGAGTCAGGTGGATACGCTACTGGCTATGTCGGTGATATGTCGTCTTTGGGTCCAGAAGTGGTTGCATCTAACCTGATTTGGAATATGGAGCCGCTGTTTCAGCAAATGCTGGACGATACGGCGGCTAATACCTTTGCCGATCAGTTCTATAATTTGGCAATTCCAGAAGGGGTAATTCAGGTTGAGGTGCCAACCGATTTCCAAGATGAGGTCGGTGAGGAGGTGCTGAAATCTGTGGAGGAGACGAAGGAACAGATTGCAGCAGGCGAATTAGAAGTGCCGTTTGTGCCAAATTAGGAATTCCAGATAGGGGCGAACGATCGTTCGCCTGTGGATAGGTCGAGCGATCGCCAAATATCCTAATTCCATATCGTTGCGCTTACACGAGTCTATTCAGTTCTCTGAATTGCATTATCTGAATTGCATTAATGGATCATTCACCCTCACAATCTACCCTTCTACCTGCGGTTGATATGCGGGGCATCACCAAACGGTTTCCGGGAGTGATGGCAAATCAGCAGGTCGATTTTGTGGTGCAAGCGGGGGAGATTCACGCACTACTGGGTGAGAATGGGGCGGGAAAAACCACGCTGATGAATATCCTCTGTGGGCTGTATGAGCCAGATGAGGGGGAGATTTGGCTGCGAGGACAGTCAGTGCGGTTTCAGCGTCCTGCCGATGCGATCGCCGCTGGCATTGGCATGGTGTATCAGCATTTTATGTTGGTGGAGCGGTTCACTGTCGCTGAAAATATTGCGCTAGGTCAAACCGGACGAGGTTGGCGAGACGATTCACGCGCACTCCATCAGCGACTCAGGGCTCTTTCGGCTCATTATGGTTTAGGAATTGATCCGACGGCACCCGTTTGGCAACTGTCTGTTGGAGAACGGCAGCGGGTAGAAATTCTCAAGGCGCTCGATCGCCAAGTTGATGTCCTCATTCTGGATGAGCCAACGGCAGTCTTGACCCCGCAAGAAACCGAAGGTTTAATGACCATTCTGCGAGACTTGGCGGCTCAGGGGACTGCCATTATTTTTATCAGCCACAAGCTAAATGAGGTGTTGGCGTTGTGCGATCGCGTCACTGTATTGCGAGACGGACAGCGAGTTGGCTCTGTTGAAGTTGCTAACTGTGATGCTCATCATTTGACCGAGCTAATGGTGGGGCGAGAGGTGAATCTAGACCGTCCAGATCGGGTTGTTGTGGAAGTTGCGGATCGTTCTCCCCTACTGTCTTTGGAGCAAGTTTCTACGGTAGGGCATCACCGTTTGCCGGTTCTCCAGGATATTAATCTTCAGGTTTACCCAGGTGAAATTGTTGGCATCGCTGGGGTCGATGGCAACGGACAGCGAGAACTGGAGGAAGCAATAATTGGGCTGCGATCGCTCACTCAAGGACAAATCCACCGTAACGGCACACTGGCTCATATTCCCTCCGATCGCTACAGCATGGGCTTGATCCCGGAGTTTTCGGTGACAGAAAATCTGCTGCTGCGCGATATCGATCGTTTCCCCTTCAGCCAGAAAGGATTTCTGCGTCCAGCGCAAATGGTGAAACAGGCGATCGCCCTGGTGCAGCAATACCTGATTCGGACTCCTTCGGTTCACACGCCGAGCGGCACTTTGTCTGGTGGCAATGCTCAAAAGGTGATTATTGCCCGTGAGCTATATCGCAATCACCCGGTTATTCTCGCGGCCCAACCGACACGAGGGCTAGATGTAGGAGCGATGGAATATGTTCACGCTCAACTGATGGCTCAGCGAGATGCAGGAGCAGCAATTTTGCTGATTTCAACAGAACTGGATGAAATCTTGCGCCTGTGCGATCGCATCGCCGTTCTCTATGAAGGTCAGATTGTCGGTTTGATAGACGCAGCGACAGCAGATGTCAATCATCTGGGACTGCTGATGGCAGGCAAGACTCAAGTTACGGATGACCCCATGATGAGTGAGAAGCGATCGCTCCAAACTTCATGACTTCCAATTCTGTTGCATCTAACCCGATCAAACAATTCTCGCTGCAAAGGTTGAAACCTTTAGCTCCAGTGCTGGGAATTCTTATCGCCCTGTTATTCAGCAGCATTTTGCTGGTGCTTAGTGGAGCCAACCCGCTGCAAGCCTACCAGGAATTGCTCCTTGGTGCATTGGGAGGATCGCGTCAACTGACTGAGACGTTGCTCAAAACTACGCCTATTTTGATCATCGCGCTGGGGTTGGCGATCGCCTTCAAAGCACGAGTTTGGAACATTGGGGCAGAGGGACAGTATCACATTGGAGCTTTGCTAGGCGGCTGGATTGGCCTGACATTTCCAACACTACCTGCTATTTTGCTGATTCCTCTAATGCTGATTGCAGGCGGGCTAGGCGGTTTATTGTGGAGCGGATTGGCTGGGTTGCTGCATTTGAAGCGAGGAGTCAACCTGATCATCTGCACCTTAATGCTGAACTATATTGGCATTCTGTTGGTGCAGTATGCTGCACGAGTTCCATTGCGCGACCCCAACGGCTTTTTGCCGGAATCTGCCAAATTTGTAGCGGCAGCACGTTTGCCCCGCCTGGGGGATAGTCGGCTTCACATCGGCGTTTTGCTGGCGTTGATCCTGGTCGGTCTAGCCTATGTGCTGCTGTGGCGTACCACACTTGGCTTTCGGCTGCGGGCAGTGGGTGCAAAGCTCAGCGTGGCAGAATGGGTCGGCATCAAAACCGGACGAAGCATTCTGACCGCTCTACTAATCAGCGGCACTTTAGCAGGACTGGCAGGTGTGATCGAAGTTAGCGCTACCTATACGCGCTTAAAACCCAGCATTTCTGATGGCTACGGCTTCACCGGCATTTTAGTTGCGCTGTTGGGACAACTGCATCCTGTTGGCATATTAGTTGCAGCCGTGCTGTTTTCGGCTCTAGAGGTCGGCGCACAGGGCTTAAATGTGTCTTTGCAAATTCCAGCGGCGGTTGCTGGCGTACTACAGGCGCTACTGGTACTGGGTGTGCTAGCTGGACAGGCGATCGCCCAACGAGAACCCACTGCTTAACTTATTTCTTCTTTGTTTATGCCCTGGGATCAAATCTTAACAACCACCTTTCTGATTGCCATTCTCACCGCCGGGATTCGGCTTGCCGTGCCCGTGCTGCTGGCTGTTTTAGGCGAAATCATTACCCAGCTATCCGGTGTGATGAATTTGGGATTGGAAGGCATAATGCTGGTTGGTGGATTAGCTGGATTCGCGACCACCTATGCGTTGCAACAGACAACAGGACTGACTGAACTGTCTATTTGGCTGGGGTTGCTGGCGGGACTGCTAGCCGGAATGTTGATGGGGCTGGTGATGGCAATTCTCTCGATTACCTGCCGTACTGACCAGGTCATCGCCGGAATTACACTGGTTCTCCTGGGGCAAAGCCTGACGACTTATTTCTACCGAGAATATCCTGCTTTGGGCAAAGCTCGCGTTACTGGACTGGCTCCCTTGCCGATTCCAGGACTTTCCCAAATTCCAGTAGTAGGTGATGTGCTGTTTAATCACAGCCTGGTGGTTTATTTGAGTGCTCTGCTCGTGATGCTCTGCTGGTTTTTGCTGTACCGCACCCGCTGGGGACTTCAGATTCGGGCAACCGGGGAACATCCAGCCGTCATAGACACTTCTGGGCTAAGTGTCATCACTATCCGCTATCTTTGCACCCTGGCTGGTTCTGCCCTGGCTGGGTTTGGTGGGGCTGTGTTGACGGTGGTACAGCTCAATTTATTTATTGAAGGAGTGACGGCTGGGCGAGGTTGGATTGCGATCGCCCTCGTGTTCTTCTCCCGCTGGCAACCCGGACTGGCACTATTCGGCGCACTGCTATTCGGAATTGCCGACGCAATCCAATTTCGAATTCAAGCATTGGGATCGGAAACCTTGCCCTACGAATTTCTGCTGATGCTCCCCTACCTGCTAACGCTGCTGGTATTGGTGAGTCGCCGCATCCGTGACCAAACTCCAACCGCACTGGGCATTCCTTACATTCAGGGCAAACGGTAAATGGGCACACCCTATGGCTTACCCATCCGAAAATTGCTGACACTAGATTAAGAGGAATGGTAAGCTAAAGCGCACTAATGCTTACTCCCCCGTCCATGAATTTTTCTCGGTAATGATCTGGCAAAAAGCTTTTAAGTCGCCTCAACTCCAGTTTGTGATCGGCGTTGCTATCCTTTTCTGGGGAGTATGCTGCATCTTGGTGTTGCACAGATACTACAATTTTTCCTTAACTTACGTTTCCTTTGATCAAGGAATCTTCAACCAAGTTTTTTGGAATAGTTTGCACGGTCGGCTATTTGAAAGTTCCTTATCGTCTACTGAGTCGGCAAGCGTCATGCAGGGCGACATTCCAGATGTATCCTATCGTCGTTTGGGACAGCATTTTACGCCTGCCCTGCTGCTGTGGCTACCCTTCTATGCTTTGTTTCAATCACCTGCTGGGCTGTCCATTTTACAAGTGACGCTAGTTACAGCAGCAGGATTTGTACTGTATGCGTTGGCGCGACACTACCACTCGCCTCAGCTATCGAGTTTGATAGTGGTGAGTTATTTTGGTGCGATCGCTGTCATTGGTCCCACTGTTGCTAATTTTCACGACATTTGTCAGATCCCACTTTATGGTTTTGGATTACTCCTGGCATTAGAAAAACGCAGGTGGTGGATAGTTGGAATTCTGGCAATCTTGCTTCTACTGGTTCGGGAAGACAGTGGCATAATTTTGTTCAGCATTGGGTTTTACCTGGTGATCAGCCGTCGCTATCCCCGTATTGGGGTCGGGTTGTGTCTGTTGAGCTTGGCTTACATCCTCATCGTCACAAACCTGATCATGCCGCTGTTTTCTCAAGACATCTCTCAGCGGTTCATGGTGGAACAGTTTGGGCAATTCGTTGACAACGAAGAAGCCTCAACACTAGACGTGCTGTGGGCGATCACTCGTAACCCTGGACAATTGATTGTTGAAATTGTGACACCCGTGGGGAAGACGATCAGTTATTTGTTAGGGCATTGGGTGCCACTCGCTTTTGTGCCGTTAGTTGCTCCTGAAGCTTGGGCATTAGCTGGATTTCCACTGCTCAAAATTTTGCTACTAAAGGCAGAAGTCACCGCTCTATCTCCACACTGGCGCTATGCGATGTCTTTGGTTCCAGGATTGTTTTACGGAACTATTCTCTGGTGGGCAAAGCATCCCGATCGCTTCACTCGTCAGTTTCGGTTCTTCTGGACTGCCTGTATTGGGCTCTCGCTATTCTTCACTTTGACAGCAAATCCCAGCCATGCACTGTCTTGGGCAATTCCAGATTCTTTCCAACCTTGGGTTTATGTGTCTCCGCCACAACAATGGCAGCATAGTCAGGCAGTTCGATCGCTCCTTGCCCAAATTCCAAGTGATGCTAGTGTAACCGCCACAGATCAAATCGTTTCTCATTTGTCGAGTCGGCGAGAGGCACTGCGGTTTCCCAGCTTCCAATTGCGAAATGATTTGGACGAGAGTGTATCGGTAGAGTATGCGATCGCCGATCTTTGGTATCTGCAACAGTATGAACCGGCGTTTGAGAGCTACCGCAAAAGTCTGAAGTCAATGATTGACGCTACCAATACCCTCATAGAGCGTCAGTACGGGCTGATTGGTTTCGAAGATAGGGTTGTTCTTCTGCAAAACAGAGCAAATTCTAATCAGACAGCTCTAAATGCATGGACAATCTACCAACAAGAACTAGCTCCTATCTTTAGCGACGAAGCTTCTCCATAACAATTTTTTGACAAGACAATCAAATTCTTGTAGCCAATTTAGTTGGCAAGTCAATTTATTTCTTTATGCGTATTAAAAACCTCCTAAAACTCAAGGCATCATCAGGACAACCAAATAAACACCATGAATTTATCTGGTTGTGTCTAAGTTTAATGATTCCGCTCTACTTTGGATTGATATCTCTTCAGCGCGCGTTCAGTGCCGAAAATGTTGTGCAAGATGATGCTAGACATCACGTTGTTTGGTTACAGCGGTACATTGATCCTCAACTTTTTCCGAATGACTTAATTGCACATTACTTTCAAACCCTTGCTCCTGCTGGATTTCGATCCCTCTACTGGATGATGGCAAAATTAGGGATTGAGCCGCTTCTATTAGCTAAGATTTTGCCTGTAATATTGGCACTAATTACTTCTGCTTACATCTTCAAAGCTTATCTACGTCTCTTGCCAATTCCGGCTGGTGCTTTTCTAGCCGTCTTACTGCTTAATCAAACTTTCTGGTTAAAGGATGATATCGCCTCAGCAACCCCCAGAGCTTTTGTCTATCCCCTTTTTGCTGCTTTCTTATATTATTTGTTGCGGCGATCGCTAGTTCCTTGCTTAATCACAATCGCTCTCCAAGGACTATTTTTCCCCCAACTTCTGCTTGTAGAAATTACGATTCTCACCGTTCGTTTAATCAATTGGCAAAACGGATTACCTCGGCTAACTCAGGAGAAGCATCATTACATCGTTTGGTTATTCGGTTTAGGGGTCGCTGCTCTTGTCGTACTTCCATTTACGCAAAGTTTTTCAGGGTTTGGGGAAGTTGTAACAGCTTCACAGATGAAAGCAATGCCTGAATTTGGTTCGGAAGGGAGAAGCAAGTATTTTGGTGTCGATCCTCTTTCATTTATATTGTCAGGCTCTAGCGGTTTACGGGCTCCTGACATGCCTTACGTCAACTGGATTAGTTTAAGTTTGCCAATAATATTAAAATCTCAACTGCCACTAGTTAGGAGTGTTACGAGAGAAATTCGTATTTTATGGCAAATATTATTTGCTTCCCTGGGAGTGTTTCTTCTAGCTCATCTAGTGTTGTTGAAATTGTATTTTCCCAGTCGATATACTTATCACAGTTTGCGATTTGTGATGCCAATAGCGGCTGCGATCGCTCTTACAGTTTTGTTTCATGCAAGTTGGCGTTGGTTACAGCAAAATAGAGCGGTAAATGCATCAGGTCAAATCGCTTCCATTCGTTCCTTTGCTAAACCAAGATATAAGGTCAAACATTATGCTGCAATAGGAATGATAGGAACGCTATTTATCCTGTGTTTAGTTACCTTCGCTTTGCCTGCTGTTGCCTTAAATCGTCAACAGTGGGTAGTTGGGCGTTATCCAGAAATCTATGATTTCTTTGCCAATCAACCAAAAGATACACTCATTGCTTCTTTAGTTAAGGAAGCCAATTCTTTTCCTGCATTCTCCCAACGTTCAATTTTAGCTGGAGAAGAATTTGCATTTGCCTATCATCCAAGCTATTACAATCAATTTAAGCAACACACTATTGATACTATCTATGCGCTATACAGTTCTGATTCTGAGAAAGTTGAGGAAGTGATTCAATCCTATGGGATTGATTTCTTTGTGGTAGAAAACACCTCTTTTCAGTCCGAGTTTCTTAAAGAGAAAAAGTGGTTAATCCATAGTTCTTTTCAGCCAGTTGTGCTTGAGGCAATTGCTTGGCTTGAACGAGGAGAAAAGCCTGTTTTGCAGAGGTTTCAAGATCAATGCTCAGTTTTATCTGAAAGAAACTTGACTATCATTGATGCGAACTGCATTACAATCTCTGACGGCTAATTCTTTGCTTTTGGGTATACAATCTGAAATTTGGTGCAGTTTGAACTTTCGAACTGGAATTGTTCTTAGACAATTATTTCCAGGAATGGCAGATCAAATAAACTGTTGCTCAGGGGTCACATAAGGTAGGTATGGATCAACAACTCATTCAACTGTTGGTAAACGGGATTGCGACTGGCAGCATTATTGCTCTGGCCGCAGTCGGGTTGACGTTAACCTACGGAATTTTGCGACTCGCAAACTTTGCTCATGGCGATTTGATGACGCTCGGAGCTTACCTGACCCTATTGATCAACGCTAACGGAGCTAATATTTGGCTCTCGATGATTGTCGGAGCGGTAGCAACAGTAGGAGCAGCCCTTGTTAGCGAAAAGCTATTGTGGTCGCCCATGCGCGATCGCCGAGCTACCTCCACCACGCTGATCATTATTTCAATCGGTTTAGCCCTATTCATTCGCAACGGCATCATTCTATTTTGGGGAGGAGACAACCAGGCTTATAACCTGCCCGTCGCCACTGCGCTTGATATCTTTGGCATCAAAATTGCCTACTACCGAATTGTGGTTGTGGCGCTCGCTATCCTGGCAATTTTAGGACTTCACTACCTGCTGCAAAACACCAAGATTGGCAAGGCAATGCGAGCAGTCGCAGACAACATAGACCTGGCGCGTGTCTCCGGCATCAATGTCGATCAGGTCGTCATCTGGACATGGGTAATTGCTGCGGGACTAACCGCCTTGGGGGGTGGTATGTACGGGCTGATTACGGCAGTGCGCCCAAATATGGGCTGGTTCTTAATCCTGCCGATGTTTGCCTCGGTGATTTTAGGTGGAATTGGCAATCCTTATGGAGCGATCGCCGGAGCTTTCGTCATTGGCATTGCCCAGGAAGTTGGCACCTACTGGCTCCCCACAGAATACAAGCTGGGGGTTGCCTTATTCATCATGATTCTGGTTTTGCTGATTCGCCCTCAAGGGCTGTTCCGAGGCACAATTTGATTACTTTAGTCCATAACCTGATAACAGCCAAACTGAGAATAGCGCCCGTCAGCGACGATATTCTGTCTGAATTCAAACTTTGCAGCAGAGCTTGGAATGGACAGCCGCCGCCAATAAAAATAATAGCTGTAAGTTGAAGACCTTGGATTGAATCCACAGCCCTCAACTCACAGCCAAAGATTTTGTATTTGTCAGCTTGGCTAGAGCAAGCTGCTTGCGTAGAAATTACTTAAGAATGCCAAAGTAGAAGGCTGCAACCAAGAAGTTGCCCGCCAGCAGAATAATTGCCCAAAGCGTGCGATAGGGGTAGGGAGGGTTCCCTGAAGTAGCAACGTTTTCTTTCAGTCTTGCTTGTTTAGAAGTCATGGGAATCAATTCCTTATGAGTAACTTTACATGTGAACTCAAACCTAAAATTAATTATTAACTGTCGGATGACAAAGCACAGCACCCAATTGACAGAACTCAATATTAATTCTGCAGTTATGGCTAATTTGGCTTCACCTGCGACCTAAGTGCTACTCGCTTTCTCCTGCGTGGTATGAGCTACGGACGAGTGGGCCAGAACGAACGTGAGCAAATCCCAGATCACGGGCAATTGCCCCCAATTCCTCAAATTCTTCTGGTGTCCAGTATTTCTGTACTGGCAAATGTGCTAGCGATGGGCGCATGTATTGTCCTAGAGTGAGGCGATCGCAGCCTACCGCTCTCAAGTCCTGCATCGCTTCAACTAACTCAGCTTTCGTTTCCCCATGCCCCAACATCAGTCCAGATTTCGTGGGAATCGATGGCTCAAGTTCTTTGACGATTTGCAGCACTTGAAGCGATCGCTCATACTTTGCCCCTCGACGCACCGGACCTTGAAGGCGGCGCACCGTTTCCACATTGTGGTTGTAGCAAGCAGGCTGAGCCTGTACAACTGTAGCAATGCGCTGTCGCTGAGCAATATCTCCCTCTGTGCCACCCCAAAAATCGGGAGTCAACACTTCAATCTGGGTTCCAAAATTGACTTGGCGGACGGCTTCCATCGTTTGGGCAAACCATCCCGCTCCTTGATCAGGCAGATCATCCCGTGCTACTGAAGTCAGCACCACATAGCGCAGCCCCAACAGTCGGACTGACTCAGCGATTTTTTGAGGTTCCTCTGGGTCTAGCGGCATTGGAGCATGGCCCTTATCGACCTGACAAAAGCCACAGGCACGGGTACAGGTCGGACCCATCAGCAAAAAGGTGGCCGTTTTTTGGGCATAGCATTCGCCTCGATTGGGACAACGCCCTTCTTCACAGATTGTGTGAATTTGCCGCTGCTTAATAATCTGCTGCACCGTGGAGATTTCGCTGGCTTTACCGATGGGACGACGCAGCCAAGTTGGCAAAGGAGAGGGCGATCGCCTTACTCCTACTTCTACGTCCTCCTCTGAAACTCGGTTTGAGGTTTGATTCACGTCTAAAGGCATATTTTCCCAATCCCACCACTACCCAGCAGAGCCAATATGCTACCGATTCTATCGCCTCCTCCCGGTAAAACGGCTCTGTTGGCGCTATAGCGGAGTGTCAAATCCGCAAAGACTTTTTTGTGTAGAGGACGATAAGATTTGGGATAGCTAGATGGAGTAGAGGTGATGCAGTTAGATCCTGATTCTGGGGAGTAAAGACTTGCCGGAAGATTTAACTAAACGCCTCAACTTAGCGAATAGTTAGAAAATTGTTTTGCCGCAAACAGCGATGTCTGGCTAAAATGCAAGCTATTCCGTAGATCAGAGGCTACACTAGTCCATGACACAATAGACGTTGCATAGCAGATGATGCAAGGCAATAGTCTATTTTCCCTGAGCGTTCTCAAGCTTTTGTTATGGGTCAGTTTCATGTTCCTACAGAGCAGATAGTTCGACAAAATACACCCTTCGTTTGTTCCTTCGAGTCACACCAAAGGAGTCCATTGTGGCAAGTCACAAAATCCTAGTCATTGATGACAGCAGAGTTATCCGCAACATGGTAAGGGACATGTTGCCCAAAGGTAACTTCCAAGTCCTGGAAGCCAAAGATGGGATTGAAGGACTTGATGCGATTCGGCAAGAACGCCCCAATTTGATTATGTTGGATTTCCTACTGCCCCGCATGAGCGGTTGGGAAGTTTTCCAGCAAATTCAAGGGCAGACTGATTTGCAAAGCATTCCTCTCGTGATGATGTCTGGTCGGCGAGAAGAGGTCACCGAAAAGATTTCAGAACCCTTTGAGTTTTTTGAATTTATTGAGAAGCCGTTTGAGCAAAAGCAGCTGATTGAGGCGATCAAGGCAGCGATGGCAAAGGCCCGCCTGCCTCGCCGCCCTCAACCTGTAGCTGGTGTCGGAGCACCCGCTGGCACTGCCGCCAGCGTTAGCTCAGCCGAAGTGGAGGCACTCAACCAAAAAATCGCCAAGATGCAGGGTGAAATCGATACGCTGAAGAAACAAATGGGTCAGCTTCTAACGTTTATTAAGCAAAAGCTGAAGTAGTCCAACAGTTCCTAATCTAAGTCTCGCCTGCCTTCCAGAGCGCGTGCCAGAGTTACTTCATCGGCATATTCCAAATCGCCGCCCATGGGCAAGCCGAATGCAATTCGGGTGACTCGCGTAAAGGGTTTAAGCAACTGCCCAACATAAAGGGTGGTTGTTTCGCCTTCAACGCTGGGGCTAATTGCCAAAATCACTTCTTTAATGCTCTGCTGACTAACCCGTCGCACAAGCTGTGTGATGTGAAGTTGATCTGGACCGATGCCGTCTATAGGTGAGATCAATCCGCCCAGGACGTGATATTTTCCCTTGTATTCACGGGTTCGCTCTAAGGCAATCACATCTCTGGAATCGGCAACCACGCAAATAGTGTTGTGATCGCGGTTTGGAGCGCTACAGATTTCGCAGACAGGTTCAGCAGATAGGTGAAAGCATACAGAACAGAAGCCAACTTGCTGCTTAGCTTCCATCAGGGCTTGAGCCAGCGCTTTGACCTCTTCTTCAGGGCGCTTGAGGATGTGCAGCGCGAGACGCTGGGCTGTTTTGGGACCAACACCAGGTAATCGCTGAAACTGCTCGATGAGACGAGCTAGAGGGCGTGTGTAAGCTGTCAGAATTCCTCCAGGTTTTCCTGCCTAAAATTCGATCATATAGCAATCCTTTGGGGGTTGTGGGCTACTCTTGAGGTAGCTGGTGTAATGGGCAGCGCCCGTTTTCGGTTTTGAAGTAGCTTGATCGAGTTCGCTATTGAAACAAGACGAGAGGGCAAACTATGAAACTCATTCTTCTAACTGCGGTAACACTTCTGAGCGTTGTTGGAGCCACTTCTGCCTGGGCTAACACTCTGGAAACTGAGTCAGTTGGTGTTCCTCAAGGTAATGCATCTCAGCTTTTACTCCCCGAACAAGAGCCTGAAGAATTTGAATATGATGGCGATCGCCTCAACACTCTAGAAAACAACATTAACCAAACTGTCTTTGACGAGGATTCAAATCGTTCCAATATTATTCGTCCACCCGGTGAGCTAGGACTACCGCAAGAGCTGATTATTATCGACTCGGACAACGGCCCTGCGGTTGGCACAGAACTATAGCCCATTTGCGCAGGAGCGTTTCTAGGAAACGCTCCTGCGTTTAGCATTCGCTTTGTCAAAGGTAAAACAGATGGATACCCTTCACCTGTATGAAATAGATTTCTATGCCTGGACGCAGGAGCAGATTGGTTTGCTCAAAGCGCATCAATGGGAACAATTAGATGCAGCAAACTTGATTGAAGAAATTGAAACTTTGGGCAGAAAAGAGCGCCAAGAGTTAAGAAATCGATTAGGTATTCTATTGGGACATCTGTTGAAGTGGCAATTCCAATCTGAAAAACGCAACAATAGCTGGCTAGGAACAATTCGTGAACAGAGGATTCAGATTAAGCTGCTTTTGAAAGATAGTCCTAGTTTGAAATCTTATCTGGCTGAAATTTTCTTTGCTGCTTATGAGTTAGGCTTAGCTTTAGCAATTCGGGAAACTCAGCTGGGAGAACAAATTTTTCCAGAAGTTTGTCCTTATACAGTTGAACAAACGATCAATCCTGATTTCTTGCCAGAGCTAGATTAGATTGACGGTTTGAAGAGAGTTTAAAGAGTGAAAAATGCTCCTCATCCTAAAGCTTTAGGTTAAATTTCTGGTGAGTTACTGCGTTGCCCCAAGCATTGTCTGTGTATTCTTCGTCAACGACGAACCCAAACTTTTCATAGAGGTGTCGAGCGGCAGTTAATCCTGAGAAAGTCCAAAGATAAATTTGATTGAGCTGAGCCTGTTTACAAAAAGCGATCGCCTTCTCTAACAGCAGTTGACCAATACCATAGCCCTGATATTCGGGTGAAAGAATAAACCATCTTAATCGGGCACCTTTAGATTTGGCTTTACTGCCGTCAATGGCGATCGCCCCCACAACCTCCTCATTCAAATTTGCTGTCCAAATGCCATCGTGAGATGGCTCAAAGCGAAGCAAAAATTCTGATAGCTGAGTCGCGATTTCGGCTTCAAACTTTACGTCTAAGCCCCAATTTTGGCTGTAGTAAATGGCATGAAGTTCGGTAATGCGACCAATTGTGCCGGGAGTATATCCTTTAATTTTAACTTGAATACCACTGGTTGACTGCATAAGGACATCTCCTAACCGTTTAGGGTTGAAAGAACGTACTTGTAGAATCGAGTATCTGCTTGCATGACGGGAAATGTAGAAGGCAATTCAGCTTGGTTGATCTGTAGAAAACCATTCTTTTCGTAAAAGCGATGGGCAGCTTTAAAGACCTCAATCGTGCCCAGATAAAGTTCTGAGATAGAGTGGATTTCAGCCCAATCTAATAAAGTGTTGAGAAGCTGTTGACCAACCCCAATATGCTTGCCTCGATAGTTTTGATCAACAAACATCTTTCGGATCGCGGCTTGACTATTACCGATATCAATTAAGGCGATCGTACCTACTACTCTTTCTTGTTCAGTAGCAATCCAAAAGTTTCCCTTTTTAACTTGATAAAACTGAGAAATTTTGAGCAGGTCGGGCTGGTTCTCAATTTTGATCGGTGCTGCAAATTCATCTTGCTGAACACGTCGAATTAAGTCAATTACCTGGTCACAATATTCGGATGTGTAAGTCTGTATAGTTGGCATTAGCTAGCCCAGAATGGAGAAGAATTTGTAGAGACAAGACTCGGCCAAATTTTAAGCTAGCCTTCACGCCACAAACAGATGCAGTTAATCGGATTTGTACCCTAACAGTTTTATTTTGAGATTAACTGTACTGTTAGTTGTAACGGAAATTGTGTCTGTCTATTGTCTCCTACTTCGGGCAAGATGGCTGCATGAATGAGAGCAAATCGCTTAAGTCGAGTCCGCTTTATGAACAGGTTGCCGATAAGGTTGCTCGATTGATTCAGCAAGGCACCTTACAGACGGGCGATCGCATTCCTTCGGTGCGCCAGCTTCGTTCTCAGCTTGGCGTTAGTGTGACGACGGTGCTAGAAGCCTACCGGTTGCTGGAGAGTGAGGGCTTAGTAGAAGCTCGTCCCCAATCGGGCTATTATGTGCGGTCCCAACAGCAGGATTTGCCGCCGGAGCCATCAATTTCTGCGCCAGATGCGATCGCCACACCTGTTGGAGTTGGCTCACTGGTTTCTGAAATTTTGGCTGCGGCACGAAACCCAGAGATGTTTCCGTTGGGGGCATCGGTAAACAGTCCTGCCTTGTTACCCACGCTGAAGCTGAATCGCGTTTTGGCAAAAATTGCTCGTCATGCGGATGTTAACAGCAATGTTTATGATCTGCCGCCCGGAAACGAGCATGTGCGGCGACGGATTGCGCGGCGATCGCTCACTTGGGGAGGTAGCCTTACCGCTGAAGAAATTGTCACCACTTGCGGCTGTATGGAATCGCTCAATCTTTGCCTCAAAGCGGTAGCAAAGCCAGGGGACGTGATCGTGGTGGAGTCGCCTGTTTTTTACGGATTTCTACAAATTTTGGAAAGCTTGGGAATGAAGGCCTTGGAAATTCCTACCCATCCTAGAGATGGCGTTAGCCTGGAAGCGCTGGACGCTGCCATTCGCACTCATCCGGTAAAAGCCTGTCTCCTGACCCCAACCTTCAGTAATCCATTGGGAAGCTGTATGCCGGAGGAAAACAAGCAGCAATTGGTTGAAATGCTGGCTCAGGCACAGATTCCGCTGATTGAGGATGATGTTTCTGGGGATCTTTATTTTGATGCCAATCGCCCCAAGCCGGCGAAGGCGTTTGATCGAGAAGGAATGGTGCTGCTGTGTTCTTCTTTTTCTAAGGTGTTAGCTCCTGGATATCGTCTGGGTTGGACAGCGGCAGGACGATTTCAACCTCAGGTTGAGCGGCTGAAATATGCCAACACGCTTTCAAATCCAGTTTTGCTGCAATTGGCGATCGCCGAATTCCTTCAAAGCGGCAGTTATGACCACCACCTGCGGCAACTGCGTCAGGCTTATGCAATTCAGGTACAGCGAATGAGTCAGGCAGTCAGCCAGGTCTTCCCAAAAGGGACTAAGATTACCCGACCCCAAGGCGGCTTTTTGCTGTGGGTGGAGCTACCTGAAACCGTCGATTCCCTGGAGCTATACCGACAGGCGATGCAGCAGAACATTAGCATCGTCCCTGGACCAATTTTCTCAACTACACAAAAATATCAAAACTGCATTCGGTTGAACTGTGGCTATCCCTGGTCACGCGAAGTGGAGCAAGCTGTTAATGTTTTAGGGCAGTTGGCAGGGGCGATCGCTCGGACTGCGTAGCATCTGCGGTTGGCAATTCCTAGTTCATGCAACGTATCTCATGGGAATCGGGGGTATTCGTTGGAATTGGGTTTTGCTGCATTCGCTCGATCAGCGGTTGCCAACACCTTCGCAGCATCACTAGGGGTTTTGGTAAATCTGCTGCACTAGAGTTGTTAGACACGGTGAAAAGTCAACATATGATGTGTTCAAGAATCTCTTTGGCAGAAAATTTAGTGTTAAGTATTTTTTGAAAATAGCTTCTTAGCGTCCTTACTACAAAGATGACTTGCAAATTCTAGAAGACCATCTAAGGTGACAAACTCAAGATGAGAAATAACGAACTCTTTTTCACCAGATGATGATTGATAGAGGTACTTTCGATTTACAAAGAATGGGCATTGATTTACCAACTCTGGATCTGAAATACGGTTTCCATTCACGTCACATTTTACGCACCACAACCGGTTGTTGGGGACAACAACTAAGGGAAAAACCAATGAAGCCGCCTGCTGACCAATGCGCTTTCCATCAGAAAATATTAGAGATATTAAGTCATGGGCAGAACTCAATGCTTGTGACCACTTGTTGTAAATACCTGAATCACCAGAAAAAATCTCAGCATCGTTCTTTAATCTGCCAACCTGATCACATGATTTACCAACAAATTCACCAACAGGATAAAGAGAATCAGTGTTTTTCAATCGATAGGTTTGAGCATAAGAAATCATGGCAGCTGTTTTAGGTGTCAAACGTTGCGTTGTTCCGAACTTAGTCTGAATTTCAGTCTGTGGCTTAACAGAAATCGACAATTCATGAAATGCTTCTTCAGATCGTCGAGGTAAGCATGAAATCAGGATCGGAAAATTAGGGCGGAGATTTTTACATTCAACCGCAAGACGCAGGAGTTTTTCCTCTATCTGACGAGTTGCACGAATATCATATTCACGAGGTATCTGTGTAGCAGGATCTTCATAAGTACCTCCATGTTCGCAAGTAAAACCTATCTTGATCAATTCTCTTAAAGTTTCGATCTCGAATGAAAAGTCTGAATGGTTATCCAGGTACTCAATTAGGTCAGACGCTGCTATTGGATCAGGCTTCAGCTTTACCATCCGAATCTATTGGTCAGTAGAGAGAGCACATACTAAAATCAACTTAATTATGGTAGGAACATCTGTACTTAACACAAATGCACAGCCTCATTGAGGTGGAAATGTTTGTGAACAAGCAAGCTGTCTAACAACTTGTTAAGTTGAGGTGAGATCAGGCTTTTGGGGGTTCGACGACCTCGTTGTAGCAAGGAAGAATTCGCTCGATGAGGTGATGAGATCTATGAGTCTTGTGCTTGCTCACAAGTTGAGGAAGGTATTTATGGCAGGATTGTGGCGGTTGATGTTGAAAGTGGAACTTTTGAGCTTTCAGATGACATCCTAACTGCAACTAACGCTTTATTTAAGCAACTGTTGTTTGAGCAACTGTCTGATGCTCAATCCCGAATTGTCTGATATCGGACATCGAATAGTTCACCGTTTTGGTGTTCAATCTTTGAGTTCACTCCAGTCAGGGCAAACGTCTCCTTGCCAGCCGAAGGGGTGAAAGCCACAAATTAGTACAGTGCGGTTGGCGCGGTTGTAGCCGTAGGCAATGCCGTGATAGTGTTCGCAGCGCTGGCAGACCTTGGGGCGAGAGGGGCTAACGTCAGTAAAGCCCAGTTGCGATCGCAATATGTGTTGTTTGCTCTGCTGTCGGTGCCAGCGATCATAAGCAGCTTTTCTTAGAAAGTAGTTGGCTTGGCAGAAGGGATCTTGGGCAGTATCCATGATGGAGGAGGGGTTAATTTGGATAGTGACACAACGCAGACTAATCGATAGGCGGATTCTAGTGAAAGGTTAGCAAAGTGCTCGCAAAATATTAACGGCCGTAGGGAGTGTAGCTTGGGACAGCAGCATTTCCAGAAGGTTCCCCAGAACCGTTAAGGCTGACGCTAACTGGACCATCGGGAGCGTTGGTGGGAATGGTGAGTTGGGCAGTGCGATCGCCTGCCGCAAAAGGCGTAAAGCCAAGAGTAAGCTGACAACTGCTTCCCGGTTCAAGAGATTGGTAGGAACACTCCAAAGTGTCGCCCGAGCTAGCCGAGAGCGCAAAAAAATCAGGATCACCCGTAAAGGCAATATTGCCAATTTCTAAAGGATTTGAGCCTGTGTTTGTTAGGGTTAAAACCTGTTGGTCAGCTGTGACGAGCAACGGCTGAGTGCCAAAATTAAGATTTGGAGAACTGAGCGACAAAGACGAATTACCGGCTGGAGTTTCACCCGGAGTCGCGCTTGGAGTTGCGCCCGGAGTTTCACCTGAGCTACTTCCAACGCCGATCAGATTCACCGCGATCGGACGGTCGGAGGCATTGCTGGGAATGGTCAGTCGGGCAGCGCGATCGCTCTCTGAACCAGCGAACAAGATGCTGATGTCACAGCGATCGCCAGGAGCTAAAACAGTATTAGAACAGCTAATTAAGCCATTATCTTCGGCGCTGGAGAAAGAGTCGGGATTGTTTCCGGTGATGGCAATGTTGCCAAGTCTTAGGTCGGCAGTGCCGTTGTTGGTGACTGAGATGGCTGCTTCGCTATTTGCGGTGTTAAAGGTAAGGTTTGCGGGTGTGACGCTAATTCTGGGAGCTTGCGGAGTGCCGCTGCCACCACCGCTGCCAGCACCGCTGCTAGCACTGCCGTTGTCGCCACCACTGGTTCCGCTGCCCCGTCCAATTAACCGAATACTAGGGATGCGATTGGGGGCATTGCTGGAAACGGTTAGCTCGGCAGTGCGATCGCTGCCTGAGCCTCGAAAGGCGATCGCCACATCGCACCGTTCGCCAGGAGCCAAGACGGTGTTAGCGCAGTTGATTGAGTTATCTCGCGTTGCCAGAGCAAAATAGTTGGGATCGTTACCTGCGATCGCAATATTGCCAACTCGCAAATCAATTGCACCGTCGTTTCTGATAGTGATGACTTTGCCATTAGGGTCAGTTTCTTGAGCGTCAAAGGTGAGTTCGTTTGGAGTGAGGGCAATGCGCGGCACACGGGGAATTGCGTTAACTCCAGTGCCGCCTAGCCGCACACTTACGATGCCATTTGGGGCATTGCTGACGATCCGCAGATCGGCAACCCGCTCGCCTGCCGCACCAGGAGCGAAGCTAATTTCAACAGTGCAGCTTGAGTTGGGCGCAACTGTATTGTTGGTGCAATTAGTGGAAGATTGGAAATCGTCTACATTCTGCCCGCCCAGGCTAAGTTCCTGCATCACGATTGGGGCAGAACCGGGATTATTCAGGGTAATCGTTTCCGTTACCCGTTGAGGCGCAACGTTTGCGCCAGCGACTCGCAGTTCCCCAAAGTCCACACTGTCAGGATTTACTCCCAGATTGGTTGTGCTGTCGCTAAAGCCCTGCTGAGGGGAACCTGCGGCAGCCGATTCATTGCCAAACCCACGCAGTGGCACCACCCAGGGGGGATCGCTCGTATTGCTTTGAATCACTAAGCTGGCAGCGCGATCGCTGACTGCGGTTGGGGCGAAGCTCGCCTCAATCGTGCATGTCACGCCTGGTTGAATCGGCAGTCCAGTGCAGTTTTCAGTAGCCTGAAAGTCTGCTCGTGCCGGGCCGGCCAGCTCAATACGCTCGAAGGTGACCGGAGCTGCACTGACGTTCTCTAATGTAATCACCTGGATTGGCGTTTGAGTGCCAACGTCCTGTGCCTCAAAGTTGAGTCGGTTGGGGTTGAAACTGATCAGTGGATTGTTTGGCTCTTCGCCGGAACCGCGTAGGGGAATGGACTGTATGCGATCGCCCTGAGCATCATAGAAAGTTAAATTAGCCCGACGGTTGCCCGTGTCGGTTGGTACAAAGCTGACCTCAACTGTACAGCCTGCCGCTGGCTGAATTGGGGCAGCAGTGCAGTTTTCAGTCACTTCAAAGTCTTCAGAATCAGCCCCCGTCGGGGCAACGCGGCTAAATTGTAAAGGCGCTGAATCGCGATTTTCTAACTCCACCGTCTCCACCGCGCTGATGGTGTTTTGCTCCTGGTTGTCAAAATCCAGGCGATCGCGGCTCAACCACAGATCGGAATTGCGATTAGAGGTAAACAGCAGGGCCAACAGCGTGCCTAAAGCGGCAAACAGACCTGCCAAAATTGCCCACTTTAACCAGGGCGGTGCAGGAGTCGAGGTTGAACTAATCGTAGGAAGGGGAGTCGGCGTAGGTATCGGTGCAGCAATTGGCTCCGGCTCCGGCTCAAGCACTGGAATGGGTAGCTCTACCTGAGTAAGAGGAGGCAGAAGCAGCCCTAGATTGTGTAGCGTCGCTACCGTCCCAGGCTGGTCGCCCAGAGATTCACGCTGTTCTAATGCCTGCGTCAACCAGGATTGAGCTGCAAACGAATCTTCTAGACACAGGGCGCGAGTGCCTAGCTGATGCATTGCCCAGGCTTCGGAAGCGCGATCGCCCAATGCCTGCGCTGCCTGCAATGCCCACTGCAATGCCTGTTCCCAGGCTCCCCATAGACCACTCAGCGTCAAAGCAGGATCAATCGCTTTTGCCAGCCGCAGCACTTCTGACCAGCGCTGCGTTTCGACCCCAAGCTGCATCATTCGCAGCAACACATTGCTTTCTTGAGCAAGTTCTGTTGTCTGCCCATGTTGCTCTGCCCAAGTGGTGAAATAGCTCAATATTCGATTGATCCACTGGTCGCGCTTGGGAACTCGTTGGAGGGGGGCAAGCAAGTTAGAAGCAATGCTATAGCGGTTGCCATCGGTTAGTGCCAACCCTCGGTCGGATAGCGATCGCAGCGTATTTTCAACATCGGGCAGCCTGGTCACAGCAGCCAAATTTTCTGGACGGGCAGGCACACCGCCTAGCACACTCAGCGCCGCCAAAGCCTGCCGCTCTGCCTGAGGTAGACTCGCAGACGCTTTTAACACCAGCGCTTCTGGAGAGGGGCTGTCCTGCAACTCCTGGGCGATCGCGACTAGAGGGGATGATTCAAATGGCTGTCGATCGACGGGTTGATGATCTACCTCCAGTTGATTCAGGGGCTCATCAAACGGTCGATTTACATCAGCTGCCTGATGTCTTGCCAGTGACGCAACCTGGAGAATTCGCAGCGGATGCCCACCCAACACGTTGCAGATCTTTGCAGCGGGAGTATGCTCCTGCGCCTCAATCGGACGACCCAGACCCCGTTCCAGAAGGGTCAGCGCATCGTCCAGCGGCAAGCCTGGTATTGGAATTGCTTGTCCTTCGCTCCAAAGGTGGCGTTCCAAACCAGTTAGCAGAAACGTCAAATTGGGTGAGGCGTTGAGGAGATTTTCAACTTCCTCCCGCGATATCTGCACATCGTCCAGCAGAATCAGGGCCTTTTTGTCTTGCAGTGCATCCCGAATTTCTGTCTCTGTTGCTTTAATGGGAAGGCTGCTTTCGTATTCATAAAAATCTGTTAGCAAAATTTGCAGCAGATCTGGCACGGTCTGTCGGTAGGCATGACGATAGACGATGCCATCGGGAAAGGTGTTTGCCAAGCCCGAGACGTAGGCGATCGCCTGCAATAGCGACGTTTTCCCTAAGCCCGTTTCACCCCAAAACTCAACTGGTGTAGCAGATCGCAGATTGGTGAGCGCTGCCTCAACTTCTACCTGTCGCCCCAACAACTCAGGAAAAGGTGGGCAATAGCGCTGAGGTGTAGGAACCGGACGCAATTTCAAGTTTCGTAAACCGCCGGTTTGTGTGGTGTCGATCACCCCACCGTAGTCCGTCAGGTGCATGACCTTGTTGGCGATCGCAATCTGCTGCCCAACGCCATGTCCACCACTGTAGGGCTCTGAGCCATCAGCATTACCAGGCTGAACTAGAGTTGCTCCATTGTGACCATTGACCACCCCTCCAATTGGCTCTTGTTGCAGGACAGTGCCATTCCCGGAGTTGTCTGATGGCTCTAACCCTAACTCATCCAACCCTCTATCCATCCCGCTGGTATTGCTTGAGGGCTGATATAGAGTAGAGAGCCTTTGCTGCACCGTCGCAACAGAAAAGGCATTGGCTGGGTTAAGGTCAACTGCCTCCTGCCAAATCGGTTGACGTTGCCCCTTTTGTCGCCCATAAATTCTCACCATCCGAATCGACTCAACGCCCAAGCTAGTCAAGCCATTTCGAATAAAAGGAACCAGTTGTGCCTGAGGTGGAGCCTGATTTGCCTCAAGAAAAAGATGCAGACAGTCTTCGTCAATTTCTGCTTGAGTCCGAATGCCCTTGGGTTGCAGAGAGCGGTCAATCAGGGCGGCGATCGCCTCCGGATCGCCCTGCCTGGATTGCTCCAAAAGATTCTCCTGAGTTTCTTGCATCATAATTGCAACCCTGCAACATTAATTCAATTCAGCACAAGTCAGCGGTCACATTTCGAGAGGAATTTGACAAGGAAAAACGATCGATTCAGGAAGATTAAAAGAAGGTGGAGCTATGGATGATAGGGGGCATTGATCATCGGTCAAGGGTCATTAGGAGTAAACAATATAGTGAATCACAAATAACGAGTGGCAGGTGACAAATTAACCCCAAGTAGTTGTGCAAATTATCTCTGTATCTCCTGCAAATTGCTAGAAAAGCCAACTGATTTCTATATTCATAACGTTAATTTTGAAGAATTAGTCCAAATTTGGCATGATCCCCTTGATATAGCAATTTTGGTACTACTTGAATTTAAGGATGCTTAGGCTATTAAGCTATCTGGCAGAGGCGTTCTACAAAACATTCTGCAAAACTCATCCCCTAGCGTCCAACCCTAACCCTTAGCTCCTAAACCCCTAACTTCCCTACCCCAACTGCTCCAACAGAACTTTAGCAATCCGCTGTGTTGCTCCTGGTTGTCCCATGCGACGACGACCATTTTCATTGATTAATTGAAGACGATCGGGATCTTGTAAGAGGGAGTCAATCACCTCAGCTACTCTAGTGGGCTGTTTTACCAGAATGGCGGATGGTCCAAGCAATCGAGTTTGGGCTTCGGCAAAAGCAGGGGTGAACTGCGGCCCTTCACCTGGAAGAATCAGGGCAGGTTTACCCAAGCCAACAAACTGTTCGGTGGCGGTGCCTGACATGGCGATCGCAAAATCTGCTTGGTGCAAACAATCCTCAAATGCCGACTGAGTCAAAATCAGCGTCGCACTGTGTTGGACGAACTTGAGGTCAGGATCAGCAGCCTGCTGTCGCCAACCTTGAGCTTCTAGAGCCTGTTGCAGCGGCGAAAGTTCCAGGCTGGGGGCGATCGCCCCCAACAACAGCAACTTTCGCCGTCTAAATAGAGTCAGCACACCGCGTACTGCCTGTAGAATATGCTGCCAGTTTTGATACGCCTCTGGCACTCTAGAACCAGGTAACAGAACTAACGTCAGCGGTCGCTCAGCCTCAAAGTCTGCTTCGGATGCGTGAAGTTGAATTCCTTTAGGCTCCAGCCCGTCCATCATGGGGTTGCCCAGATCGTGAGCGGCGATCGCCCACTTGCTCAAAACCTCTGCCGTCAATCTGTCTCTAAGGAAAACAGCCTTGCAGCGGCGACGGCTCATCAGCCAGCGATCCCAGGGGAGGTAAACGGAACCTGACCAGCCTTCGAGTTGCTCAAACCAGGAAGGGCGCGGCAACCAACCTGCCTCATCGCGCAGGTAATATTCTGACTTGGCAGTGCTGACAAAGGTATAGGGGGCACCGCTCCACCAGGCAAACAGCAGCGGCACAATGTCGCCAACCGCCAAAATCGAGCCGCCTGTCTTAACCCAATCTTTGATTGCCTTAAGTTGAGACAGCGTGAGTTGCAGCAGCCCGCCTTTTAGGTCTCGCGCTAACTGCCTGCTATCCATATAAATGAAGCCACCCGAAGGCATCTGTCTCACTTGCCCAATCAGCGGAATGCCTGCCTGAATGTAGGCGCGTCCTTCTCCCACAATAGGTAGGGCCGCCAGCTTAGGATGGCTGGGATGCTGTTGCAGGGCTTGCAAAATGCGAAGGGCGATCGCATCTTCTCCGTGACCGTTACTCAGGCAAAGTAGCTTCATGCGAATTGACGATGAGATCTAATCATCATGTCATTGTGTAACACCTTAATGGAAGAAAAAGAACTCAAAATTGTTGCTTTTTCCAAACAAACGCGAAGTTTGGTCAGCCAAGAACAAGCAAAATAAAGCCTTTCTTAAGAGAACAACAAATCCTGCCCGTCTATGCTGATCGAGCCGCCACAATATCCTGAATAGGCGTAAAACGCTAAAGCCCAGGTCACTCTCCAGGTCATGCTCATGCTCAATGTCCTGACTTGTCCAATTCAGCAGCAATCGCCTTCGACTCACGATCAGGTGCAGATTGCGCTGGCGATCGCCGATGACAGCATTCTCAAATCGCTGCTAGTGAACTGCACCCCCGCGATCGCCCGTCCGTCCCTCATTGGAACGGTTAGCTCCAGCATTGGCGTGGCGATCGCCCCTCAAACCGCAGTTGACGGCATTATTCAATACGAATCTATTCACTGTGCCCTTGCTCCACCTGAATTTGAAGCCGAACACAGCCTGTTTCCCTACACCAATCAAACAATTAAGCAAAAAGAGTATCAAAAGCTAACTCGCTGCGAGTCGGAAACCCGCAACTTAGGACAGAGCGTTTCATTGGCACAAGCACTGGCGCTCTTAACACAGGTAGGATTTTTACCTCGACAGGTTGATGAAATTCTCAGCTTGTCTTACGAAGCTTGCCATAAATCCTGGTGGTACACGCTCGACGCGGATGGAAACCCTAATGTCCCATTTCTACGGCTGATTCGCACCCTGCGCTACCCCAATGGCAGCTATACGATTCAATACAAAGACTATTTCAGCCAGGAAAAGCCTTGCTGTTTCCAAAGCCAGACGCAGCAGGTGTTAGTCGAAATCAAAACTGGACTCCAGAGCTTTAGCGAAACCCTCGAAAAGATCAACTACTGCCGCAACCAGCTTGACATCCCAAAGGCAATTCTAATCTGTGATGCAGTGTCCGACCTGGAAGCCCGAGGCTTTATCAGTCAAGGAATCAGCTTGTATGCAGCTTCCGATCTGTTTTTGCCAGCTCAAGCTAACTGCGTCAATTGCATCACTAGAGACTGTCCCATGAATGGTATAGAGGATTCTCCTGTTCTCACCTGCCGTCGTTTTTGCCTTGGAGAAGATACCAACTGATAGCTCTTAGCAAAGATGGAGATTTTGTTTGATCTTCAAAAGAGTTGCGACTTAGAGGCACAGGCAAAACCTGTGTTTCTAATGCTGATTCTCTTTAAAGCTACACATTTTGAAGCATGCTCCACGGATGTGAGGCACGCTTCAAAACGTAGCAGCTTCCTGTAGAAACGGTATAACCTTCAACCCATCAGTATTACTGTATGAGTAGCATTTACATTGCTTAATACTTTACTAATTGTTATGATCCTTAACATTGATACATATCTCGCCTTTAAGGATTTTTTCCGTGAATACTACTCAGCGCTTTACGTCCTTCCTGGTGGCAGCACTGAGACCCAATCTCGCACCCAACTACCTATCTCAGGCTGCCTGGGCAGTCCTTCGGATTGTTGCTGGGATCGTGATGATTCACAACGGTCTCGACAAGCTGTCTAACATTGAGAGCTTTGCCCAAGCTTACGTTTCCGTAATCGGTTTACCCTTTCCCATCTTCTTTAGCTACTGCGCTGCCTATACCGAGTTAATTGGCGCACCTCTTTTAGCTTTAGGTTTGCTAACCCGTCCCGCTGCGGCAGGGTTGTTTTCAACCATGCTTGTAGCCATGTATCACCACATCTTGGTAGCAGGCTTTAGCATTCCATACCTTGAGCTTTCTGCTCTTTATGCAGCCTGTTTTCTGTTTTATCTAGTGAATGGGGGAGGGCTATTCTCCGTAGATGCTTTGCTTGCAGGTTGGCTCAATGCAGTTACTCGCAGTAACCAGGAGCAGCGGCTTGAGTCTCTAGAAACTTCCTACAAATCTACTGAAGCTGTTTCAAAGTAGTAGGTGTGTCATTGAGTTACCGATCTAGTGGCTAGCTTTATTTGGTTAGCTTTGAAGGATTAACTGGCAAAGCCGCTACTAAAGTGCCATTGAGCAAAATTTTGATTTGCTGGGCCAGTCGCAATTGAGCGACTGGCTCTCTTAAGATATCCTTGGCGGTGTATAGGGCACTGGCTGCTTCCTGGGTGCGGCAGTTGACTCGCAGGACTCCCCAGCGTCGAGAGACATGACACCTCGGAAGGGCATCTAGTTGCTTAAGCTCAGTTAAGTCTTCTCGGTAAAAGTCAAGAATGAGTTGGGTTATCTGTGAGTACCAGTTCATAAGTGTCAGAGTTTGCAGAATTACGCTCGGCAGCATGAGTCCGACAAAAGATTAGACAGTGTGCAGATTGTACTCTTGCTCAATTTCGGCTTTACAGCGAGTTCTCCAAAACTGAGTCGAGGTGCACACCTTCTATTAGCCCGATTTCTACCGTTCAGATCTGTAAGGCTTTTGATCTCACTTCCAATTGAACGAGAGGCTTTGAAATCTATTATGTCCATTCAAGCGTATCGATTCATCAGTCCAACCAAGTCTGCAAGAAGATTTAACGACTTCGATTTTACGAGTAAGTTATCCAAAAGCTCCTAAGCCTTTAGGGGAAAGATTTTGAGGAGATCTAACCTGAGAGGGCTTCTGTAACAATCCGTACTATTTCTTGAAAAAGTGAGACAAAAAGTGACTCAACAAATCTCTCAGCAGATTGCTGAAGTTTTGTAGTGGCTATTACGCCATGTTGCTCAAGCTTTTAACAATTTGGTTTTGTAACCTTGATTAGCTGAAGAATCTGTCAACTGAATTAGCCTGTGGTAGTAAAACTCATGAAGGATACATCTCTCACAGACTTTTATCAGGATTGGCTGATTGAGGTTGCACAGGAAGAAGGTGGCTTTAGGATGGTTTGTTATTCTCCATCCAGGCAGCAACTTAGCGATCGCACCCTTCATCCGTATGACTTTGAAGCACTGCGGGCAGCGAGAAAGCTAATTGATCAGCGTCTTGTTTGTTACTCTCTGGCTAACCTGTTGCGAGATTGGTATGAGTTAGATTTGCTCAGCTTTGATGAGTGGCGATCGCTCAACCAGTCATTGCTCACACCCGTGAAGACTTCATAAGCTTTGATTGCTGTATTTTCTGAGTAGTTTTCCTAAAACCGCAATTCCCCGCTCAATCTCCTCCGGCAGCATTGAAAAGTTGAGTCTTAACGCGGGATAGCCCTGCTGATTAGGGAAGAAAGATGACCCTGAGATGATCAGGACTTTTTGCTGAGCGGCTTCATGGCAAATCGCTTGCAGCGGCAACTCATCTGGCAGTTTCACCCATAGAAATAAACCGCCATTAGGAACTGTCCAGGATGCGGACTCAGGGAAATGTTGCTCCAACGCTTGCAGCATTACATTACGGCTATGCAAATGGTTATTTCGCAAGTGGTTTAAATAGTGGCGATAGTAACCAGCTGCCAGGTATTCACTGACGATCGCCTGAGAAACGGTGGAAACGCTGAGGTCCCGCAGCAGCTTTCGCTCCAGTATTGCCCGGTAGTGCTGTCCAGTAACCACCATGTAGCCCAACCGTAGCCCTGGCATCAAAGTTTTGGTAAAAGTACCCACATAAGTCACTAAATTGGAACGATCCAGGGCTTTGATCGGAGGCGGTACGATACCAAAGCTCAACCCCTCATAAGCGTTGTCTTCCAAGATGGGACAGTTATACTCGGATGCTAATTGTAGAAGCTGTTGACGATGTGCCTGTGAGGTTGTAATTCCTGTTGGGTTTTGAAGCGTACTGATCGTATAAATCAGTTTAGGACGATGGCTGTGTAGATATTTTGCCAGCAGCGTCAAATTCATTCCTTCATTGGTCATCGGAATCCCAATGATTCTTGCGCCTGCTTGTTGGAATAGGGCTAGCGCGCCGTGATAGCTAGGAGATTCAACAATTACCCAATCTCCTGGCTGAAGGTAGTAGTGAGCAGCCAGAGAAATTCCCTGCATGGAACCATTGGTGATGATCAAATCTTCTGGAGAAACCTCTAACCCTTGCTGAACCAGCAGTTGCACGATTTGCTTACGCAGAGTTAGCTGTCCCTGAGGAATGTTGTAGTTAAACAGCGTGTCGCTGACGCCTTTAACCGCCCGACGAGCCACGCGTTGAAGATTTTCCAGCCCAGTAGCGCGAGGAAAGCCGGAACTGAAGTTGATCATCTCGCCCTGCTGCTGTGCCTGAACTGAGGCGGAGTAAATGTCAAAGTAAGACATCTCGCCCTGCTCAGGAATGATTACCTCTTGCTGGGGGGCAAAGGTAGATGCAGCTTTGGGTGAAGGAATGGTCTCAGCGCTGACAAAATAACCTGATCCTGCACGGGCATAGATTAAACCATCTGCTTCTAGAACGCCGTATGCCTCAATGACCGTCAGCTTGTTGACCTGAGCATTCTCTGCTAGTACGCGAATCGAGGGGAGGCGATCGCCCGGTTTCAAAATTCCAGATTGAATCAGGCGACTGATGCGATCGCGGATTTGCAAGTACACAGGCTCCGGTGAACGGCGATCAAGAGGAATCTTCACGGCAAGACAGGGTTAAGTCACATCATAGTTTGCAATATAAGCGATTCCTTATTCTTTCACCTAGTACAGTTTTTGAAAGTTTTAGTAGAACAGTTTGTTCGTGCTTAAAACTGTATCAGTTAAAGTCAGAAAATTTGTACCTTCTCATTGCTATCTAAATGGAAGAAAGTAGGGTTGATTCAGTTTTTAAGAGGCGAAAAGCTCCAGATGAAGCTCTCTAATCCATTAGTCTTAAAGCCATCTCAAGCTCGGTTTTTGACAGTTTCCAGTCGCTTTCTAACAGGGTTGAAGCAGTTTGGTAAGCAGTTGATTCAACTGATTTCAGGTACTCATGAAGTGCAGATTTGGCAGGTCAGCGATCGCGCAGGCAACGTGTACTGGCGCGTTTATGATCCAGTTACAAAAGACTCTACTAGCTTTGGTTCTAGCAGTGAAGTAAGAATTTGGCTAGAACAGCGTTATTATCGCTAACCTTAACCTGAGTTACGTTGAATGATGTATCGATAAAATTCATCGTTTGGATGAATTTTATCGATATAACGTTTCTAAGTGAGTTCTGGAAAGTATCTTTCACAACTCGCTTTGTTTATTTCTAATTAGATTGATTCAAATAGTTTAGCTAAACGAATTTTTAAAAATTTCAAGCTTTTCTGTAGTTTGAAAGATTTAAGTCTTTTCACAAGAATATAGGCTATCGCGACAAGTTAAATCTGAGTACAATAACTTAGTTGTTTTTAGTCAATTGGTGTGATAAGAGGACATTCTTTGGGATTAAAACTAGAGAGCGTTGTACCCTGGGGGCGATCGCTTGATGAATACATTGGCATGTTTGCCCTATCGCCTGCCGACTTACAGCGAAAAATCTTGGACTGTGGGGGTGGTCCCGCTAGCTTCAACGCTGAGATGACTGACAGAGGCTACTCCGTGATTTCCTGCGATCCCGTTTATCAGTTTTCTGTGGGTGAGATTGAGCAACGCGTTCAGGCAACCTATGCCCCCATTGTGGAAGGCGTTCGGGCAAATCGCGATCACTATGTCTGGCGCACGATTCAGTCCCCAGAACAGTTAGGAGAAATTCGCCTAATGGCAATGCGTCGGTTTCTAGTAGATTTTCCGACAGGATTACAGTTGGGGCGCTACGTCGTGGATCAGTTGCCTACGCTATCGTTTCACACAGGGCAGTTTGATTTGGCGCTATGCGGACATTTGCTTTTCACTTACTCTGACCAACTTTCAACCGAGTTTCACCTCAGCGCTATCCAAGAACTTTGCCGAGTCGCTAACGAAGTCCGGATTTTTCCAATTCTTGACCTTTCTGGGGAAACTTCACCCATTCTGCCAATTGTGCTGGAAGAATTGCCGCAGCAAGGATATTCATTAGAAATTAAACCTGTCTCTTACGAATTTCAGCGCGGCGGCAATCAGCTTCTACAGATTTCGAGAAACCCAGAATCCAACCACCTTATCTAGAACGGCACGATTGCTTCACCTTTCTGTAGCCTTTTGAACGATGGAACGCTTCAGGATCGCTTTAGATCTGTTTGAGGCTCAATTAGTGCTCAGATATTTGTATGGCTAAGCTTTCTGTCAGTCACCCCGTTGTTTTAAGACTGGCGCTAGGAGTAGGGGTAGGGTTATCTATCCTCGCGGCTTTATTTGTGGGTCGATGGGAAGTTTCTAACCAGCAAACTCGGTTTCAAAGACAGATCGAGAGTTTAGCAACAGCCTTGCAGCGGAGCCTGAATCGCTATACCGATGTGCTGGCGTTTTTGGGAGATTACTACGTCGTCACTCAAGGGCAAGTTGAGCGGCAAGAGTTTTCTAACTATGTGGCGCGATCGCTCAACACATATCCTGGCATTCAGGCGCTGGAGTGGGCACCCTTGGTGCAGCAGGCAGATCGTTTAGCTTTTGAACGAACGATCCAGGCAGAAGGCTATCCAAACTTTCAAATTACTGAGTTGACGAGTGACAATCGGCTCGTTAGAGCAGGCGATCGCCCCTATTACATTCCCGTTACTTACGTTGTTCCGTTCGCCAATAATGAAGCCGCATTTGGGTTTGATTTGAACTCTAATCCGGCTCGTGCTGTCGCTATAGAGTTTGCCAGAGATCAGGGAAAGATTACCGCAACGGGACGTATCCGTTTGGTGCAAGAACAACGCGATCAGTTTGGTTTTCTGGTCTTTTTGCCGTTATATCAAACGGCTACGGTTCATGATGTATCCAGCCGACGTGAGCAGTTTGAAGGATTTTTGCTCGGTGTTTTTCGAGTTTCAAATGTGGTTGAAGAATCACTCCAGGATTTGGGATACGAAATTGACTTTGTTTTATATGACCAGAATGTCAGTGCCGACCAGCGGTTTTTGGGACGATATGATGCCGTTGTTCAGCAGGTGATGACCAATGAGCGCGATCGCCCATCCCACTCTCTATGCTCCACAGCCACTCACTGTAGCCGTACCCTCACGGTCGGACAACGCCAATGGCAAGTCATCTTTTCACCATCTGGTAATTATCCGTTTAATCTGAACTATGGCGCACCTACCACCCTTTTTGTGGGGCTGGTGCTGACTGCCAGCCTAGTGCTTTTTTTGAGTAACTTAAATCGTGAGTTGACTCAGGAAAAGATGTTAAACAACCTGAAACTGCGGTTTTTTTCAATGGCATCGCATGAACTTCGCACGCCGCTCAGCACCATTCTGCTGTCGGCAGAGTCGTTACAACTGAACCGCGACGAATTGTCCGAAGCTCAAAAACAAAACAACATTCAGCGTATTTATCTCACTGCAAAACGAATGAGTCAACAGATTACGGATTTGTTGACGTTAACGCGGGCAGAAGTCGGCAAACTGGAGTTTAACCCAGAGCTATTAGAAGTAGAACCTTTTTGTCAGCAAGTTCTTGAGGAACTAGAAGATAGTATCCATCAACGCGTTAGCTTGACTAGCCATTGTCAAAACATGAAGGCATTCTGGGATAAGAAACTGGTGCGATCGCTACTCACTAACTTGCTTTTTAATGCCGCTAAGTATTCCCCTAACAATCTGTCCGTGCAGATGATTTTGCGTTGTGATTACCAAACCGCAATCATAGAAATTTGCGATCGCGGTATTGGTATTCCAGTTGTAGAGCAAGCCCAAATTCAAGAAGCCTTCTCTCGTGGCAGCAACGTAGGTGATGTTGCTGGTACAGGATTAGGTTTAGCAGTAGTGAAAACCTGTGTTGAATTGCACCGGGGAGAATGGGCGATCGAGAGTGAGGAAGGACAGGGAACAACTGTAACTGTGAAATTGCCATTGGAGTAATACCCAACCCGCACTTTTTTGACGTTTAGTTAAGTCACCTACTTGCTCTACGAGATATTTCAGCAGTATCAGGGCTGATTCACGATCCACTTACAGACCAGTTTTCCGTCTTCAACGATCCACTGTGCGGTTAAATTAGGTTTTCTTGATAAGATGTAGTGAGTTGAAATGAGTTTTGAGTGAAGGTCTGAAGTGCCGATGCGATCGGGGATAAAAATGTTTTCCAAAGTAGGTTGGTGACGATATTCTAGCTGCACGATTTGAACTCCTTGATTGAGAGATGGAGGGAAACCCTCAGAGGGCTGACTAACTAAAAGAGCTAGCTGGAGGTTAGTTCAAGGTTTAGCATTGGCGGTGTTGCGGCTCAGCTATCTTTGAAACTGAATTCAGTGTGCCTTTGAAACCCATACCAAACAATCGGGGTTTAGGCTTTTAAGCAAGAACTTAAGCAGATGCAGCAGAAAAATCGTCAACGCCCTGATTTTCCAAAAGGTTTCGAGCAAAGGGATAGAAACTCGGCTGAAATTGGACTGCTTAAGTTAAGAAGAATTTTTCTTATTTCAGAGTAAGACTCACCCGATTGCGTGATTTCACGTAGGCTTAGTCTGTATAAGAAACGAGATAGATTCTGCTTATAGGGAAGAGTTGCACCTTGGACTTGTCGGGTAATAACGAGAAAAACGGCTGGAAACCTTGTCCTGCGCGGGTTATGGCGATTTTTGGCAAAAGCGGCGGACAAGCTTGTTGCGTAAGATTCTCAAGGATTTTTCGTTTTATTTCCCGGTAACTCTAATACCTTGTAGATCTGCATCTAGCGATCGCTACACTCCACAAGCAAATCCAATCAAACCTGCTTAAGATAACAACAGCCGCGATAACGCAAAACCACCATTGCGTTTGGAACCCAAGATTGGGACTGAGAGATCCAGGTGCTACCACGATAGGTTCCGTTGGCTGCAAATGATATATCTTTTGTCGATGCCGCAGGGCGACGGTAGGAAACGCCTCGATAGGTGAGGCGATCGCCCAAAGCTTCTTCGCTGGCTGCGGTTGAATCGACCCGGAAACCTTGAGCAAGAATCGATTGAAACAGGTTGAAATAGTGAGAAAACTGCATGGAACTGTTCTCCTTGAGGGACTTTTTAATCAGTAGACAAATGAAGGCCTAGCGCAGTTGCAATCTCTACCGCAATTTCCATGCGCTATATGTTTAAGTTGAGTTTATTGAGCAGCCAGCCAGCCGCAATCGGTCAACTCATCAGGTAATGGACTACTTGCCACTCCAGTGAATGACTCGTTTTTCGACCAGTAAGAACAGCACGTTTAGAAAGTACCCCAACAATCCAGTCACCAAAATGGAAGCATACATGTCCTGCACGTTCAGAACTTGTTGAGCATCAATAATCCGCTTGCCTAACCCTTGTTCCGTTCCAATAAACATCTCTGCAACAATGACGATCACCAGGGAAATGCTAATGCCACTGCGTAAACCAATAAAGGTCTGAGGCAAACTTTCCATCAGCAGGACATCTGTAAACACTCGCCAGCGGTTTGCACCCATTACCTTGGCGGCTAAAATGCGAGACTGTTTGGCATTAATGACTCCATAGGCGCTATTAAATACAATCAGCAACAGAGCGCTGAACGCCGCAATCACGACTTTAGAGAAATCACTCACTCCAAAAAACAAAATGAACATGGGAATCAGTGCGCTAGCAGGCGTGGAGCGAAAAAAGTCAATCAAAAACTCGACGCTGCGATAGAGTTTTTCAGAACTCCCTAATGCCACTCCTAGCGGGACGCCGACTAACGCAGCCAGGAGAAAAGCGCTAAAGGTTCTCAGTACGGTTGCGCCAAAGTCGATCGCCATGTTGCCTGTAAACATTGCCTGGAATAAGGTGGCGATCGTCGTCCAGGGTGTTGGCAACAGTACCGGATTAACCCACCCAGAAACAGAAATCAGCCACCAGATGATAAAGAGTGCCAGCACTCCCACCAAGGGAAGGAGCTGATCGATGTGACGAAATCGCAAAGCGGTTTGAACACGACGCTTAGAGCCATAGGTTGCAGTCATTTCCGCATCTCCTGACGAAAAATTTCTAAACAGTAACGACTCACTTCAACAAATTCAGCAGAAGAAAGGGTTTCAAAGGTGCGAGGACGAGGCGCGGTAAACGATACCATCTCTACCAGACGGGTTGGACGCTTACTTAGCAGCAGGATGGTGTCTGCCAAAAACACTGCTTCTTCTAGGTTGTGTACCACCATAAACATAGGAATTTTGGTGGTCATGAAAATTCCCTGGAGCTTATCGCGCACAAACAGCGTGGTTTCAAAATCCAGTGCTGAAAAAGGTTCATCTAGAAACAACACTTCTGGATCAGCAACTAATGCTCGCATGATTGAAATAAGCTGTTGCTGTCCACCTGAAAAGCTGTAGGGATAGCGCTTTAGATCGAGTTGGATGTTGAAAGTGCTAATTAATCGCTCGACGCGATCGCGGCACTCTTTGTCTGACACCCCTTTTACCCGCAAGGGATAAGCAATATTCTCGTAAGCACTTAGCCAGGGCAGCATTGCATCTCGATAGTTTTGAAACACATAACCAATCCGTGCCCGCCGAATCGGTTTACCATGAATGCGGATTTCGCCTCCATTAAAGGGAATCAGTCCGCTGATCATGTTAATCAGCGTTGATTTGCCGCAACCGTTGGGTCCAAACACAGATACCAACTGGTTGTTTGCTAAGTCCAGGTTGAAATTATCGTACAGGACGGAATCGCCGAACGATTTACACAATCCTTGCACTGAGACAAAGTGTTCATGGGGAGCAATGTGCTGCTCAGTTATGGAATCTAACATCATAAACGTCTCCTAAGTCTAAATCCCTTCAAATGCTGAATCAGGCAGGTTTGTACAACAACGCAATCACATCAACCGCACGCGAAAACACTGTTTTTTCAGTCATGAAATCAAAGAATTTTTGGAAATATGCCACATCTTCTGGAGTGAATTCGTCATATAGGGTGTAGCCTACAAGTGGCACTTTCTCTACCAGATCTCCTTCAATCGCGGTGTAGCCCACCAGGTACTGACGGGCTTCGTCAGGATTATCGCGAATGTCTTGAATTGCCCGACGATATGCCTCAGCATAGGTTTGAGTTGTTTCTGGAAACTGTTCTATGAACTTGCTGCTGAGGGCAGCCGAACCACCAAACCAGGGAGCCATTGAATCACCCAGAATGTATTTGGAGACAACGCCGTTTTCCAGAATGCGAGTGATTCCTTTCATCTCACCCACGGTTCCGGTTGGCTCCAATGTGTAAGCTGCGTCGATCTGTCCTGATTCGATCGCTGCAACGTGTTGACTGATTTCAAGCTGCTGCACGTTCGGCTCAGCTACTCCTGCTGCGGTTAAAATTGCTTCGGCGATCGCCTTGTTCTGTGCCCCTGGTCCCGTTGCAAACGTTTTCCCATTCAAATCAGCAACAGACTGAATTGGGCTATCTTTTGCCACAATCACCTGATCTAACACATATTTAGCATTGCTTGGGTTAGCCGCCAAGATTTTGAACAAACCCGGCGAAGTGATTTCTGCCAGCCCCAGAGCACCGCTAGCAACTCCATTTCCAGTTCCCTGTAACCGTCCGGCAATCAGTGCTTCTGCGACCTGGTTAGGAGAAGCAAATTTCACCGCTTCCACATTCAGTCCAGCTTCCTCGAAGTATCCTTTTTTAACTGCAACAAATAGGGGAAGTCCTGATGCAACGGGCCAAAATCCGATTGAAATCTTACCGGGGCTCTCAGCACTGCCACTGGTTGAAACTTGTGCTTGGGGCTGCCTACAGCCATGAGCGGCGATCGCCAGTGCTGTTCCCGCACCAAGTTGAAGAAAATGCCGTCTACGAATATTCATACCTGCTACTCCACAAATTCTCAAATTTGATGTAAAATTGCATCAACTGATACAGAACCACGAAGTCCTTTATGGGCTGAGGAAAAAGGCTTAAGGACTGGTTCTTCTGTAACTTGAGAATTAAAGGTACAGATTGCAGGTATAGATTTTGGGAGTGAATAGGTGGAGAAATCGTGGAGAATATAGTCGATTTCTCACATATCAGCTTTAAAGGTGAGTAGGTTGTGAGCGCACTCCATGGATATACACTCACAGCTCGTATAGTATCGCCCCATCAGTTATCTAATGTTTTCAAGCGATATCCTAAACCGTGAACGGTCTCAATAAAATCTTTGGGTGCGCCTGCTGCTTTCAGCTTTGCCCGCAAGTTTTTGACGTAGGTTTTGATGGTGTCTTCTTCAGGTGAGTCTTGCCAGTTCCAAACATGTTCAAGAATGGCAGCTCGGCTCAACACTCGCTTGCCATAACGCAACATTGCTTCCATCAAAGCAAACTCTTTGGGAGTGAGATGAATCGGCGATCGGTTGTACGTTACTTCATAACTACTAGGATTTAGTTGAAGTGCACCCCAACTCAAAACCGGAGCAGTTCCGGACTGTCCCCGACGCAGCAATGCGCGAATTTGCGCCATTAATTCCTGTAGATTAAATGGCTTCACCATGTAAGCATCTGCGCCCGCATCCAAGCCAACTACTTTATCCAGGCTGGTATCACGAGCCGTTAGCATCAAAATTGGGGTAGGGTAGCCGCGATCGCGCAACTGCTGACACAGGCAAATTCCATCTAGTTTAGGCAATGTGACATCCAGCAGCACCAAATCGTAAACCAATCCTTTGGTTTGTTCCCATGCCATTTCTCCATCTCTGACTAAATCAACCGCATATCGTTGTGCGGTCAACGCTTCAGCCAAAGATGCTGCCAACTGGACATCATCTTCCACTAGCAGTATTCTCATTACTTACTTTATTTGTTGTTTTATTTGTTGAAGGGTGCTCATCAAAAACAGTTATGCCAAGGAAGACTACTCTAGTGCTGAATCAGTATGGATAAATTTCATCGCTGTTAAAAAATATACTGACGCATGTGGAGACTCTTCATTGTCACCTAACATACAGAAACTTCCTTAGTGATACATTCCCTAATCTTGTGAGCTTCCTGAGGCAGGGCTTGCACCAGTCTAAACCTGTTACCCAATCACCTATCCTGAATTAAGGATTGGGCTAATCACTATGAAAACAATCGCTTACTCTTATACCGATCCTTTATTAGAATCTGCACCAGATGCGACCATTTGGGGATGGGAAGTCGATCGGATTTATCAGGACCTGGGCGATCGCCAGCAGCTTCAACAGTTACTTCAAGATTGTCAGTCAGAGTCAAACGATTCCTCAGAAACCTATTTATTAGTGCGTCGGTTAGAAGAATTAGGAGACTCTGTGCAGGCAGTAGGCGATCGCCTAACAGAACTTGAAACTCTAGGTGTTCACTTAATTGCAACGGAGGAAAAAGTTGGCGCAGACAATCAGCCGCTTACCCGTTCAGATCTGCTGGAACTGCTGCGATCGATTCAGGATAGCCAGCGCAGCCGCCACATTCGCAAAGGTCACGCTCGAAATCGGATCAAGGCTCTGCCACCTCCGGGCAAAGTACCTTACGGCTATCGTCGCGGCAAGGATCGCTATATCGTTGATCGCAGCACTGCACCCATTGTCAAAGAGTTTTTTGATAACTTCTTGCTCTATGGTTCGCTTAGAGGAAGTGTTCGACATTTAGAAAAAAAATACGGCAAAAAAATCTCGGTTTCTACAGGAAAACGTTGGCTTACTAGTTCGGTCTATCGTGGCGATTTGCTCTATCAGAACGGAGAGGTCGTCTCAGATACCCATGCGGCGATCGTGTCCCGAGAAGAGGCAGCTCAGGTCGATCGCCTGCTGCGTCGTAATCGCCGCTTGTCTCCCCGTTCTGCCAGTGCGCCGCGATCGCTGGCAGGGCTGGTGTTTTGTGCAGCTTGCAACTCCGCGATGACGGTCACTCGGGTCACAGCGGTACGTAAATCGCAGGAATATCTCTATCTGCGACCGATTGCCTGCCCAAAGCGTCCTAAATGTCGCGCTTTACCCTACCAACAAGTGTTAGAGCAAACGATTCAGCGAATTTGCGAAGATTTACCTCGTGCAGTTAGCGGAGCAGAAATGCCAGACTTGGAGCGAATCAAGCAAGGCGTTTCAGCTCAAATTGCTGCAAAGCAGGCTGTCCTGGAACAGTTACAACCCTTGGTAACAAGCGGTGTTTTAGACGTAGAAACGGCTGATTTGAGAGCCTACAAAATCCGTACAGAAATCTCAGCTCTGCAAGCTCAGCTAGCTCAATTTCCCCCTGTTAACTTGCGGGCGATCGCTCAAGCCGTCTCCATTCCCCAGTTCTGGCTAGACCTATCAGAAGCAGAACGACGGTTCTATTTTCGAGAATTCATTCGCCAAATTCAGATTTCCCGCCAAGAACAAAACTGGCAAATTCAGCTTGTTTTTATCTTTTAGCCTTTACGTCTACATCCACTCAATCCTCAACAGGAGCATCGCTGCTGGTAGGGTTAGCATCATTGCGCCTGCCCGAATTTCGCACTCGCATGACCTTACTCAACAGGTCATACCAAAAAGACGCGCCCATTGACAGTGCAATTCCAGAGACCAACCAGCCAAGAATGCGTCTAAGATATGGCACTCGGAAGAATGGAATGAGCGAATACTGTCCTTCTAAATTCTGAGCGTATAGATTTTCTTGATTCCAACCAATCGGCAAAGATAATCCTTGTAGCGCCCCATCCACTGCATCTCTGATGTTGCGTAAGCGAACAGCTTCAGCCGAATTAGCATTAGCAGCTTGACCTGCTTCTGGTTCAGCCGGTAGAGAAAAATCGGGCGGCAGCGGCTCAAATGTTTCCGGTTCAGAATTCTGAAATTCGCTCGCAGAATCGGATGGCAATGTTTCTTCTATTTCAGGTTCAAATTCTTGAGATTCATCATTGGGTTCAGAAATTGGAGGTTCCGATTCTGATACGAATGGCGAACTGGCTGGAGTTTGAAGCGGCTGAGCAACCAGTTGATCGGCTGCATTGGAGATGGTCGATCGCAAAATTGAATCTTTAGACAACCGATTCACAATGTGAAAAGTGTCAGCATTACTGATAGTAGCAACGAGGAAACCGATGGCGATCGCAATTCCTTTTGAATTGCGCTTATAAACTCCCGACGATCTCTCCATCGAGTAGTCAAACCAAGTCCCAACTTCCCGCTCTAACTGCTGCACTCCTGCCTGCAAGCCGTCAGCTTTAAGCTGAGCCTGTCGAGCTAGCGCAATCAAGTTTCGCTGTAATTGCTCTGGAATTTCCGGATTTTTCTCATGAATTCGGGCAATAATTCTAGCAATTTGAGGCGACAGATTTTGCTGATTGGATTTATCTAAAACAATCGCTAAAACCTCAGAAACGGTAGGCTCCATCCGCTTAAGTGCGATCGCCTGCCGTAGATAGGGCAAACGCCTACGAATAATCTCCTGGCAGTGGTGATTATCTGAAAGACTTAATTCTGTATTATCAACAAATTGCTTAATCTGTTCAGCGATTTGGTCAATTGCAGTAGTAAAAGCAACTCTGCCTCTAGCAAAATTTTCAAAAATATCAGCAAGTTCGCTTTCCAAAGCTTGAAGTTCGCTAACCAATAAAGAATCATCGCCAAGACTACTTCTGAGGTCTTGCAAAACCTGCTTCACCAATTCCAGCTTATCTTTATTGAATTTTTGAACCGTCAACTCACTGACTTTCTGACTCAATAACTCTAGATCAAGCTTTTGCAAAAGCGCTGTAGCAAAGGCTTGGGAAGGAATGTAAGAAGGACCACTTCGCTGACTACCAAACACGTTTTGTACGCCCGTAACTGACCGATAAAAGTCACCAGTTGCATGGCTGAGCTTGCGAAAAGATCTAGCGATTCGCCCTTTAGCTTCCTGGTTAAGCGCTTTAAGCGGAGGACTGCTATACAAGTCATCAACAAATCTTTGCTGGATTGAACCGGTTTCAACCTCTCCAGTTAACAAAACATCAATTGCTTTTTTAAGATGTTCAGCCCGCCACTGCAATAGAGTTGCAATAAGTTCCTGAATTTCGGAAGTTAACAAGCTTAGGATTAAGTAAATAAAAATTAAACCGATAGCAATATCAAAGACGAGAGGTAAGTTCATCCCTCAATAGCTCCCAACTTAGCTAACAAATAGTGATTTACTGAAGCATGGGGTAATATATAGCACAACTCATCTAGAAATATGTCTATTTAAACAAGTCTAAATCTAAAAAAGAGGGTTTATTTATAACAGATTGTCATAAATAAACCCTCTTTGTAAGGATGTTTTTTGAAAAAAGTGAAAGTTGTACAGCCTAAAAAATAGCTTTTAGCGCTGGAGAGGATAGAATCCTTCAACTATCAGCATTTGAGTTACCAGCAAATTCCGCAAAATTTGCTAGTGGTTTTGTTACTTAACAAACTACTGACAGACCAAATCGAGTGCATCGACTAAACGTTCTAACTTTTTAACCTGTTGCTGATTTGTAGCGATCGTCGACGAAAAATTAGGCATTTCTTGCCAGCAATGAGAGCAAAACCAATAAATGCTATTGTGGCGAGCGTGACGAAGCAACTGTTCAGAGCAGCAAGGGCAGGTGTTCATAATATTTTAAAGGGAGTTCAAAGTGAGGATAAACTTCTTAATCATTCGGTCTGGGAACACGATTCTTAAAAAAAGCGGAGTTGCTGATAGTAAGATGAGCAGCAAATAGGTTCAAGCTAAATGAAAGACCCTAATCAAATTGTCGTCTTAACTACAAAACAAGGAATCTAACTTGAGAAACATTTATGTGTTTGAGGGGCTTGTTTCTACTAGCCTATTCACTCTTTTCCAGAACGGAACAAGTCAACACAAAAGTTTATAGAGCAGGTTTGAGCTAATAACCATCCCTTGTCCAAAGCGGATATGCCTCTGCCCAGTAAGTTAACGAATGTTTAGAGATGTAATTCGGTTCTGAGTTTAGCTAACTCTCTAGGAATAGCTTAAAAACGAGGGAAAATAGGTCAGTTGGGCTTGGGGATCAAGCCTTTCCTCATCCAAACTCGCTTCCCCTCTTGAATAATTAAGGCTTGAGCTGATACTTTAAGTCTTAGGTTTAAGGGGAAAAGTGATGCAAAACACTATTTTTGGATTGCCGGACTTTACAGCGATCGCAGCCTCATTTCTATATGAAGGATACCTGCCTCTTCAAACACTTCACCCCGCTGCTCAAAGCCAAGCTTCTGATAGAAGTCTTTGACATAAAGCTGAGCGTTAACTTTAATTTCAGGGATGTTTTTTGTATTTAAAAAGACAATTGCTTCTTCCATCAGTCGCTTCCCAACACCCTGTCCACGACAGTTTGATAGCACTGCAACTCGCTCAATCTTGGCAAGTTGGTCGCTAAGCAAACGGATTCTAGCCGTTCCAACTGGCTCATTATTTAAATGTGCTAGCAGGTGAATGGCGGCTTCATCCTGTCCGTCAAATTCGAGCACTGTATCAACTCCCTGCTCAACCTGAAACACCTGGTAGCGAATAGCCTGAATCAGGAATTTCTCCGCTGCATAGGAAACAACTCTAATTACCAAATTGCTCATTTACACTCTTCCCTTTGGCTCTGAGGCTCTTAGCTCACGCCATGCCCAGGACTTTAGCCTAGATGATTATTAAATCGTTTAATACCGTTTCTCTAAAAGAGGGCTACTCCTGGCAGGACACTTTAGAGGATGTCTGATGCAGAATCCGTTTCGTAAAGAAGCACTATTGGTTGAATAGGCGAAGCATTCGGCAAAAGAACTGTGCTTCAGTTGCAAGGGTTGTAACCGCATGATTCGCCCCCACCGCTACCGCCAATTTGGTATGAGGAGTAGCTCATGCCTTGCGTATGGGCGAGACACTGGGCAAGCACGTATTAAATCTCCCGGACAAGTTGAAGCTTTTCAGACATCCTCCCAAACAAAAATTAGGGTAGACGCATTGCACCTACCCAAACCTTGGCTCTCTATTGATCTGATCAGAACTTGTGCCTAAAGCGTAAAGAACTTGCCGGTTAACGTTTATTCAGCCTCATCCACTTCAGAAGGCAGACCTAGCATTGAGTTCTTTAATAGCTTCAGACCCTTCTTAACTCGGCGGGAAACAGTGACAGCGCTGATACCCAGCCGTTCAGCTGTTTCTTTTTGAGTCAAGTCATGCAGGAACACAAATTCCAGAACTTCGCGAGTGCGCTTTTCTAGCTGAATTAGAGCTTGCTGTAATCGAATTTGGTCTTCTTGAGCAAGCTGGAAGCTTTTATATCGCGGGTCAGGAATGATTTCACCTAGACAGGTGGAACCTTCGTCCTCGTCTCGCATGGGAGCATCCAAGCTAAGCGGAGCTCGATTGCGGCAGGCTAGTCTGATTTCTTGCCATTCTGACAGGGGAATTTGGAGGGCGATCGCCACTTCACTATCGGTTGGCTGCCGGTGCAGCTTTGCCTGCAACTCCCTGGTTACGCAGGTTGCTTGATGCTGCAGAGCTTGCCAGCGTCTAGGAATCCGAATCGGTGAACCCTTATCCCGCAGGTAGTGCTGGATTTCGCCGCGAATATAAGGAATCGCGAAAGAGCTAAAGGCATGACCTTTGGACATATCGAACCGTTCAATTGCTCGAATCAGCCCCAGACTGCCCACCTGCAGTAAATCTTCGTAGCTTTCCGTACATTGGTTAATCCAATGGTGAGCTTCCTTCCTGACCAATCCAAAATTAAGTTGTACTAACTGATTACGGATTTCCGCAGAAGGAGACTTCTGATATTCCCGCAACAGATGCAAACTCTCACTTTTCAATTCGTTTATGACGATGGTAGACATGACGAGATTCAGGTAGGTAGAGCACGTTACTTCACAGAAGTCTGTATAGGTTCCCCGATGTCAAAACAGCTTAAGGACTGATGTCACATAAGGCAAGTCCTTGACAGGGCTAATACATCAACAATTTAATCAAGGTACTCGAGGCTGGCTCTAAACTGCTACGGTACCCGCAATAGACTTAAAAATCAATAAAACCTAAATGAAAGCGGAGGGTTGAGGCTCCTGAAGTATTTAGGATTTGGTCGCTTTTAGGGATAGATCAAACCTATTCGGTCGGCAAGGTTTGAAACAACGGCATTATTACTGAACCTGGCTTAACTGAACTTGGCTTAAACCAGGGAGTTCCTGGATGAGAACAAAAAAGGGGGAAACTTCCCCCTTTAAGTATCCGTAATTTCGAACAGATAACAATGCTGAAGCCGATGAACTCGATGACTCTGCTGAGTTTAAGCTTGAGCAGGCTCAATCCGAGCGTAGAACAGTCCTCGAATCTTTACGTCTACAGGAGCTGCTGTCCCCATGTCGGTGTCGGAGGGTTGAACGCTCTCAAAGGTACCTGCAACTTCACCTGACACGTTGTCAACTTTGGCAACTTGTAAAGAAATGCTGCCCTGTCCCATGTCAAAGCTCTTGATGTTTTCACGCAGCAGTTCTTCGCTGTCGCCTCGGCTGGGCAAAGCGACTGCGGTGTCATAGCCAGTAGCAAGACCCCGACCTTTAGGATCTAAGAAGTTAGAGGTGCGGTATGAAGGAACTTTAAATGTGCCTTCAAAGTCTGTAGACGTGTTGATGCTTTGCAGTCCAGACTGGCTTTGCGCTACCAAACCTTTGATGCTAAAGAGGAAAGGAATTTGTTCTCCACCCGGTAGCTGAACGGTAATAGCCTGGAAGTCAAATCCATCATCTTCGACGAACTTCAAGCTGCCATCAGATTGAACTTTAAGCTCACCGCTAACCTGATCGATCGTGGAGGTATAGCGGGTTAAGGGTTTGCCTGCGATGAATGCTGCTGCTTGCCGCTTGTTGATAGGCTCTTCCTTCACAAAAAAGCTGGTTGGCTCCAAGCAAAGACCTGTCAAGGAAAAAGTTTGATCAGGGCTGATAGGAATAGATCCTCGGCTGGTTTCTCCGAGTTGAGGGCAGGAATTAGCAAGACCAGTGCCTCGGATCTGATCGTAAGTGAGCGGGCCGCTTGCAGCGGATGGGCCTTCGCTACAAGCTGTCAAAAATCCTAGGCAAACTGCCAGGAATGCAACGATTAAAGCGCGATACCTCATGGTCAACCTCGATATAAATGTAAAAATCCCGCCAGTATCATCTTAAAGAGAGAGCAGGTTTTGGCGATTCAAGCAGGGAAGGCGTGAGTTGAAGCCATCTCAAAGAGGGAAATCTTTCGCCAGGTTTGCTTATGCGTGTGGAAAAGGTGCTGTCGCCAATAGAGACTCAACGAACTCTTGACCAGATGGAATAAATGCTTAGAAGCAGCCTGGAATCGCTCGGATTAAGTCTCATACTGAATTCTACAAGACCTTGTCACCTTTTCTTAAGCTAGTCTAAGGATCATCTGTAAATTAGCCCGATCCCTGTTTTGAGAGGGATGTATTTCTACCAAAGCCACCAATCAAGCTTCATTTAGTTCATGATTCGTAAGAAGTAATGTTGAGAATTTGCGATCGCCCATTCATTCTGTTTACAGTTCATCATCTGCTAGCTCAATCGATACAAGTTTGCAGAGATCCAATATTCTTGAACAGTTGCAGGATTAACAGTGGAACTCAGCGGTTTCAAGTTAAGTTCTAACCAAATCTGCTTTGAAGTTGCGTTTCTCCGTACTATCTTGTGGGGCATTTGGGGTATGGTGTTGGCTGAGTCTAGGGAAGTAAAGGGTATGACTGAGGAAGAAGAACCTTCTCCAGGTACAGCAGTTCTAAGCAGTATTAAGTCTGTAGGAACGGAGAAGGAACAAACTGCAGAAACAACTGAGCTGGAGGCGATCGCCGCTTTTGTTCTACGAGAAGCAGATCGCTGCCAGGGAGATGGGCGATCGCTTCTAGCACTCTTGCGTCTTTTAGAAGCGCTGCACCGCGAAATTCGCGATGGATTATTTCAAGAATCCTTGCCGGACAATCGTCAAGCGCTGTATGCATTGCTAAAAGACATGGAAGCTGAGGGAGGCTGGCCCTATATCCATCGCATGAAGCTAAAGGAGATTTTAGTTAACCTGCTCAAAGAGTCGGTTGATGCCGATGACTCGGCTCAGAGGCATTCTCAAAGCAGCTAAGAGAGTTATCAGGCTAACAGTACGTTTTAAGAAGGGGCGATTGGTCGTGGAATTCGAGGAATCACTACTGCACCCCAAGCTACTGAACGACGGTGAATCACTACAATGAGAAAAGATTCTGTGGAAAAGAGAGCTACATGATTCCTACCGTTATTGAACAATCTGGTCGGGGCGAACGCGCCTTTGACATCTATTCTCGGCTGTTGCGAGAGCGGATCGTTTTTTTGGGACAGCAGGTTGATTCTGACCTAGCAAACCTGATTGTGGCTCAGATGCTATTTCTCGAAGCGGAAGACCCAGAGAAAGACATTTACCTCTACATCAACTCTCCGGGCGGCTCGGTTATGGCGGGCTTGGGCATTTTTGACACGATGAACCACATTCGTCCAGACGTTTGCACAATCTGTGTAGGGTTAGCCGCTAGCATGGGTGCTTTCTTGCTTAGCGCTGGAGCAAAAGGTAAGCGGATGAGCCTGCCCCATTCCCGCATTATGATTCACCAACCATTGGGTGGTGCTCAGGGACAGGCGGCTGATATTGAAATTCAAGCAAGGGAGATCTTATATCACAAGAGCAGGCTTAACCAGTGGCTGGCTGATCATACCGGACAGCCACTAGAGCGGATTGAGCAGGACACCGAGCGCGACTTCTTTATGTCGGCGGCTGAGGCAATGGACTATGGCTTAATTGACCAGGTCATTGACAAGCGAGCGATCGGTAGCCGTCCTGAGCCTGTGAATGCTTAGGTTTGCTGATTCATGCTTAAAAGCAAAAGCGCGGCAATGCCGCGCTTTTGCTTTTAAGATCTACGACTGCGACTCAAGGTAGTGGAGAAAGTCGAGCAGTTCTGCGTCGGTCAGTTGTTGGCGCGATCGCTTTCCATACGTTTGCTCAAGGTGCTTACGTCCCTGCTCTCTGCCCCAACCCAAGCGTCTCAACTCCACGTCAGTTTGAGCAATCACATCAGAGTTGTCGAATGGCTGATCGAGCAGTGGAGCGAGAGGTTCTACGGGCTTAAGTTCAGCGCTTGTCTTACCATTCTTTTTGGCACGAGAAGATTTGGAGCTTGGAATAGAGGCGGAACTGCTTGTCTGTAGAGATTCTTCCTGCATTCCGGGGTCGGACAAAGGGTAATCGTTTGAATCATCTTCGTCAGGATTAGACAGGTAGAATTCTGTATTATCGATGTTGAATTCAGTACTAAATTCAGTATCCGATTCTAGACTGACAGTCGCATTGGGGAATGCAGCAGTTTTGGAAGCTGGGGGAGATGAAGCGGGGGTGGCAAGTGCTAGAGGTGGGGAAGGGGCGATCGCTCCTGAACCGACTTGCGACAGCCGTGCCGTAGAAGCTGTCAGATCTGTCGAGGCTAAAGATTGAAGGGGCTTGTCTGAAGCAACCGGTAGCGGCGAGTTAAGCAGGTTTGTTGGAGTGGGCACTACTCCCAAAGCTTCTAATGCCCTCACCTTAGCCCGATCTTCAGCAGCTTCAATGTTGGATGCTGCTGCCATGCCGCTCGCTAAGGTCGTTCCTCCAAGCTGAATTAGCGCTCGCACCACATAATTCCCGTCATGGACGGTAAGCAGTTCAGCGATGAGGCTACTGGTGGGATAGCGGCTTTGCAGTTGAACGATCAGGTGGTGCATTACAGGAAGGCAATGATAATAGCGGTACAGACTCTCCAGTATTGCAGGCTTGCGCTACAGGCTATCTCTCTATTTTAAGGGATGGCTAAGAACTCTGGTTTCTCAAAACTGCCTTCAAATTGTCCGGTTTGAGAATTATATGAATTATGAGGTTAAGCTGAATGAGAGGATCGCTATCCTCAAATGGATGCTTTTAGCATCTATTTTGTTGGTTTTTGAACTAAGAAATCACTGATTAATGCTAGACAAACTGGTAGATTTATCTCCCTACTTTGGGGTTGATACCCTGCTGCTGTTGCCCGTTTTGATTGCACTGGAAGCAGTGCTTTCGGCTGATAATGCGATTGCTCTAGCTGCGATCGCTCAAGGACTCGAAGGCGAGAAAATGCAGCGGCGTGCCCTCAATTTTGGTCTGGTAGTCGCCTTTGGACTCAGAGTTGTTCTGATTCTGACGGCAACTTGGGTGATTCAATTTTGGCAATTTGAGCTGCTGGGAGCTGCATATCTGCTGTGGCTAGTGTTTCAGTATTTCAGCTCAGACGACGATAAAGATGGTAAGGAACATCACGGTCCGCGTTTTGCCTCGCTCTGGCAAGCCATTCCGATGATTGCTATTACCGACCTGGCGTTTTCGTTGGATAGTGTTACGACAGCAATCTCCATTTCCCGAGAAACTTGGCTAGTGCTAACGGGTGGGGCGGTTGGCGTAATCGCGCTGCGGTTTATGGCAGGGCTGTTTATTCGCTGGCTAGACGAGTTTGTTCACCTGGAAGATGCGGGATATACAACCGTTGCCCTGGTTGGGCTGCGGTTATTAGCTAGAGTAATTAACCCCGAGCTTGTGCCTCCCGAATGGTTGATGGTAACTATGATTGCGCTGCTGTTTGCTTGGGGCTTCTCCAAGCGAGTTGAGCCTGAAGAAAGCCAGTCTGAAGAACTTTTAGAGGCTGGATTAGGGGTTGAGATGAATGTAGAGGCGGTAGAGGCGATCGCAGCAGAAAAAGAAGCTCAGGAAGTTTCTGCTGAATAGAACTTTTGTACAGTTCTCTAAAGAAGCACAAATGGAAAGGCTCCCTGCAATGCAGGGAGCCTTTCCAGTCATACCCAAATTCTTGGAACTGGTACTACTTTTATTCGTAAACCCAAGGATTGATTGTGGGTTGCCAACTCGCCAGTTCTTCTGAGGTAAACCAGAGCGCGATTTCGCTTTGGGCAGTTTCCGGAGCATCAGAGCCGTGAATGATGTTGCGACCGATGCTAACGCCGTAGTCACCCCGGATTGTTCCTGGCTCTGCGTTGAGCGGATTGGTTGCACCAATGATTTTACGGGCTGAGGCAATTACGCCTTCTCCTTCCCACACCATTGCGACAACGGGACCAGAGGTGATGAATTCAACCAGTCCGGGAAAGAAAGGCTTTTCCTTGTGAACACCATAGTGCTTTTCTGCCAGTTCGCGGCTAACGTTCATCAGCTTTAAGCCTACGAGCGTAAAGCCTTTTGCTTCATAGCGGCGGATGATTTCACCGATGAGTCCACGCTGAACGCCATCCGGTTTGATTGCCAAAAATGTCCGTTCCACAGATCTGCTCCTACATGTTGTGTCTTAGACCTTCTCTATGCTCAGAAAAATGTGATCGTTTGTAAAGTGCAAACTTTGTATTCTTACCCAAGATTTAAACGTAATTTAACTGAAACCCTTGCCTGCTCACGGATGTAGCTCGTTTATAGAAACGATACGCTAAACTGGCTATTTAACAAATATTTGCGGGGGATGCGAAATGGGGATTCAGCCAAAAGCAGTCCAGGTTGAGTTAGAGAAGTCGTTGCTCGATTTACCCAATCAGCTAGAGACGACTCGACCTCAAACCTGGACCATTGAGGACAGTGAGGAACTGTATCGAATTCAGGGCTGGGGTGAACCCTATTTCTCGATCAACGCAGCGGGACATATTACAGTTTCCCCCAGGGGCGATCGCGGTGGTTCCCTCGACCTATTTGAACTAGTGAATGCGCTGAAGCTGCGAAATCTGGGTTTACCGCTGCTTATTCGCTTTTCTGACATTCTCGAAGACCGGATCGAGCGGCTGAATGCTTGTTTTAGTAAGGCGATCGCCCGCTACAACTATCCTGGCGTGTATCGCGGTGTGTTTCCCGTCAAGTGTAACCAGCAGCGCCACTTAGTCGAAGACCTAGTGCGCTTTGGCAAACCTCATCAGTTTGGCTTAGAAGCCGGATCAAAGCCTGAATTGATGATCGCTCTAGCAACGCTCAAAACACCGGGCGCACTGCTGATCTGCAACGGCTATAAAGACCGGGAATACATTGAAACGGCGATGCTGGCACAGCGGTTAGGTCATACGCCAATTATTGTGCTGGAGCAGATCGAAGAAGTGCAGCTGGTGATCGAAGCGCAGCATAAGTTAGGCATTCAGCCGATCTTGGGCGTTCGGGCTAAGCTGAGCGCCAAGGGAATTGGGCGCTGGGGCACCTCGGCAGGCGATCGCGCTAAGTTTGGCTTAACCATTCCTGAAATTATCAGCGCCGTAGACCAGCTTCGAGCCGCAGATATGCTAGGGTCGCTACAGCTTCTGCACTTCCACATTGGTTCTCAGATTTCTTCCATTAGCGTCGTCAAGGATGCCCTGCGTGAAGCTAGCCAAGTCTATGTTGAGCTGGCGAAACTGGGCGCAGCAATGCAATATCTTGACGTAGGTGGCGGTTTGGGGGTGGACTATGACGGCTCTAAAACCAACTTTCACGCTTCCAAAAACTACAACATGCAAAACTACGCGAATGATGTGGTCGCAGAGGTGAAAGAAGCCTGTACCGAGCGAAGTCTGCCCGTTCCTACGTTGATTAGTGAAAGTGGACGGGCGATCGCTTCTCACCAGTCAGTTCTCGTATTCGATGTGCTAGGTACTAGCGATGTGCTGTCAGAACTGCCTGAACCGCTGCAAGAACGGGAGCATTTGATTATTCGCAACCTGTATGAAACCTACCGTTCTATTACGGTTGAGAATTATCAGGAGATGTATCACGACGCAACCCAGTTTAAGGAAGAGGCAGTTAGTCTGTTTGGGTTTGGCTACCTCAGTTTGACTGAGCGGGCAAGGGCAGAGCGGTTGTATTGGGCTTGTTGTCAGAAGATATTGGCGATCGCCCGTCAGCAAGACTATGTGCCCGACGACTTGGAAGATCTAGAAAAAATCATGGCCTCGATCTACTACATCAACCTCTCGGTGTTTCAGTCTGCACCAGATAGTTGGGCGATCGATCAGCTATTTCCGATCATGCCAATTCACCGTCTTGACGAAGAACCTACCGAACGCGCAACCCTGGCTGACCTAACCTGCGACAGCGACGGCAAAATCGACCAGTTCATCGACCTACGCGACGTAAAATCTGTTCTGGAACTTCATTCCCTTAAACCCGGAGAGCCATACTACCTGGGCATGTTTCTCGGCGGCGCATATCAGGAAATTATGGGTAATCTGCACAACCTGTTTGGTGACACTAATACCGTTCACATTCACCTCTCACCTAAAGGCTATCAAATCGAACATGTGGTCAAAGGCGACACGATGACAGAAGTGTTGGGTTATGTGCAGTACGACTCCGAAGACTTGATTGAAAGCATTCGCCAACAGGCAGAGCAAGCTTTACAAGAAAAGAAAATCACGATTCAGGAGTCACAACTGCTGCTACAAAATTACGAACGTAGCCTTAGCCGCTATACCTATCTCGCTCCATAGGTTGTTACCATCAAATTCAATTTTTGCGAGGAGAGAAGGGAAAAGAAAACAGGTCTTTTTCCTTCTCTTAATCCGTCCTGAACGAAAACAGCTATGTTGTTAGAGGACAAGTAAGGTTGAGATGATAGAGACTTCAGCGATCGCAAATTACTTATTCTAAACTGCGGTAGCATTTGCTGACGGGTAGATTTGCGGTGCTAATATCTACCTCGTCCCACTGTTGCTCTGCGAAATAATCCTAGAATGCCAGCAAAAATAGCTGAACCGATAATAGACCAGATAATAGGAAATGGTTGTCCGCCAACGTTTAACTCAAACAGCACAGGAAGCCCCAGTTCGCGGGCAAGCCACAGACCTAAGTAAGCGCCAATGATTCCAACAACAATGGAAGCCAAGCAGCCACCGGCGGTGTAGTCAACTAGAGATTGACCAATTCCTCCACAAATTGCTGCAATTAACAGCAATATACCAATCTCTATAAGTGACATTTTTAATTACAAAGGGTTACAGGATAAGTTGATCCTATCTTCTAGCAATGATCCAAACTGCGTGAACAACTCCTGGAATATAGCCCAGTAAAGTTAAGAGAATGTTGAGCCAGAATTGCCCTGTTAAACCAACTTGTAAAAACACACCCAGAGGAGGTAAGAAAATTGCACAAATTAGTCGGATGATATCCATAATTTTGTTCTAGATTGCTCTAGAGTGCTTTAGTTACTACACTACTCTCTCAGTTCTTCTAAAGATCTGTCTTCTATCAGAGGACAGAATGTAGAGAAGAAGGTGAACAAAGCAATGAAAACAAAGCTTAATAGCTTAATACAAGCTTGCTCTAACATAGTCACCGAGCGCACAGTAAGCAGTTTTAAGGGTAGCGATCGCCTGTTTCTCTAACTTTTGATCGCAGGTCGTTTTGGCAAGTATGAGCCGTTGCTCGTAGTACTCAATTGCCCGACCCGGATCGCCAATCGCTTCATAGATCACGCCCAAGCTCTCTAGCGCCTGTTCTTCATTTTGGTGATCTTGCAGGGCACGGGCGATCGCCAACCGCTGCTGATGATAGGTAATGGCTTTGCGATGGTCGCCTAAGGTGAAGCAAACACTCGCTAAATTCTTCAAAATCTGTGATTCGACCTGTAAATCTCCAGAACGGCGAATAATCGTCAGCAGCCGTTCGTAGTATTCAACCGTCTTAGCGTAGTTTGCCAGCGAGTGATAAGCGTTTCCCAGGTTTCGCAACACCTGTGCTTCAACTTGACGATCCTGCAATACTTGCGCCAGGGTCAAGCTTTGCTCATAGTAGGCGATCGCCGTTTGACGGTCGCCAATTGCCTTGTAAGCCATGCCCAAATTGTTCAGCGCAGCCATTTCGCCCCGCTGATCTCGAATTTCTCGGGAGACATTCAGACTTTGCTGCTTGCAGTCAATTGCCTTTACATGGTCATTGAGATGCCGGTAAGCATTCCCTAGGTTGCCTAATGCTTGACGCTCCGTACGGCGGTCTGCAATTTGGCGGGCGATCGCTAGGCTAAGCTCTGAGTGGGCGATCGCCTCAGCGTAGTTGCCTAGCGCATAGTAAACCAGCCCCAAGTTATTCAGCGATTTCCCTTCTCCTTGAAGGTCTTGAGCCTGCCGGTAGCCTATCAACGCCTGCTGAAAAGTTTGCAGCGCCACCTTAAATTCGCGTGCCTGGTGTTGCTCAACGCCCTTTTCAAATACCCGATCTGTCCCAGCTTTCACCCGATTTGCCTCAGCGTCAGCGTCCTCAGGCTGTACGACAGTTTCCTGAGAAGGAACGAAGGTTTTTTGTTGATGGCCAGACAGTTTAGCCATAAAGTTGAATGCTTGCCCTTTAAACTTCAGCGATCCGGTGCATCCGGTTGTCTGCTGTGACAGTGATTTTAGCCCATGAGAGCTATTATCCAGGAAAACTGCCAGCAGAAACTAGCTTAATCTTCAAGCCTTTGCCTCAGCGATCGCACTTACTCTCTTTTACTTTAAAGTTTGTGGCAAAACCGCTCAATTCTCCTTGAATCAAAGAATTGAGAGATTTACCATGCATTGGCGGTAACCAACTAGCCTTGCAGCAAAAGTAGGCAGTGCTTAAACAAAGCACGATGCTGACGAATCTTATCGTAAAGACCGTAAATTCACCTAACTCCTGAGGATGAGCTCGAAGCGATGTCAACCCTGAAACTCCGAATTTTCACTCAGTCCAATTCATTCTTAATATAAAACCTTGCTGGAAGTACACAGTGTATGTCCGGAATTGCAGTGGTATTGTTCCCCATTGGCTCTGATAAGAATTTCCTAGAAATTACGGAGACAAGGATACGCTTGAGGTAGCAGCAGAGTCAGTGGAGTAGTTCCAATTTTTTACTGGTTTGTCTTGGCTTGCTCAAAAGCACTCATGCAGCATGTTTATTGTTTAGAGTGAAGAAGCCCCTCAAACTGCCTTTCAGCCTGTGAATTCCAGCTTTGCTGCCGAACGCCTCTTGTTTACGCCTGCGACTCCTAGCGCAGACGCAATTCCTACCATTTTTGCTTTTCCGAATGAGTACAGCGTAGGCATTACTAGTCTGGGCTATCAGGTCGTTTGGGCGACGCTTGCGTCTCGAACTGATTTGCAGGTCAGCAGGCTATTTACTGATCTGCACGAGCCCCTGCCTGCTCAGCCAGAACTCTTGGGATTTTCGCTCTCCTGGGAACTCGACTACAGCAATGTCTTGAGTTTACTAGAAGCCTTGGATATTCCCATTCGGGCAACAGAACGCTCATCTCAGCATCCCTTAGTGTTTGGTGGTGGTCCCGTTTTGACGGCAAATCCAGAACCTTTTGCCGACTTTTTTGACCTAATTTTGTTGGGCGATGGCGAAAATCTGTTGGGTGATTTTATCGCGGCTTATCAGCAAGTAAGAGGAAGCGATCGCCCCTCTCAACTCCGGCACTTGGCGAAGGTTCCAGGCATCTATGTGCCCAATTTGTATGAGGTGAGCTATCTCAGCGAAGAGGGGGCGATCGCTTCAATTCAGCCGATGGAGTCAGACATTCCAGCTCAGGTCGAGAAGCAAACCTATCGCGGTAAGACCCTTTCTGCTTCGACGGTCGTAACGGAAAAAGCCGCCTGGGAAAATATCTACATGGTGGAGGTCGTGCGTAGCTGCCCAGAAATGTGTCGCTTTTGTCTGGCTAGCTACCTGACGTTGCCCTTTCGCACTGCCAGTTTAGAGGGTTCTCTGATTCCGGCGATTGAGCGAGGTTTGAAAGTTACCGATCGCCTGGGGCTACTCGGTGCCTCGGTGACGCAGCATCCCGAGTTTGAAGCGCTGTTAGACCATCTCAATCAGCCTCAGTATGATTCAGTGCGGCTTAGCCTAGCTTCAGTCCGCACCAACACCGTCACGCCCAAGCTAGCCGAAACGCTGGTTAAACATGACACTCGCTCCATTACCATCGCGGTTGAAAGTGGCTCTGATCGTCTGCGTCAGTTGATTAACAAGAAGCTCACCAATGACGAAATTACTCAAGCAGCAATCCATGCGAAGGCAGGTGGCTTGAGTGCGCTGAAGCTCTATGGCATGGCTGGCATTCCCGGTGAGGAACCGGACGATCTTGACCAGACGGTAGAAATGTTGCGGGCGGTAAAACGGGCGGCTCCGGGACTGCGGTTGACCTTTGGGTGTAGTACGTTTGTGCCCAAGTCTCACACCCCGTTTCAGTGGTTTGGGGTGGATTCACAAGCAGAAAAGCGGCTAAAACTGCTGCAAAAGCAGTTGCGTCCACAGGGGATTGATTTTCGCCCTGAAAGCTATAGCTGGTCGGTGATTCAAGCGCTTATTTCAAGGGGCGATCGCCGTCTTTCAAAACTTTTAGAACTAGCCCGACACTACGGCGACTCGCTGGGCAGCTACCGCCGTGCTTTCAAGCAGCTAAAAGGGCAACTCCCCGATTTAGACTTTTATGTTCACGAAAACTGGTCAACCGAGCAGGTATTGCCCTGGAGTCATCTGCACGGTGCACTGCCTCAATCTACTTTGCTCAAGCATTTAGACTCTGCAATGGAGCATTTTCCGGTCGCTTCAGCAAAGGATGTTCAAATTGCAGATGCTGAATTAGTCGTAGCGCAGCCCTAGAATAATCTCTGTCCCTCAGAGCGGACACGTCAAGAATGGGTGTGACTGGTTTGTCTGAAAGTACCTGGTTAGCTTTGGCGATCGGAAATTCTCGGCTGCATTGGGCCTGGTTTGAAGACGACGCGCTAAAGCAAACTTGGGATACGCCACATTTGTCGATTGAGGCGATCGCCACCCTAACCGCTCCCTCGCTGCAATTTCCCCTGCCTGAAAATCTGCAAAATGCTGTTCCGCTACAACTCGCTTCACTCCTGGGTCAACAGCCACTTCTACTAATTGCTTCCGTTGTTCCCAATCAGACAACTTTTTGGCAGTCTTACCCCAAAACCTGGACAATTTGCCTTGATCACATTCCTCTACGAGGAACCTATCCCACTTTAGGAATCGATCGCGCTTTAGCAGTTTGGGCAGCCACAACAATCTGGAACTTGCCTGCGCTTGTCATTGATGCCGGGACCGCTCTGACCTTTACTGGTGCAAATGAAGGGCAATTTTTAGGCGGCGCAATTTTGCCTGGATTGCAATTACAGTTGCGCTCGCTTACCCAAACCGCAGCCCTACCATTCCTCGATACCCAAATTGCTGCTCCTACCCGCTGGGCAACCCATACAGCAGACGCAATTTACAGCGGTATCCTGTACACCCTTTTGGCGGGGATACGCGATTTTGCTGAAGATTGGCTAGAGAAATTCCCTAAAAGTGCGATCGCCCTCACGGGTGGGGACAGTACCCTACTTTTTACGCACCTTCAACAGCGATTTCCTAATCTTGCTACCCAAATTGATGTCGCTCCAGCCCTAATCTTTCAGGGAATGCAAGCTGTCAAACGGCAACACCTTTGATCTTGTTGTCATTTGTCCTTCATTGTAGGCGCTGGTAGAGAATGATCCCCTATCTTGTCAAGTCTCCCAGCAAATAGAAAAACTCTGTATTCTGTAGATTAAGAGACTTAAACTTCCTCCTAGTTTTTTTAATTTTCTCTTCGCGGAAATTCTGTGCAAGAAGACTTCAGGCTGATTGTTGATTTGGTCATTGTTTTAGCGGCAGCAGCAGGGGGTGGCTTACTAGCCTCCCTGTTGAAGCAACCCGTGCTGCTTGGGTATTTGGTTGGTGGCGTTGTCGTTGGTCCAGCAGGTCTGGGTCTAGTCAAGGAACTGATTCAAGTCGAAACGTTAGCCCAGTTTGGCGCTGCATTCCTACTGTTTGCCCTAGGGGTGGAGTTTTCTCTGACAGAGCTTAAAAAAGTTCAGGGAATTAGTTTGGGCGGTGGTGGACTGCAAATTCTATCGACCATTCTAATCACTGCACTGCTATCGGTGGCGATCGGTTGGGTGACATCACCTGTACAGGGCGTGTTCCTGGGAGCAATTTTGTCGCTCTCATCAACTGCAGTCGTGCTGAAGTGCCTCATGGAGCGCAACGAAACCGAAACTCCTCACGGGCGCGTGATGTTGGGTATTCTGATTGTGCAAGACTTGGCACTGGGCTTAATGCTGGCGGTGCTGCCTGCGTTAGATCGGCCCTACGACGAGATCGGACTAGCGGTAGGTTTGGCTCTACTGAAAATTGCGCTATTGGCGGGGGCGGCTGTTGTTGCCGGAATTTGGCTAATTCCACCATTACTGCGATTTCTAGCACGAACTGAAAGCCGCGAATTGTTTTTGCTAGGCGTTGTGGCGCTTTGTCTGGGCATTGCTCTGCTCACCGAATCACTAGGGCTATCGATTGAGATGGGCGCGTTCATCGCCGGACTGATGATCTCGGAGGTTGAGTACGCTGATCAGACTTTGACTTATGTAGAACCCATCCGCGATATTTTTGCGACTCTATTTTTTGCGGCGATCGGTATGTTGATCGACCCAGTTTTTCTCTGGAATAATCTAGAGCTAATCTTGGGGCTGGTGGCACTGGTGCTGCTGGGCAAATTTCTGATTATCACGCCACTGGTTAAAGCCTTTCGCTACCCGTTGAAAACTGCACTCATTGTAGGTTTGGGACTAGCTCAAATTGGTGAGTTTTCCTTTGTGTTAGCTAGCAAAGGACAAATGTTGGGGTTAGTTTCACGACGGGTTTACCTGCTAATTTTAGGCACGACAGCCGTAACTTTGGTTGTTACGCCGTTTGTACTGCGGTTTGTGCCGCAGCTATTTGTTTGGGCGGAAATGGTGCCCTGGCTCAAGCGCTACATGGAAAGTTCAGATCGGGCATTTGAAGTGGCAGAAGAATTGCCGCTGCAAAACCATGTGGTGGTCTGTGGCTATGGGCGGGTTGGACGCAATATTGTAAGACTGCTGCAAGACCATGATTATCCGGTAACGGTGGTTGATCAGTCAGAGCAGGCAATTCAGCAACTCCGCGAAGCGGGAATTCCCTATGTCTATGGTAATGCGGCAAGTCTGCATGTGCTGGAAACGGCTGGGGTAAATCAGGCATCGGGAATGGCGATCGCTCTCCCTGACCCGATGAGTACTCGCTTGTGTCTGAAGCGATCGCTAGAATTAGCACCGGATCTGGATGTAGTCGTCCGCGCCTATCAAGACAAAGACATCGAGCTACTGTACCAACTGGGAGCTAGAGAGGTCGTACAGCCCGAGTTTGAAGCCAGTTTAGAACTTTCGACTCACCTGTTGGTGACGATGGGCTTACCGCTGCCGTTTATTCAGCGAGAGGTCGAGCAAATTCGTGACAGTCACTACCTCGATTTTCGTCCAGAACGGTCATCCAAAGAGGTGGCACGAGATCTGCGGGTTGCGGCTCAGGATATGAGCAACAAGTGGTACACCCTACCTCAAGATTCTCCTTTGACGGGAATGACCTTAGAAGAAGCCGATTTGCGTCGTCTGACTGGTGTGAGTCTGATGGCAATTCGTCGGGCTGAAGGGGAAGAGTTAGACTATCCTGACTCTCAAACAGCACTGAAACCGGGCGATCGCCTTTTAGTTGTAGGTGAATCAGACGAGTTAGGGGCATTTGACGAACTGGCAAAAGGAGAAATGCCCGTTCCAACCAAAGCGTTGTCCTGCCAATGGGTCATGCTGTCCGCAAACAGCCCAATTGTTGGCAAAACCCTCTCGGACCTCAACCTCAGTCGCGAATACGAGGTGCAGGTACAGGCGATTCGGCGGGAAGGCAAATTTCTGCGCTTCCCTGATGGCTCTGCGGATCTGCAAGCGGGCGATCGTCTCCTCCTCTGCGGCACCGTCACTAGTTTGATGAGGGTGCAGCAGGTGATTAGTTCACAAATGCCTTTGCCCAATCTCCAGATTCCCACCGTTAAGGTGCAAGTCGGAGAAACTCTTCAGGAATATTTGCCGCTCGATAGCCTACGCGAACCCAACAATTAAAACTTTGGCTTCATATAAACGATTGCTTGCCGCCAAACAATCGTCGGCTGGTCGTACTGATCCATCAGGCAAATACAGTGCTGGTCTTGCCAGCGCAACTTTCCCACAATCAGATCATCGGTAACCAGCTTCAGTTCAATTTCTCGCTCTTCTCGAATTAAGGTTTGAATTTGCCGAATGCTAGGAAGCCCAGTCTCTAACTCGTTTGCCATCATTTCTACCATAGGAATTTAGGTTGGTGGAGGTTAGCTATCGGTCATGGTCGTTAGTGACTACGACGAACCAAAAAGACTACACCCCTCACCAAAACTGCTATAGAACTCACAGATTCAGCTTACAGCGAACGGCGGATGGGTGCCATAGCAATCCTGCACTGCAATTCCTGGATGGGTAAAAAGTCGCTTATCGTCATCGTAGTTTTCTAATATCGCTAATAATTGATCAGGGCATGGAGAGAAGTATGACCATCGAATTTACTAAGTATCACGGACTGGGTAACGACTTTATTCTGATTGATAATCGTCATCAGGTAGACCCTGTATTGACACCAGAGCAGGCGGTGAAATGGTGCGATCGCCACTTTGGCATCGGCGCAGACGGCGTAATTTTTGCGCTGCCTGGACAAGACGGCACCGACTACACTATGCGAATCTTTAACTGCGATGGCTCTGAGCCAGAAATGTGCGGCAATGGCATTCGCTGTCTAGCAAGGTTTCTATCCGACCTGGAAATTGCTGATAGCGGTTCTTCCAAGCCTGCCTTTAAAATTCACACGCTAGGCGGAGTTATAACTCCCAAACTAGAAGCAAACGGGCAGATTACCGTTGATATGGGGTTGCCTCAGCTGCTTGCTGGAGAAATTCCCACCACGCTGGCTGCTGCTGACCAGAAGGTCATTGACCAGCCGCTAGAAGTCGCTGGTCAAACCTGGCAAGTGACCTGTGTCAGCATGGGCAATCCCCATTGCATCACCTTTGTTGAAGACGTAGCGGCTGTACCTCTAGAGCAGCTCGGACCCCAGTTTGAGCATCATCCCGTCTTTCCTAAGCGAATTAATACCGAATTCATCGAGGTTGTCCGCCCCAACTACTTGAGAATGCGCGTCTGGGAACGTGGAGCTGGAATTACTCTAGCTTGCGGTACGGGAGCCTGTGCCTCACTGGTCGCGGCAGTGTTGAATGAGAAGTGCGATCGCCGCGCCACCGTTGAGCTACCTGGTGGGTGCCTCGAAATCGAATGGTCAGCCTCCGACCAACGCCTTTATATGACCGGCCCAGCCACTCGCGTCTTCATCAGCGAAGCCCTCCCCAACTTCTAAACCTCCCACTCCCAACCCTAATCCCCAATGCCCACCCTCCGCTTGCTCCCGACTTACCGTGCTAAGTCCGTCCGTGAAGGCGGGCAAAGTTACTTTGTCGATAGCCACGGAGTACGCTTGCCCAGCGTTACTACTATTCTCAACGTCACCAAACCTCAAGCTGACCGGGAAGCACTGGCACAGTGGCGATCGCGTTTGGGCACTACCGAAGCCAACCGTGTCGCTAGCACTGCCAGCCGCCGGGGAACGCTCACCCACAAGCAAATTAAGAACTATCTCCTGGGAGAGGAAAGCGATTGCCCAGAAACCGCCCAGCCCTACTGGGAAAGTTTACAACCCGTTCTGGTAGATATTGAGGACGTGCGGCTGGTTGAGAGCTCTGTGTTTCACTATGACTTGGGCTACGCCGGGAAGGTAGACTGCATCGCTAGCTATCAAGGCGAGCCTTGTGTTTGTGATTGGAAAACTGCCGACAAGCCCAAAGGTTCAGTCGAGCGGCTACACGACGGCCCATTACAGCTAGCCGCTTACTGCGGGGCAGCAAACCATTGCTACCCAGAACAGGACTTAAAGCTGAGAAGTGCGCTATTAGTCGTCGCGATTTCAGGACAACCCGCGGAAGTATTCCGGTTCAGTGCAGAGGCACTGCTGGACTACTGGCAGCAGTGGCAGGCGCGAGTAGAGCTGTTCTACCGAATCAGGCGATCCCCAATTCCTGGAACATTACCAGCGGGAGGAAAAAGTTGACAATAAAAATGCCCCAAACACAAACGCCTTCACCAAAATGTTGCTGCAGATATTAGCGGGCGCTGAGGCAAAATTTCTAGTTAGCGAATGGACATAGCTGAAGAGTCTTGACCAATTCCAAGACACGGCTAAAGGAATCTTGGGCGATCGCTGTTCCAGTGGTTGCTGCGCTACAAATTGGGGACAAAAAAAGAGGAAAGGACTTGCCTTTCCTCTTTACTCAACGAATTGACGTTGTATTATTTAGCGATTGCCGGAGCCCGAAATATTTGAGCCGCCAACGGTTCTCTTACCTGAGCTTGCTCAGCCAGAGTCGGGACTGAATCCCGCAAACGAGCAGTAAGCTGAATCGTTTTAGAATCGTAAACCTGAGTCAGCAGCTTTGGATAAAAACCAATGCCAATAATTGGGATCAGCAAACAAGCAATGATAAACACCTCACGCGGCTCTGCATCAACCAAAACTTCGTGAGAAGTCAACTCCTTGTTTTCTGGCCCGAAGAAGATCTCCCGCAGCATGGACAGCAGGTAAATCGGCGTGAGAATGACACCTACTGCTGCCAGGAAGACTACCAGAACCTTAAAAGTCACGCTGTAAGCATCACTCGTCGCAAAACCTACAAACACCATCAGTTCCGCAACAAAGCCGCTCATTCCCGGTAGCGCCAGAGAAGCGAGAGAGCAAGTGGTAAACATAGCGAAAATCTTCGGCATCTGTTTACCTACACCACCCATCTCATCCAGGATCAGAGTATGCGTCCGGTCGTAAGTTGCTCCAACCAGGAAGAACAGACTCGCTCCAATCAAGCCATGCGACACCATCTGCAATACTGCACCGCTCAACCCCAAATCGGTGAACGATGCAATCCCAATCAGCACGAAGCCCATATGGGAAATAGAAGAATAGGCAATCTTACGCTTCAGGTTGCGTTGGGCAAACGATGTGAGAGCTGCATAAATGATGTTCACCACGCCTAGGATCACCAAAATTGGCGCAAAGTAAGCGTGAGCACCGGGCAGCATTTCTGCGTTCATTCGAACCAGGGCATAGCCGCCCATTTTTAACAGAATTCCCGCCAGCAGCATGTGAACAGGTGCAGTTGCCTCACCGTGTGCGTCGGGTAGCCAGGTATGCAGCGGGAAGATCGGCAGCTTGACGGCGTAGGCAATCAGAAATCCGGCATAGACAAGAAGCTGGAAATTGAGAGGGAAGTCCTTGGACATCAGCGATCGCATGTCAAAAGTGACAGTATCGCCGTAAAACGCCATCGCTAGCGCCGCAATTAGGATAAACAGCGAACCACCAGCCGTGTAAAGGATGAACTTGGTTGCCGCATATAAGCGTTTTTTGCCGCCCCAGATCGAGAGCAAAAAATAAACCGGAACGAGTTCTAGCTCCCAAACTAGGAAGAAAAGCAGCATATCCTGCACCGCAAAGACAGCGATCTGACCGCCATACATTGCCAGCATCAGGAAGTAAAACAGCTTCGGCTTTAGCGTTACAGGCCAAGATGCCAAAATTGCCAGCGTAGAAATGAACCCAGTCAGCAAAATTAGCGGCATTGACAAGCCATCTGCCCCAACCGACCAGTTCAGGTCGAGGGAAGGAACCCAGGCATAGCTTTCAACCAGCTGCATCCCCGGATCGGAGAGGTCGTATTGCGTGTAAAAAGCGTAAGAAATGATTGCAAAGTCGATTAGTCCAACAATTAGGGCATACCAGCGAACTGTTTTGCCATCCTTATCTGGGATCAAGGGCACCAGCAAGGAGGCAACTACAGGAAGCAAAATGATCGTGGTAAGCCAGGGAAAATTGGCAGTATCCATTAGCTCAGTTTTTTATCAGCGATAGGATTTGGGTTGGGAGATGAGGGTTTAGGTAATACCGGAGATCAGAACTAAGCCCAGAACTGCTCCAAATACTATCAGGGCATAGAACTGTGCCCGTCCATTTTCCAGATATTTTAGGCCTTCGCCTGTAATCAGGGTGACGAGGCCGGCCAGGTTGACAATACCATCGACAATTCGCACGTCTACTTCTAGAACCTGTCTTGCCAAACGGCGGCTGCCTTTGACGAACACAGCATTGTAGATGTCGTCGATATACCACTTATTCAGTGATAGGTTGTAGAGCGGCTGAATCGTTTTGGCAATCGCTCCTGGATCAATCTTGAAGGACAGATACATCAGCGAAGCCAGCGTGATCCCGATTAGCGCGATCCCCACTGAGCTACCGCCCATGACCAGGAATTCGGTCCATTCAAACTCGGCTGGAATTTCGAGAGGAGGAAATCCGGCGATCGCTTCTTCTCCCGGTGGGTGGATAAACGCTTCAAAGTAGTTGGCGAAAGGCGTTCCCACTAGACCAATTAAGATCGAGGGAATCGCCAACAAGATTAGTGGCAGCGTCATTGTAGCGGGTGACTCATGAGGAGTATCGCTGTGATGTCCTTCATGCGCTTCATGGTCGTGTAGCTCAGGCACATCCGTCGTCAACTCTTTAGAGTTCATTGCGCCAGGGCCAAAGGCTAGTCCTAAACGCTGAAGCTGCTCATTCTTAAGCTGATTTTTGATGCTATCGTTCTTGCCGCGAAACTCACCTTCAAAGGTCATGAAGTACATGCGGAACATGTAGAACGCCGTGATTCCAGCCGTTAGCCAACCAATCGCCCAGAGGATTGGGTTCACCTCAAAGGTAGAACCTAAAATTTCATCCTTTGACCAAAAACCAGCAAATGGGGGGATTCCAGAGATTGCTAGCGTGCCAATCAAGAAGGTAATTGCTGTCGCAGGCATGTACTTCCGCAAGCCGCCCATCAAACGCATGTCCTGAGCAAACACGGGATCATGTCCCACGACAGACTCCATGCCGTGAATCACCGAGCCAGAGCCAAGAAATAGCATTGCCTTGAAGTAAGCGTGAGTCATCAGGTGAAACAACCCAGCGCCATAAGCACCAGCGCCCATCGCCATCACCATGTAGCCCAACTGAGACATTGTGGAGTAGGCAAGTCCCTTCTTGATGTCATTCTGGGTAATCGCGATGCTGGCTCCCAAAAATGCGGTGAAAGCTCCCGTCCAGGCAATGATATTCATTGCGTCGGGCAAGCCCTCGAATAGCGGAAACATCCGCGCAATCAAAAATACTCCAGCGGCGACCATCGTTGCAGCGTGGATTAGCGCCGAAATTGGAGTAGGGCCTTCCATCGCGTCAGGCAGCCAGACATGCAGTGGAAACTGAGCTGACTTTGCAACAGGACCGAGGAAAACCAGGATAGCAAAAAGGCTAGCTAGACCCACACTGAGGGAGCCAGATTGAACGAGCTCCTGGAGGCGATCGCCAATCTCGTTAAACTCAAAGCTACCTGTAGCCCAGTACAGCGCCAAAATACCTAGCAACAAGCCAAAGTCACCGACACGGTTAGTTACAAACGCCTTCTGACAAGCATCGGCAGCCGCCTTGCGGTCATACCAGAAACCGATCAGCAGGTAAGAACACATACCCACCAGTTCCCAGAAGATATAGACCTGTACCAGGTTGGGGCTAATGACCAGCCCTAACATTGAGGAGCTAAACAAACTCAAATAAGCATAGAAGCGAACATAGCCAGGATCATGTGCCATGTAGCCATCGGTGTAGATCATCACCAGAAAAGCTACCGTTGTCACAATTACCAGCATTAGAGAAGTCAAATGGTCGATGGTGTAGCCCATCGTCAAGTGAAAATCTCCAGCGGCCGCCCACTCGATAATCCGGTTATAAGGGGGATGTCCCTGAATTTGGCTCCACAGCAGGGCAAAGGAGAAAACCATCGCTGCCCCAATCAGGGAGACAATGAATACAGAACTACCCTGCCGAAACTTATTAACTGTCTTGCCATACGAGACTAAGCCCATTCCGATTAACATTGCCCCTGCTAAAGGCAACACTGGGATCAGCCACGCATACTGATATATGAATTCCATGACTCACGCCTACTTCAACTTTCTTCACTGAGTTGGCAAAACCGCTTTCATTGTGACACAGACTGGTATCGGAAGTTTCTCACCAAAGGCACAGCCGTTCAATTGTTGCATTCTCAAAACATATCCTTGACATTTAAGAAACTCTTTGGATTAAGAACCTGAATTGAGAATCTTTTAACTTCCTTCTTTCTAGCTTTCTTCCAGATTGCCCTGATGTTCACAGCGAAAGCCTTCTTGTCGCCAGCTATTGATGTCTACAGAGGAAAGCGATCGCACTCCTGAACATTTAGGTTGGTAAAACTGTCCGGCGATCGCCCAGACTAAACTTCTTCCTACGTCTAACCCCGTTTTCGTCCAGGATTCTTGATTTCCTGGAACACCCTGCTCTGTAACAATTTCTGGCTCGACCCAAATTCCGTGTGCTCCTAGCAAGATTTGAGCCAACCACTTTGCTCTAGGCAGATGACTTCCAGACGTAATCAACCCAACTTTATGGACGTTCCACTGCTGCAAAATGGGTGTGCCGAAATAAAAGTTACCAAACGTGGACTGAGCACAATCTTCTATCCAAACCTGATCCATAGGAGCATTAGCGCGTTGAAAAATTAGCCAGATGCATGGATCTTTAGAGCCAGTAGAGATCAAAATCGGTATTTCAGGATGCTGTTTTGTAAGTTCTGCCGCATAGATTTCTCGTTGAATGCTGCCTCCAAGAACGAGGTAGGCATCAATGGGGGCAGTTGCAGCCGAACGTAAAGTAATCAAATTCACTAACAGCCAACTGCAAAACAACAGTCCCAGTCCTACTAGTGCAGTACGAATTGGGTGATGGGCAATTTTTCTATGCCAGGAACGTTTTTTTGAATGAGGAAAAGAAGACTGACCCACTTTCGAACGTTTGGCTTTTGGCATTGAAAGTCCAACATCAAAACAGCATTTAGTAAATTTTGTTCACGATTTTTCAGATTAGTCGAGGAGAAGGGGTTAAATTAGCGAGAAATAATCAGCGAAGCATCATTGCTTTAACTCAGCTTCACAAGTTCTTAGTATTAAAAGCTTTTTATTCAAGATGCTTTATCTTAAAAACGCCAACCTGCCTAAGGACATTGAATATTTAAGGACACCAAACAAAACTGTCACACGATTGACACAGCCTGACTAAACTGCTTGAGTATGCTGAAAAGCACGCCTTTAGGGAGATGTCTGAAGTTTTGCCCCAACTGCTCAGAAGACCTAGCGATTGCCCCCAACAGATTACCTAAGCATTAACCAGGTAAAACTTGTTGCTTCAACTTTAGGAGCTCATGTCAGTCTGCAATCTCTACAGTCCAGTGACTTTGTAAACAGTTGAATAGGCTAAATCGAATTAAAAGGTTAAATAATTGCTAGCCGAGCAATAGCCTCACAGTTTGATGGTTCCAGTGATCCTTCAGTTTTTGGTGCTACTGCTTTTTCGCTCTGACTACCTATCTGCTCCTTTTGTCTCTCTAATTTTTGTTCCCTACCTGCTTTTGCCGGTGCATTTCGTGAACCCTGCTGTCTGACTTAAACCCTGTATCCAACCCTAGTCCTATACCCTTCAATGCATCAATCTTCCTGGCTCTCCAACTTGCTGCATACAGCCCTATTCAGTGGGGCGATCGCGACAACAACAACCCTTTCACTTCTCAGTCCAACGTTTAGCCCTTCTGTCCAAGCTTCTCTACAAGACAGTCCCAAAGCAGTATTGGATGAAGCGTGGCAAATCGTTTATCAGGAATATGTCGATCCCAGCTTCAATCAGGTTGATTGGCAGGCGGTGCGTCAAGATCTGCTAAGTGCTGACTACGCCTCTGAGCAGGAAGCCTATGAGGCATTACGGGATGCGTTAGAGCGATTGGAAGATCCATACACTCGCTTTATGGACCCTGAACAGTATCGGGCATTGACTCGCCAAACATCAGGAGAATTGTCTGGAGTCGGCATTCGGCTTGAGCTTAATTCAGAAACGAATGCGTTAACGGTCGTTGAACCCCTACAAAATTCTCCTGCTTCCGCAGCGGGGATCAGAACTGGCGATCGCATTTTGGCGATCGATGGCAGATCTACCAGTGGCATGTCAGTAGAAGATGCCTCTCGCTTGATTCGGGGTGAAGCAGGTACCGAAATTACTCTGCGAGTTAGCCGCAGCGGTTCTGAAGCCTTTGACATTCCGCTGACCCGTGCCCGAATTGAGTTGCCCACGGTTCGCTACAGTTTGCGTCAGGAAGGAAACACTAAGATTGGCTACATTCGCCTAGGCGAGTTTAGCAGCCACGCGGCCGACCAGATGCGTCGCGCCATTCGGGATTTATCAAACCAGGGTGCAGAAGGATTCGTTTTAGATTTACGAGGTAATCCGGGTGGTTTGCTGCAATCCAGCATCGACATTTCTCGGATGTGGATTGAGGCTGGAGACATTGTGCGAACGGTCGATCGCAATGGAGCTAGCCGAGAAACGAGCGCTAATCACACCGCTCTCACTGAACTGCCCTTGGCTGTGCTGGTAGATAACAACTCTGCTAGTTCCAGCGAGATTCTCACGGGCGCATTGATGGACAATCGTAGAGCAACCGTTGTCGGTAGCCAAACCTTTGGAAAGGCGTTAGTGCAATCGGTTCACGCCCTGGAAAACGGTGCTGGTTTGGCTGTTACCATTGCTCACTATTACACCCCTGCTGGCACCGATATTAGCCATCGCGGAATTACGCCTGATGTTGAGATCAACTTGACCGATTCACAGCGGCAAAGGCTAGCTTCTACACCCACGCTGTTGGCGACAACGGACGCTGATCCCCAGTATGCAGGAGCGATCGCTGCTCTACAGCCTGACATCGTAGCTAATCGAAATCAGCAGCCCGTTCAACCAATTAGCATTGGGCAAGAGCGGATGAATTCGCCCCAATAAAACGCAGGTATCAGTGCTGAATCAAAAAATGGGGAAGGTTAAATCCTTCCCCATTTTTCATTTACTTTTTTCCCAGTTGAAGATTAAGTGCTAAAAGATTTAGGGATGCATCTCTGAATCTTTTAGTAGAAAAGGAGTAACTGTTAGGACAATTGCCATAAATCCCGCAATCTCTAGTGCTACTTTCCGATTTCAGGATTAAGCTGTTGGACCAGATGGACAATTTCTGGCAAAATCAGCCGCTCAACTGCCAGCTTAACTGCACCGCTAGAACCCGGTAAGGAAAAAATTAGCTTAGAACGATAAACTCCAGCAACTGCTCGTGAGGCGATCGCCCTAGAGCCAATTTCTTGATAGCTCAGCCAGCGAAAGAGTTCGCCAAAACCAGGCAAAACCTTTTCAAGCAAACGCTCGATCGCATCGTAAGTTGTATCCCGTGGTGCGATCCCGGTACCACCGTTTAAGATTACAGCCTCCAAATCGTCCCGTAAACAAAGTGCCTTAAGCTGTTGCTGAATCTGCTCCGGTTCGTCTTTAACAATGACGTACTGAATAAGAGGATGTCCGGCAGCCTGAAGTAACTCTTGAATTAGCTGACCGCTGCGATCAGTCTCAGGGGAACGAGTGTCGCTGACCGTGATTACAGCACAGCCAATTGCAATCGGACGGGGATCAGGATGGGGAACAGCCATAGTGCTTGCAAAATCAGGATTTGTTAAACCCTAGCCCATTCTCTTCGGCATATCGATTCATAAAGCGCATGAAGCGCTCCCAATCCTCTGCGCTTCTCATGATATAAATCGCCTCAAGGGCTTCAGGTTGGCCGTTGACAAACTTTGCTTTTACTTCTTTTGTTGATAACTCGCCCTCTTCGTCAATCAGATACATCCCGGTAATTTCAGTAGTACTGTCATTTGCCAGAGCTTTAGGATTTTGAAAATAAAACGTGGCCGTACCGTTTGTGCCATCTTTTGCACGAGTCAAACGAACATCAGGAATGACCTCTTCGATCACTCCTCTAGAGAATTCAATTTGAGCCATAATCTTCCTATTCCGGCTGCTTAGTGTGGGCTTAAATTATCATCTTCCCATTATCCGTAACACCAGGGAACACATCCAGGAGGACAGATTCAGTTCAAGCTGCTTCTAGACGTTTTGGCTATTTCTATCTCTTGACCGAACTGATTAGGACGGACATTACATCAGTTGATGGATTTAAGGATTATTTATATTTCGTTACGATCATCTATGGAAAGATTGAGAAAAGCGCGCTTATTCGCCTAGTTCAGAGGTAATGGTATGAACGGCAATTTAAGAGTCGGCAATTTATTTGGAATTCCTTTTTACGTCAACCCGTCGTGGTTCCTCGTTTTAGGTTTAGTTACCTGGAGCTACGGCAGTGGTCTAGTGGCTCAGTTTCCTGAGTTAGGTGTTACTGCCTGGGGATTGGGGCTTGTGACGGCTCTGTTGCTGTTTGCCTCTGTTCTGGCGCACGAACTGGGACATAGTTTTGTGGCAATGGCTCAGGGAATCGAGGTGAAATCGATTACTCTGTTTATCTTTGGTGGACTTGCCAGCTTGGGAGAAGAGTCAAAGACTCCCGAGGGTTCCTTTAAGGTAGCGATTGCCGGACCCCTAGTCAGCTTTGTCCTCTTTGGGTTGTTCACAGCAGTCAACTTGCTACTAGACCTACCGAATGCTTTAACTGCAATCGTGGCGCTTCTCTCCTATATCAACCTTGCATTAGGTGTATTCAACTTGATCCCCGGCTTGCCGTTGGATGGGGGTAACGTCCTTAAAGCAATAGTCTGGAAGATTACAGGCAAGCCTTATAAGGGAGTAGCATTCGCGAGCCGCGTCGGTCAATTTTTTGGTTGGGTTGGAGTTGCGCTAGGAATTCTCTCAGTTTTGGGACTGAGCAGCGTGGGCAGCATTTGGACGCTGCTGATCGGCTGGTTCTTGTTGCAGAATGCAGGGCGATCGGCTCAGTCTGCAACTGTTCAGGAAAAGCTGAGTGGGCTGACTGCTGGAGACGCAGTTGATCCCGACAGCCCTATTGTGTCAGCTAGCAGTTCTCTTAGAGAGTTTGCGAATGGCTACATCATTGGCAACGAAAAGAACTGGCAAAAGTTTCTAGTAACCGACGAAAACGGTCAGTTGGTGGGTGAAATTTCTGTTGATAGCATGAAAACCATTCCAACTAACGACTGGTGGGACGTGCAGGTGAAGGAACTGATGCAGCCCATTGACCAAGTTAACACTGTGCCCTCAGACAAGCCGCTGCTAGAAGTGATTGGATTGCTGGAGGAGAAGAAGCTTCCTGCCCTAGTTGTAATTCGCGACAATGGCGTGCTGGTTGGGTTGTTAGAAAAGGCTTCAATCGTTCAACTTCTCCAGAAGAAAGCAGAAGCTGAAGCTGCTTGATCCGTTAGCTGGCTGAGTGAATAGCGGGACGCTGGGTTTCTTCAAGGCTGACTGCCATAGAGTGAAAAAGCACAGGGGGTAATGCCCCCTGTGCTTTTTCACTCTATCTTTCAATTGTTGGGTGCGTGGCTAGAAAAGACGTAGACCCGCTGAGTTTCCAGGCGATCGCAGATTGACGAAGGCTTAACTGAATCAGCCGTTGGTTCTTGGTCTAACCGAAAAATTTGCCGGTCTAGCTGTACCTGCAACGTAGTCATCGGGTCGCCACCTGGAGAAATCAAGAACTCTAGCTGCTGGACAGATTGCCAAGTCGCGAGGTTGTCAAGAATTTCAGCGATCGCCCGCACATAAGGATGTCCTGCGTCTTGATACCAGTCAGGCGCAGCAACACTAGGCTGATCAAATCCCAAATGGAAGGTGAGAGAAGATTTGCCGAAGAGGGCGATCGCCACTGGACGCGCCTCTTCCTGCAAAATTAAGTCGTGGCTTCTTGCCATGTAGCGCAGCTTTTCTAGTCGCTCATAGCGCTCAGTGGGCGATCGCAAATCATCTTGCCACTGAATTGCCACTGTCACCAAGAAGGTTTGCAGCAGCAAATGTCCTAACTTCTCAGCTTTGGTCGCTAGGTAAACTGAGTTGTGGGAAGTTGTCTCAATTAGCAGCGGCACTCGGTCCACCATTTCCAGCCCGTAACCCTTTAAACCCGCTATTTTGCGCGGATTGTTGGTGATCAGGCGAAACTGCTGAACTCCCACATCGTTAAGAATCTGGGCACCGATACCGTAGTTGCGCTGGTCAGCAGGAAAACCTAGCCGCTGGTTTGCTTCCACCGTATCTAAACCCAAATCTTGTAACGAGTAAGCCTTGAGCTTGTTTACCAGCCCAATTCCCCGTCCCTCCTGCCGCAGGTAAACCACTACGCCTGCCCCAGCAGATTCAATCATTTTGAGAGCAGCCTGAAGCTGCATTCGGCAGTCGCACCGCAGCGAACCCAGCGCGTCTCCCGTCAGACACTCGGAGTGAACCCGCACCATCACAGAATGATCCTTGAAAGTCTCGGGATCGCCTTTAACGATCGCCACATGTTCTGAGTTGTCCAACAGGTTTCGGTAGCCGTAAATCTTAAACTTGCCAAACTCACTCGGTAAATCAGCAATTGTTTCTCGTTGGACAAACCGCTCATGTTGGAGCCGATAGCTGATCAGATCAGCAATGCTGATGATTTTTAGACGATGAAATTTGGCGTATTCGATTAGCTCTGGTAGTCGCGCCATCGAGCCATCGGGATTTTGGATTTCGCAAATTACCCCAGCCGGATACAGCCCTGCCAACCTGGACAAATCTACGCCGGCTTCGGTGTGCCCTGCCCGTTTTAGCACTCCCCCTTCTTTTGCCCTGAGTGGAAAGATATGTCCCGGTCGGCGCAAGTCACCCGGTTTTGTTTCAGGGTTGAGCGTTACCTGAATCGTTCTAGCTCGATCCTCAGCTGAGATTCCAGTTGTCACACCCAGATGTAGCGCTGCATCGATGCTGACGGTAAAAGCAGTTTGCTCGTTACTATCTTCAAAACTTCTGCCACTGACCATTAGCGGCAAATCGAGCTGATCCAGGCGATCGCCCGTCATTGCCAGGCAGATTAGCCCTCTGGCCTCAACCGCCATGAAGTTGATCATATCTGGCGTGGCAAACTGAGCCGCACAGATTAAATCGCCTTCATTCTCTCGGTTCTCGTCATCCACTACCACAATGGACTTGCCTGCTTTTAGGTCAACCAGGGCAGCCTCGATTGAGTCAAATTCAAAACCTGACGGATGTAGCGATTCCACAGGAAATTCCCAATAGATAACGACGTAAACTTTTCTGAAGTTCGTTAATCCAATTCTAGCCCGTTTGGTTGAAGAGTTGAATCAGCGGTGATCACGAGCAGACAGAGACAATTGTAACCATCCCCCGAAAACCTGATTTTAGTACTACAATGCTGCATTTAGAGACACAGTGATCAAGTTAGAATTACTGCGCTTCTAGAAAAACCTTTTAAGTAAGAGCTTTAGACATCATGGGTGATTCCAGGCGCGTGCCCGTTGGGATTGTAGGAGCGTCAGGCTACGGTGGAGTGCAACTGGTGCGACTGCTAGTTGAGCACTCGGAAGTTGAGCTAGTTTATCTAGGCGGTGAAAGTAGCGCCGGAAAATCTTTTGCTGACCTTTATCCGCACCTGGGGCATCGGGTAAATTTGACTGTCGAGGCACTTGACCTGGAGACGATTGGCGATCGCTGCGAAGTCGTTTTTCTCTCCTTGCCCAACGGATTAGCCTACAAGATGGCTCCGACACTGCTGCAAAAAGGCTGTAAGGTATTAGACCTCTCAGCAGATTACCGATTTGACGACCTGGAAACGTATCGCGCCTGGTATGGAGGCGACCGCACCGATCAGGCAGTGGCGGAAACTGCTGTCTATGGATTGCCTGAGATTTATCGCGATCGCATCGCCGAAGCTCAACTCGTTGGCTGTCCTGGTTGTCATGTCACTGCTAGTCTGTTAGCCCTCTCACCTTTAATGAAGCAAGGGTTAGTTGTTCCTGAAACGGCTGTAATTGATGCCAAAACAGGTACCTCTGGCGGTGGGCGGCAGGCAAAGACACATTTGCTCCTAGCAGAGGCTGATAACTCCATCAGCGCCTATGGCGTAGCGCGACACCGCCACACCCCTGAAATTGAGCAGGTTTGTAGCGCCCTGGCAGGTCACGAGGTCATGGTGCAGTTTACGCCTCACCTGATCCCAATGGTGCGCGGTCTGCTGGCAACGGTCTACGCAACGCTGCGCGATCCTGGATTGGTAACGGACGATCTAATTACCATCTACCAGGCTTTCTATCGGGCTTCCCCCTGGGTAAAAGTCTTGCCGAGTGGCACCTATCCCCAGACCAAATGGGCTTGCGGCACCAACCTTTGCTATATCGGTATTGAAGTCGATCCGCGTACCGATCGCATCATCGTCATGTCGGCGATCGACAACCTAATGAAAGGTCAGGCAGGTCAGGCAATTCAGTGCCTTAACCTGATGATGGGCTGGAAAGAGACACTGGGTTTACCGCAACTCAGCTTCTATCCCTAAGCTCCACCTTCTATGAAAACTAATGCAGTACGGATTCTGGACAATTTAGGCATTGCCTATGAACTCCGGAGTTACGAAGTTGATCCAGAAGATCTAGCAGCCGAACGAGCCGCTGAGAAAATTGGACTACCGCCTGAGCAAGTTTTCAAAACCCTTGTTGCCCGAGGCGATCGCCAGGGAGTTTGCCTTGCCGTAATTTCTGGTAGCGATCAGCTTGATTTGAAAGCACTAGCGAAGTTAACGGGCGATCGCAAAGTAGACACTGTTGCCCTTAAAGAAGTACAGCCTCTCACAGGCTACATTCGAGGTGGCGTGACTGCCTTAGCCTGCAAAAAAGACTATCCCGTGTATGTCGATGAGACGGTTGAGCTATTCCACCAGGTTGCCGTCTCAGCAGGCGTTCGCGGCACGATGATTCTACTAGCTCCAGCAGACTATTTGAGTGCGGTGAAGGGAACAGTAGGGGCGATCGCCAAAAATAAGCTCTAGTAGAAATTTGAGCAATCTAACCTGTAGCCCAAAGTTCCGTAGGGGCATAGCATGCGGCAGATAGACCCCGGAACAAGCCGAGAATTCTTGCCCGAATGCTATGCCCTTACAGGAGACATTCATATCCTGGTCAGTACCGAGTCAGGAAGGCTAAAGTCGTAGAACATTCACCAGCATTGGCGACACCCTGGTAAGACATCTATGAATTCTGATAAAAGACAGCAACTTCAGCAGTGGGAGCAAGAGTTGCGCGATCGCGAGTTGGCAGTTCGCTTGCGGGAGTTAGAAGCAGAAATTAACCAACAGCACTCTTCATGTCACAGTCATCTCAAGAATGCTGCCCCCCATGCTCAACCGCTCAATTTCCTCAAGCGCTTCTACAGAAAGCTAGAGAACGTCGCCAAATTTATCGGAATCGTGGTGTTGGTAGTTATTGGCATTCAAATTGCGAGTTGGCTAGCAGGCACATTTATCGTAATCGGAATTGTTTGGCTGGCTTACAAAATCTTTTTTGAGAACGATTGACATGAGCTACAAAGTCGAAACTCACAGTTTTTTGCAAGACCTTGACCGAATTTTCAAAGTGCGTCAAGAAATTGCCGATTATTTAGAAACCATTTCTGAAACGCTCACAACCGCAGAGTCTGCAGCTGCAGAAGCCTCTGGCAAGTTGGGTTTAGCCCAGGAGATTGCAGATATTGGCATTGCCGGAAAGAATTTACGTCAGGGTTCATTTCGACTGCTCATTCTGGGCGACATGAAACGAGGTAAAAGCACATTTCTCAATGCGCTGATTGGCGAAAACCTGCTGCCTAGCGACGTGAATCCCTGTACTGCGCTGCTAACGATTCTTAAATTTGGTGCTGAGAGACGAGTCACGGTTCACTTTAATGACGGCAAGCCACCAGAGCAAATTGATTTCAAGCTGTTTAAGCAGCGTTACACAATTGATCCCCAAGAAGCAAAACAGCTAGAACAACAGCAACAGCAGGCATTTCCTGATGTTAGTCACGCAGTCGTGGAATATCCGCTGCCGTTACTAGAAAAAGGTGTTGAAATTGTTGATAGTCCGGGATTAAACGATACCGAAGCTCGAAATGAACTGTCGCTTGGCTACATCAACAATTGCCATGCCATTCTATTTGTCCTACGGGCATCACAGCCTTGCACCCTAGCAGAACGCCGTTATCTAGAGAACTACATCAAAGATCGCGGTCTGTCGGTTTTCTTCTTGATTAACGCTTGGGATCAGGTAAAGGAAGGACTGATTGATCCCGACGATTCAGAAGAACTTGAAGAAGCAGAGAGCAAACTGCGAAAAGTCTTTCACACTAATCTGGTGGATTACTGCCAGGTAGACGGACAGGACACTTATGATGAACGGGTGTTTGAAATTTCCGCCATTCAAGCGCTGCGACGACAAATCAAGGATGCCTCCGCTTCACTGGAGGGCACAGGCTTTCCAGAATTCATGGGCGCACTCAATACTTTTCTGACGCAAGAGCGGGCGATCGCCGAATTTCGTCAAGCCAGAACCCTCGCCCGTCAAGCCAATCTTCGGGTCAAGCAAGCTGTAGAACGCCGTATTCCCCTCCTCGGTCAAGATGTGGAGGAGTTGAAACAGCGAATTAGCTCTGTGGAGCCAGAATTTACCAAGCTCAGCCAAATTCGCGATGAGTTTTGCGATGAGATTCGACGGATGCGCGATCGCAAAGCAAGGGCGATCGCTGACTCCTTTCGCACCTACGTGCTTAGCCTGGAAAATACCTTTGAGCAGGACTTTTTGCGTTACCAACCCTCAGACCTACAGTTTTTAGATTTCTTTAGCGAAAGCAAGCGGGAACAGTTTAACCGCTCTGCCCAGCAAGGGTTTCAGCAGTACGTCAACGACAAATTTTCTGCGTGGACTCTCTCCGCCGAAAAAGATTTGGAATCTGCCTTCGCTGAACTGTCCCAAGGTGCTGCAAGACATGGCGCGTCCTACACCGGAGTAACCGATCAAATTACTGAAAAGCTCACAGGACAGGACATTCAAACTCGACTGAACCTATCGGGGGAGGACGACACTACTCCTGGTTGGGCGAAATGGGCGATGGGCCTTTTCTCGTTGGCGGGAGGCAATCTTGCTGGAGCAGCCCTAGCAGCTACAGGGTTTGATTTCAAAAGCATCTTGCTGAATCTTGTTGCAACTTGGGGAATTACACTGCTATTTGCGCCAATTTTGGGTCCTTTTGGTATTCTGTTAGCTGGATTAGGGGTTGGGGCACTTCAGGCAAATGATGCACGTAAACAGTTTGCCAAAGCAATCAAAAAAGAACTGGTCAAACACTTGCCCCAAATTGCTCAAGAGCAGTGGCAGCCCATCTACAGTGCCGTGCAGGAGTGCTTTGATAGCTATGACCGAGAAGTCGCCAAGCGAATCAATGAAGACATTCAGTCGCGCAAGGCAGAACTGGACAATCTGCTGCAACAAAAAGAAACTCGTGAAATCAATCGAGATGCAGAACTGGCAAGACTGCGATCGCTAGAAGCAACTATTGCCGACCAGTCTCAAAGAGTTGAAGTCGCCTATCAATCCTTACTGTCTTGATCTCGCGTACATTGCCCAGCTTCTTTCAAGGGTCAACAACCATTCGCCTCTGCTTTGTAGGAACGCAACTACAGGGGAGCGTTTAAGTTGAGTTCTCTAGCAGAGAAGCGATCGCCTTTACAGGGACCATAAAAGCCATCTCTACGATCCCGCGTATAGTCCTTAGCTCATTCACCCAGATGCTTATGCATGAGGATCTGTCTGGGTTGTCCGAGAAACCAGTGGCTCAGGCTGGATTCAGCATGTTTAATTTGGTAGCCAGCCTTACGATAGAGCCGTCGTGCCTGAAAGTTATTTTCCAACACGTGTAGATATAGTTCCTGAAAACCCCATTCCAAAGCGACCCGTTCGCAGGTCAAAAGCAACTGTTGAGCGACCCCTTGTCTTCGATATTCGCGCTGTACAGCCAGGTTAGACACGTACAGGTAGGCATTGCTGCGAGGTTGCCAAAACGATTGGGTGCGTAATCCCATTTCAACCGTTCCCACTAAGTTTTCCTCTCCTAGCGGGTAGCTTGACGCTTGTGGGGTAGCTTGATTGATTGCAACAAGGCAAACATAGTGGTCAGTTTTTGTCCGCAAGCGGTTTCGCAGGTCTTCATAAATGCCCATGCGAAACAGTGGATAAATCCAGCCGATTACACCTTCTTTTATGTGAAAGCTACTGGAAAGTACGTCTGCAAGGCGGTTTAGATCTTGTTGCCGCGCCGTTCGGACTAAAACTGGAGCGGCATTTGGGCGATCGCTAGACTCCCATTGATTGAATACCAAGGATGATAAAACACCTGTGTTGAGATAAGGACACTAGCGCTTTGCGCTTAAGAGATAGAATGTCCTCTCATTTTAATCCTGAGACTCCCCAGTATGAATTGTATTAAGAGAATGGCAACTCACATTTTGGGGCTAGATCTCAAGTTGGTCAGGGTTGAAAACTGTTTAGATAATTTTTACAACAATAAATTTTGCAAGTTTTTATGTCTTGAAGTAATGTTAATTAACGCTGCTGCAATGAAGGCAATTTCTAGTTAGCCAAAGGTTAATCAGCTCTACCTATGGTTAATCAGCTCAAACCTGTTCCTGGCTTAACTGCTTGAAAAATTAGCAGCTTTTGCCACAGACTTTCTGCTAACACTCAAGGCACAATAAGTGTAGAAGCACAGTTTTGTCTGCTTGAGTAGAATTGGATAGGTTTTAGAAGGGTGCAGTTTAGGGTGCGGCTTTACGGTTAGGCTCGCGCACAGCGGTAATATTTGGGTAGGGGTATCTACAGGTGAGGCTGAAATCCTAAGGGAACGCTAGGATGCTTTTCAGGTTGCGATCGCTATCTCCAGGTTCAAAGCTACATTTAACCGCGAGATAACCGAAAGATGGACAAGATTCTAGATCAGGATGTCGCGTTGCCTTTTGTCGATAAGTTCAGTAACACATCCAAAACCTTGTCCCAACCCCGTCCATTCCTATTAACTTAACTGCCCTTGAAGCAGGACGGTGCATGATATCTATAGATCACAGTAAGCCTAAAATTCTGGTCGTTGATGACGAGCCAGATAATCTAGATCTGCTTTACCGTACTTTTCACCGTGAGTTTAAGGTGCTGAGAGCGGAGAGTGGGCCTGTGGCGCTGGAGATTCTCGCGAAGGAAGGAGACGTTGCTGTCATTATTTCTGACCAACGGATGCCTTCAATGAGTGGAACTGAGTTTCTTAGCCTTACTGCCACTCAGTACCCAGATATTATTCGAATTATCTTAACAGGCTACACCGATGTCGAAGATTTGGTAGAAGCAATCAACTCTGGCAAGGTGTTTAAGTATGTCACTAAGCCTTGGGACGATGAAGAGCTTAAAGTCGTCGTGCGTCAGGCAGTCGATACGCACAATGTTCTAAAAACTCGTACTCAAGAGCTTTGTCGCACGCTGCGGCAAGAGTCGCTGCTCAATGCAGTGACCAACACGATTCGCAGTGCCCTGAGCTATCGGCAGATTCTTCAAACCATTGTGGAAACGGTGGGTCACATGTTTGAGGTGGACTGCTGTATCCTGCGTCCATTTCATGACGATCGCGTCAGTGATGAGCTATTTGTTTACACGGCGCGTCCCCCCGAATTGACTGCAGCTACTTCCGATTCCTGGAATTTAGACAACCTGGCAAATACGCTCTGGGAAACGCGAGAAGTTCATGTGATGAACGATGCTCAGGCAGATATGCAATCACCTCGTGATGAGGCAATTGACGATCGCTGCCAGCAGTCGTATAAAACGGCTCAAATTCGTTCTAGCTTGGTAATTCCGCTAATTTGTCAGCAAGAGCTAATGGCAGTGTTGGCACTCCATCAGTGCAGCTATTCTCGCATTTGGCAAGGTGATGAGGTGCAGTTGGTGGTGATGGTCGCAGACCAGGCTGCATTGGCGCTGTCACAGGCACGAGCCTATGAACAGGTCAGGGCACTGGCTAAGCGAGAAGCACTGGTCAACACGATTACGGCAGCGATTCGCTCTAGCCTTGACCCGCAGGAAATTTTTGCGGCAATTACTCAAAAGCTGGGACAGGCACTTCATGCCGATGGCTGTGCTTTGTCACTCTGGACTGAGGAGGACGAATTTGTCCAGTGTGTTGGGCTGCATGATGCCAGTCAAGATATTGAGATACCCAGTCAAGCGATCGCCCTGTTGCCTGCGATGGAAGAGCGAAACTGGAACGGTTGGTTAACTTCTGACAATCTTCCGACTCAACAAAAATCTTCTAATCATTCCAAAAACGGGTTTGAGCCTTCTGTCAACTCATCCATCAGCCCATCTGCTACCCCCTTCGTTGAGGAAGGCAGTTCGCCCCATCGGCATCATTTGCCCCAGTCACTCGTGCCGATTGAGGGAAATCCGGTGTTGCAGCTTTTGCTAACCACACAAGAGCCAGTCATCATTGATGACTTGAGCCAATATCCAGAAATGAACGTGCTGGATGTGCCGCTGCGATCGCCTGCTCGTGCTCTACTCGTCGTCCCACTGCTCTATAACGGCAAGATCATTGGCAGTATTTCTCTGCGTCAGATACAGGAGCCACGCAAGTGGGAAACCTCTGAAATTGAGCTAGCTCAGGCTGTGGCGGCGCAGGCAGCGATCGCCGTGCAGCAGTCGCGGCTCTATCAAAAAACTCGCCAGCAAGCTGAGCAACTGATGGAGCTAGATCGGCAGAAAACCGAATTTTTCCAGAATGTTTCCCACGAATTTCGCACCCCGCTGACCTTAACGATTGGTCCGTTGGAAACAGCCGTCGCTCAGCAGGAGGGGATATCTTACGACCAGTCTGTCATTGCCCTGCGAAACTCGCGCCGCCTGCTGCGGCTGGTCAACCAACTGCTCGACTTGCAGCGGCTAGACGCAGGTCGAATGCAGCCTAGTTTTCGCCCCTGCAATCTGATGGACTTCATCACACAGGTTGTGGAGACCTTTCGACCGTATTGCGATCGCAAGCAGATTACCCTCTCAACTCACTTGTCTGAGTGCCCGTCCATTTACCTGGACTTAGAGAAGTTCGACAAGGTCCTTTACAACCTTTTGTCTAACGCCATGAAGTTCACCGCTGCGGGTGGCAGCATCGACGTGGTGCTACAGTCCGCAGGTAGTCACTGCTTACTCAAAGTTAAAGATACAGGCGTTGGCATTCGTGCTGATCAGCTTCCCCACCTGTTTGAGCGATTTCATCAGGCAGACGGTTCTACCAATCGCAGTCATGAAGGCAGCGGCTTAGGCTTGGCGCTGGTCAAGGAACTGGTCGAGCTACATGGCGGCAAAGTCTGGGTCGAGTCAGATTATGGCAAAGGCACTACCTTTACCGTCTGGCTGCAAACTGGGATCGCCCATCTGCCGCTAAATCAGGTAATTGAAATTCCGGCTGAGATAGAGCCTGTTCGCGCTGCGGTCGAGTTGGCTGACATTGAGTCAGATTTTTCTGAAGGCGGAGCGCTCGTCCATCTGCCCAACGGTTCCCACCCGGTCGAGCTATTACCGTCAGGCAGTTCAGATCTAGCTCCGATAAATGCCGCTCAAGTTTTGGTTGTAGACGACAATGCCGACCTGCGGAACTATGTCGCTGGCATCCTGCAACAAGCAGGCTATCTCGTGCAAACGGCGCGGAATGGGGCAGAAGGCTTCCAGCTGGCGCAGACGCAGCGTCCCTACCTGATCGTCACAGACTTGATGATGCCACTGGTATCAGGGCTGGAAATGATCCAAATGATCCGTCAGGACGAAGCCCTGAAAGGTACTCCAATTGTGTTGCTGACTGCCAAAGCAGACGAAGACACGCGCATCGAGGGGGCTGAACAGGGCGCAGATGCGTATTTGTCAAAACCCTTCAACCGTCGAGAATTGTTGGCGGAAGTCCGTAATCTACTAGCGCTGAAAGCTAATGAGCGACGGGTAGCAGAACTCAACTCCTACTTAACAGAATCAGTGCTGCGTCGGTTTTTGCCTACCTCGCTGGTAGAAAAAGCTTCTCGCGGTGAACTAGCACTTGATCTGCGTCCAGAGCCAAGGCTGATCACAGTTTTGTTTAGCGACATTATTGGCTTTACCCAGTTGTCGAACACGCTGCGATCGCGCCGAGTTGCCGAACTCTTAAACGAATATCTGACTGAGATGACTCATGCCATCTTTGACCACGGTGGTACTGTTGACAAGTTCATGGGGGATGCAATTCTGGCCATCTTTGGCGCACCGGAGGAAATTACGCCAAACGAGCAGGTCAGACGGGCGATCGCTGCTGCTCAGCAGATGTACCGCTCCCTCTCTAAACTCAACGAACGTTGGCAAACTCAAGGCATTAGCCGCGTCCAGTTCCGCTGTGGCATCCATCAGGGAACAGCTGTTGTTGGCATGTTTGGTGGAGTGGAACGGGCAGACTACACGGCGATCGGTCCAAGCGTCAACATTGCCGCTCGGATTCAAGAAGCCGCAGGTCCAGATAGCATTTTGGTATCAGCTGCTGTAGCAGATTATTTAGAAGAGCACGTAATCACAAAAGGTAGCCCCTTGGAGCTCAAAGGGGTAGACGAAACGGTACTCACCTTCGCTATTCGTACTGACATGGAAGAGGGCGAGTACCGCTAAACCTTAGACCTCAACTGGCTTACTCAAAAGGCTATAGAGCCTGACCTGCTTTTCTGTGGCGGGAGTCAGCGAAAATAGCTCAACTCCCCAATTGGAAGCGTATTCTTGAGCAAAGTCACTTGCAGCGACTTTAGAGGGGGCTTGAATCAGGAGTTGACTAGCCAACTCTGTGGTACCCGCAAAGGCAAATTCAGCGAAATACATAACTACAATGCTCCGTCAATCTGAGAACCTTGCAGGTTGAAAGCTTTGCTAAATTTCACCAGCTTTGCTGAACCTCATAGCAACCGGGCTTGGCTGCACCCTACAACAGGCGGATTAACGGTTTCCTTCGTTTATATCACTCAGGTCCGTTTAATCATCAGGTAGATTCTTAGATGGAAAGGGGTGTAACTGAAAGGTTAATGTTTTGAGGACTGGAAAACTTTGAAACTTAGTAAAGAGCCAGGTCGAATTGAACGGATCGAGTCGATCGCGTTCAAACTGATTGCGTATCAAACAGTGGAGTGGTTAGATGCCTAGCTGATAAACCATCCAGTTCAGACCACTAAGCCTAGCCTAGTAGCCAGAAGCGTCCTGCAAAAGCGAAATATCACCGAGGTTTGCTTGTCTGATTGAAACCTTGAGTTACTTAATTTCAAGCAAGCATCCAACACTGTTAACAACTAAAAACTATAACGTTCAGGATGAATTGGTCTAGAAGGCTAAGACCCCCTAAAGCTGGGTAATTTGGGTAGAAGGTGCGGCAGGGGTTAGCTCTAGCTGAAGCGCAAAGTCATCATCATAAAGTGCTTGTTCCCAGTTACGGGCAGCTTTAACTTGCGTCAGGGTAAGATGCTCAGCAATTCGTAAGTCTGCATTGAGCAAATTTGCTCCCAACAAGCTTGCATCCTTAAAGTTTACTGCCCGCAATTTTGCGCCCTGAAGCTCAGCCCCCTTGAGGTTTGCTTCCTGGAAATCAGCTCCGAGTAGATTTGCCTCTAGCAGATTCGCTGCTCGCAAGTCAGCTTTTTTCAAGTTCGCTCGCTGCAAATTGGATCGCTGCAAATTGGCAGCTCTCAAATCAGCTTTGTAAAGGTTCGCTTCAAGCAAGTCAGCTTTTTGAAAGTTAGCCCCTAGCAAGTTTGCCTTTCTCAAATTAATTTCACGCAACTCCGCTCTGGGCATGTCTAGCCCTTTGAGACTGATGCCATCTTCGTTCAGGTCTTGTAGTGCTTGAATGCGGGCATAGCTGTTTTTTCTGCCATAGGCTGCATCAATGACTTTCCAGGCTTCGTAATGCGATCGCTTTTGCCGTTCTGGAGTTTCTTTGATGTAGATAAATACTGCCACCAGTACACTGATTCCCTCGATGATTTCGAGGAAACTCCTGATACTCAACCATTCCAAAAATGCTCTGCCGATTGGGGTCAAGTCAAATAGACGAATCATCCCAATCAGGAAAAGCACTTCGAGCGACGTTGGAATGCGAATTAGCCAATCGACAATCCAAGCTTGAGTTTGCCGTAGCCACTGGTAACGTTGCTCTTGTGAGTCTTCACTCATAAATTGCCTCTGTCCCGTCTGCATCTGCCGTCCCTACCCCAACCGATAGCAGGAATGCCCAGGGAATCGTCGGATCAGCAGCAAGCTGATCCGCAACGGCACTCGCACCATAGCGGTTGAGATGACTGGGATCAGCGAAATACTCGTTTTGCATTAGCTCTTGCTGCTGACTGAGATCGTGAAAAATAAATCCTGCTCTCGCCGCTAACTGCTGCATGTGCTGCCGAAACTGGTCTTCATAGGTTTGGCGGGCAGGGTCGAGATAGTCGCGCGTCAGGGGCAGGTTGACAAAGATGAGCGGAATTTGTTGAGCCTGGGCGAAGTTAGCGATCGCTATTGTCGCTTCTTGCTGTTCCCCACCTAGCTCAAAGGGAATGTAGTTGCTGTCATATTGTCCCGCAACTCTAGGAAATTCTCGATAGTAAGTAGTTGGATTAAACCGATCCGCAACAGGCTGAAAACCTGTCGAGTCCAAGTCACTAGTAGGGCGATCGCTCACTACTTCCGGCAGAATCGGGTAGATCGGCGGCAGGTCAAGCAGATTAACAGAAGTGGAGGGGCGATCGCAACTTGCGTAATTGGTGAGCGGTGTACTGAGGCACTCTGCTGTGAGAGAGCTCTGTGGCTGCGGTGACCGAATGGGGCGAACCCCAGTCTCTAAAACCCGGTAGCCTTCGGATGTCAAAATTCCGCTGTGGGTAATATCTGCTCGACCGCTGTTAAACGCGCGTGAGCCATCCGCCCAAACAATCAGTTGGGGCAATTGATCGGGTGTCAAAATTTGCCGCAGCAGCACACTAATTACCTGAGCCGTTGCCCCATTAATACTGAAGTTAAATACATTGGGCTCCGGGTAGCCCTGTGCCGTTAGAGCTTGTTGCAGCGCCACTGGGTCAACGCCTTGCAAAGCACGAGAACTGCCAACAATGAGAATATCTGGTACGCCAAATGTATTTAGATGATCGGCATACAATCTCAATTGCTGGTCGAGGCGCTGACTATTAAAAGAGGGATAGTTTTCCAGTGTGATCTGTAGGGGCGCACTGTTTGGATTACCCGACTCTGTTGTAACCAGGTTAGGTTGGGACAGTTCGGTGGCGATCGCCTCAGCAGTTCCATGACAAAGCACAAATGTGGCTGCGATCGCTCCGGTCCAGAAGCTCAGGCTGTGCTTTAAAGCTTTTACTGGTTTCGCTGCCGAATCCTTGTAGTCCTCAAAACTCCCTAAAATAGAGAATTTGGACCTTTCTAAAGCATTCGAAAAATGAGCTTTTTGGAATGCTTTAGAGGGCTTTAGACTACGTTCTAGACTGACATCTTTATAAGTTTGTGTCCGTCCCACAATTCACTCACCTATGTGGAATGACCTACATCTATAGCTTAGTGTGTCTTATCTATGGGTGGTCTTGCTAGTATGTAGGACTTTGCCTGTTTATGGTCTGCACTCGTCAGCATTGGGTTGCTGGGAGTTGCCCCATTGCAGCGCAAAGTTTGTTGCTTTTGCAGGTGCTACTCATGCAGTCCAAGAATAAGCTTCAAACTTTAGTTCAAATTGTTCAAGGTTGGAATAGATGGGGGCGATCGCCTCATCTACAGGGCGCTGCCATCGTCTTGCTGTCCTCACTAATACTGTCATTTCAAAACATTGTTGTCAGAATCGTGTTGAGTCAACAAACCGTGCTGGGAATCAGCTTTGGCGGATTTGTTGAATCGAGTGTGGGCAACTTGCTGCTCATTTTGCTGATGCGGATGGTGGTGGTGGTGCCACTAATGGCATTTGGAATTGGCACCTGGATTTATCCGCCACTGTGGAAGGATATCCAGAATCGACTGAATGAGCGCAACCCGGCCCTGATCGGGGGCGTTTTAGCTAGCGGTTTTTTGCTATTTTTGTCCCTGCCACTGATGTTTACGGCGTTGAGTGTAATTCCTGCTGGAATTGCTACAACGCTCTTTTTTATCTACCCGACCGTTACCGTTTTATTTGCCTGGTGGTGTTTTGGCGATCGCCCCACTTTCCTACTAACTTTAGCAGTCGGCACCATCTATGCCGGGTGTTTGCTCACCATTCCCGGTTCTGAACAATCAACAGATAAGGTGTGGCTGGGCGCAACGATGGCGGCTCTTGCGGGAGTTGTCTTTGCGGCGTACACAATTCTGACTCAGATCTGCACTCGGCGCTTTCGGCTACACCCGGTGCCTTTTACTCTCGGCGTATTTGTAATAATGCTGCTCCTGGCTAGCTTGACGGTTGGGGCGATCGCGTTCATTCCCTGGCTAACAGCTAGGCTGCCCAGCTTAAGAATTGTTGTCAATGCCACGATGTGGTCACGGTTGTGGGCAAGCACCGTTGTTTTGGCACTGACGGCGATCGCAGGCTTTTTGCTCAACAACATCGGCATTCGCAGAGTTGGCGCGGTCCAGGCTGCCATCATTAGCGCAAGTGGTCCCGTTTTCACAACACTGCTGGGCTGGCTGCTGATTCAAGAAATGTTACAAGACAAAGCTCAAGCAATTGGCATTTTGCTAGTGACAATTTGGGTGGGGGCGATCGGCACCGGAGCAATGAATCGAGATTCGCGAAATCAAAGCTCGTAAAGTCATTATGCTTTGGTTCGAAATAGCATTGCTTCTATCAAGGGCTTTTGCTCGCTGCACGACACCATTCCAATGAAAATGGACTACAGATTGGAGCGGGTGCCCTTTCATCTGTAGTCCGAATTCTTGGAATGAGTATTAAGTTTTGTGATTATGACGAAGCTAAGTGGCTAGCGATCCTTTCTAGTAGCTTCTAGTAGCTGTCATCTCCTGCTACTTCTACTGTTTCTGGTTCCGGGAGACGCTGCTCCAGGGAAGCATCACGAATTGCCTGCCAGTGGCAAAATAAATCGTTTTTACTTAAGTCATTCGTCCTGTAATAGCGGATTGCCTGCTCCAACTCTTGAGGGGTTTGAGGGATAGGAACAGTACAAGTGAGTTCTGCCATAAATGACCTCTACTGTTAATTGCGTTGTGGTTGCGTAAAACCGTAGTTTCACTAATTGTAATGAAGCCCTCTCAGAAAAAGTATCAAGATATACAGTTTTTGTTTTGATTTATGTGAACTTCTCGCAAAGCCGAGGGCAGGTGAAGGAGAGTTTGCTTCGTTGTCCTACTGTTCCCCTATTACTCCGTCGATCTTCTACGCAAGGCTAGAAAAATCCTCAAGCAGGAGTAAGCAAAATTAACTGCTGACTGAGTAGCGATCGCACCCCCTCTATTCCCAAATTCACTTCGGCTAAAATCTGTTCTACAGTTTGCTGTTCAGCTTGCTCTGCGTTGCGATCGCAAGCCTTAAGAAACTGCCATTCATTTTCAGCCAAATTAATGATCTGGTAATCATAATTAAACAAACAGCGGCTATCCCACCCGTCCATACATGGGCTCCGTTCTGGAATGGCGGCTAAAACTGCCTGATCAGATGACCAGTCGTTTTTAGGTAAAGGGTTCCGCCCTAAGAAAAATTCGTAGTGAGTAATGGTTTCCGGGTCGAGCAGTTCGATGAGGCGATAGAGTTGGCGATCGCTCAAACCTTGCGATCGCTCCAGCAAGTCCGGCACTTTGCCCAATAGCCGCTCTAGATTCCAGACGCGAGGATTAGAAAAGCCGATGAACTCCAGCCCAGACGCATCGATTAGCTCGAATAAGGTGTCAATGTTGTAGTCGATTTCTTGGGGATGCACGTACATGTCAGCAAAGCATTCATCTCGCTGATTTTCGAGTGACCAGCGCTCTTGTTCCCGCTTGACCAATCGATTGTTTTCGGGCAGTGCTGAGAAGATTTTTCGCCCAAGCTGTACGCCGTCCCGGTAGTCACCTCGCTGGTTTCCTTGGAGGAGGGCGATCGCCTGCTGCATCAGCTTGATTTCCCAGCGGCCCAATTCGCCATAGACAAAAATGTGCATCAGCCCACCGGGAGCCAGTTTCTTAGCGAGAGACTGAATTCCACGAATTGGGTCAGGCAAATGGTGCAGCACACCGACGCAGTTAATCAGGTCAAACTCACCTTCAAGTTGGTCAGCATCATAGAGACTGAGATGGTGAAACTCAACTCTGTTAGTTTCAGAATTTGCTGCTGCAACGCCCGACTTTTGACAGCGCTCTTTTGCCACTGCCAGTGCACCCGCACTCAGGTCAATTCCTACCACCTGTGCTGAAGGGTTAAGGTGAACCAGATACTCCGTACCTACTCCTGTTCCACAGCCCGCGTCCAGAATGCGAATGTTTTGCTTAATGGGCTTTTGTCCGGTGCAAAAGTTGTAAGCGGCTAACCAATCCCAGCGCCAGTTAAAGCCTGGAGGTGGAGCGTCGAGCAATGGCTCTGGTGGAAAGGGGTAAGTGTCATAAAGTTTTGCAACGGCAGCGCTGACGGTCTGCGAGGCAGTTTGAGCAGGTAGTTGAGAGGAGGGCTGAGAATCTAACATAATGGACAAAATTGCAGCAACCTAGAGTTTACCGAATGTTCTACTCATAAGGTTGTCGGGCAGCAATTTTGTACAGCCCATCACGTTACTTTTAGGAGTTTTGCAAATTCTTGGTTTTGAGAAAGTAACAGAACTTAAATTTTTTCTCAGCTTCCTTACCGCGATCCTCTATGATTGCCTTTGTAATGACTACGCAATCTCCTTTGGGAATGCTACACACTTTTTAATAAAGCGATGTTGTAACCCCGAAACGTTTTAATCTAAAAACTGATCGAGTTGACCCTGGGCAGCCGTTGGTGGATTTTTGACCGGAAGCCGCTTGATGCAAGAGCAATCTGGAATTATTCACCCGACAAATATTCATCCAATCGGGCTTTGGGCAGGTCTCATGTAATTACATGCAATCCAATTGATAGGGAGCTTTTGAAATCCAATGAGTGTAAAGGCAAGTGGTGGAAGCTCTGTTGCGCGTCCGCAGCTATACCAAACCCTACCCGTTTCAACAATTTCTCAGGCTGAACAGCAAGATCGCTTCTTGGGGCGAGGAGAACTGGGTGAATTGTCTAGCTATTTCAGTTCAGGAATTAAGCGCCTGGATATTGCCCAAACGATCACGCAAAACTCAGAGCTAATCGTCTCGCGCGCTGCCAACCGCATCTTCGTCGGTGGCTCCCCGATGGCTTATCTGGAAAAGCCCAGGATTCCTGTAGAAAGCTTTGCCACCGCAGAAGCAGGGCTGGACGTAAAACGGGCAATGGAACTGGGAACCGCGACCTATGTGGAAAGCCGGGGCGGTTTTCTAGAAGGATTGCGATCGCTCTTTAGCGCCTCAGGCGGCGGTCCAACCCCAGCCGGATTCCGTCCTATCAACGTGGCTCGCTATGGTCCCAGCAACATGCAGAAGTCTCTGCGCGATTTAAGCTGGTTCTTACGCTATGTCACTTATGCGATCGTTGCAGGCGACCCCAACATCATCTCGGTAAACGTCCGAGGTTTGCGGGAGATTATCGAGAATGCTTGCTCTGGCGAAGCTACGATTGTTGCACTGCAAGAGATGAAGCAGGCTGCGGTCGGCTACTTCCGCAAAGACAGCGATGCAGAGGCGATCGTCAGCCAATACTTTGACGTTCTGATCACTGAATTTAGAGCGCCAACCCCCTCTAACAAACTGCGTCAGCGTCCTTCTGGTGACTTGCAAGGCTTAGAGCTGCCGCAGATTTACTTCAACGCTGCCGAGCGTCGGCCTAAGTACGCCATGAAGCCGGGCCTTTCTTCCACCGAGAAGAATGATGTCGTCAAAGCTGCCTATCGTCAGGTGTTTGAGCGCGATATCACCCGCGCCTATTCACTCTCCATTTCTGATTTGGAATCAAAGGTGAAAAACGGCGAAATCTCCATGAAGGAGTTTATTCGTCGCCTTGCTAAATCGCCGCTTTATCGTAAAAACTTTTTTGAACCCTATATCAACAGCCGCGCTTTAGAACTGGCATTCCGTCATGTCCTCGGTCGTGGACCTAGCTCCCGCGAGGAAGTGCAGAAGTACTTCTCCATCGTTTCCAACGGTGGTCTGTCTGCTCTTGTAGATGCGCTAGTTGATTCCAAAGAATACGCTGACTACTTCGGTGAGGAAACCGTCCCTTACTTGCGTGGTCTAGGTCAAGAGGCACAAGAGTGCCGCAACTGGGGTCCTCAGCAAGACCTGTTTAAGTACAGTGCTCCTTTCCGCAAGGTGCCTCAGTTCATTACCACCTTTGCCGCCTACGAGCAGCCGCTGCCCGATCAGCACCCCTACGGTTCTGGCAACGATCCGTTAGAGATTCAATTTGGCGCAATCTTCCCCAAAGAAAACAAGAATCCCAGCAGTAACCCCGCGCCTTTTGGCAAAGATACTCGCCGGATTTTGATTAACCGGGGCGCAGGCATCAACAACCAGTTAAGCAATCCTGGCGCTAGAGGTGTTGCACCTGGTTCGTTGGGTCCAAAGGTGTTCAAGTATGACCAGATTCCTAGCTTTACTGGGCTCCAAACGGGCAGACGCACAACCAACACGCAGGGCATCAGCGTTAAATTCTCGGAAAGCTCGACTCAAGCTGTCATTCGGGCAGCTTACCTTCAAGTCTTTGGGCGTGATGTCTATGAGGGGCAGCGGCTCAAGGTTTCTGAGATCAAGCTAGAGAATGGCGAGACTACAGTCCGTGAGTTTGTCCGTCAGCTTGCCAAGTCTGACTTGTTCCGTAAACTCTACTGGACTTCGCTGTATGTGACCAAGGCGATCGAATACATCCACCGTCGTCTCTTGGGTCGCCCAACCTATGGACGCCAGGAAATTAACAAATACTTCGATATCGCCTCCAAGAAAGGTTTCTATGCGGTTGTAGATGAGATCATTGACAGCCTTGAGTACAATGAAACCTTTGGTGAAGACACGGTTCCCTACGAGCGCTACCTCACTCCTGGCGGTCTGGCACTACGAACTAACCGAGTTGGCAGCATCAATGAGAAAGGACTGCGAGTTGATCAGGAAGAAACACCTCGCTTTGTAGAATTGGGTCAAGTCAAGGAAAACCGCTCTGAACCTGATGTCCAGTTCCGCTCTCTGCAAGGGGTCAACAAGCGGCGTGAACAGACTAAACAGTTCAAACTCACTAGCACTGAAGATAAAACTCAGTTGCAGACGGTGGTTCGTGCTGCTTATCGGCAAGTCTTTGAGCGCGATATTGAACCCTACATCCTCAAGAATGATTTCTCTGAGCTAGAAAGTAAGCTCGGAAACAACGAAATCAACGTGAAGGAGTTTATTGAAGGGCTGGGCATTTCTGACCTGTACCTTAAGCAGTTCTATACGCCCTATCCCAACACCAAAGTGATCGAATTGGGTACCAAGCACTTCCTTGGACGTGCGCCTCAAGATCAGGCAGAGATTCGCAAGTATAACCAAATTTTGGCATCGTCCGGGCTGAAGGGCTTTATTGGGGCGATGGTCAACAGCATGGAATATGCTCAGGTATTTGGCGAAGATACGGTGCCTTACCGTCGCTTCCCCACCTTGCCTGCAGCGAATTTCCCCAACACAGAGCGGTTGTATAACCAACTTACCAAGCAAAATGATGACCTGGTGGTGCCCAGCTTTGACCCAGTCAAGTCCCGCATGGACAACACCAAGCTGCCGCTGATGGGGCTAGCTATGGCGGATATGGCAATTCAGGCTCGTAAGATGGACTTGAGCAAGCCTAAGTTCATTGAACTGGGTCGCTCATTTACCAATGGTGATGGTCAGTCGGTTGAGGTGGGTGTTGGTACATCTCGCCGTAAGCCAGCTCGCATCTATCGGATGAATCCTGGTATGGGTCAGGACGAAACGATGCTGGTGATTAACTCCATCTACTGTCAAGTGTTGGATGTGTTTAGCGGACAGGTGCCGGGAGAGTTCCGCCGCTCTGACCTGGAGAGCAAACTCCGCAATAGCGAAATCTCAGTGCGCGAATTTGTTCGCACTTTGGCTAGCTCTGACATCTACCGTCGTCGTTTTTACACGCCCTACCCCAACACCAAGGTGATTGAATTCCTGTTCCGTCACTTACTGGGACGTGCGCCAGCAACTCAGTCTGAAATCCGCCAGTACAACAAGCTGTTGGCTGACCAAGGTTTAAAGGCGGCAGTTGAGGCGATGGTTGATAGCCCTGAGTATGCCCGCTACTTTGGCGAGGATGTAGTGCCTTATAAGCGCTTCCCCTCGCTGCCAGCTGGCAACTACATTGGTAGCGTTAAGGCAGATGCGGACTTGGTGAAGCAGTCCTGGTCTGACCTGTCGCCTTCTTACCTGACAGGGCAGTCTAGCTAGAGGAGCTTAAATCTTGTAGGGGTGTTTCAAAAACACTCCTACAGGTGAATCGGCGTCCTAAACCTATTTGTGCTTTGAGTCGCAAATAAAGCCCAAAAAGGGGCACTCCTTCCGGGTGCCCCAGTCGTCATCAAGTGGTGGTGACTCGACCTTGTGACTCGATTGAATGCAGCATAGGGCTAACCCCTCTGACTTCTTGTATCAAGAAGCACTTTGTTGGGTTTGCGTGGGCAACTCATAACATTTCCATGTAAGCCTGCGTTGGACATAAATTTGAACTTGGCTGTAGAACTGAAAGACAGCCAAGGTGTTGTGCTGAGAAATTTTCCAACTTGGTTGAGGGAGGGAGGGGCGATCGCCCCTCCCTCTCTTTTGCTCAAAGCATTGCAATTTTTCTTAATGTTTATTCTGCCAAAATGCCCGAAGATCCAGCGAGAGTAAACATGAGTGTGAATATTACAAAATATTGCGAGTCTACTAAGAATGTGAACCCTATGCCCGAAAATATTTGCGGTACCGCAACTTGAGCCTGAACTTTTAAGAGGGCGATCGCGTTAAAGCGTAATCAAGCCTCTTAGGGTAGAGTGAAAAATGCACATCCAGGCAGTGGTCAAAAGCTGCTCAACCTGGAGGCTCTTTGTTTCAAGGCTTAAGTCGTTCAATCATGAACGTTGGTTTAAACACATCCGGTTACATTTTGCTTTTCGGAGGAATCCATCAATGAGTATTGTCACGAAGTCAATCGTGAATGCCGATGCTGAGGCACGTTATCTCAGCCCTGGTGAGCTAGATCGGATCAAGGGCTTTGTTACTTCTGGTGAGCGCCGTCTACGGATTGCTCAAGTTTTGACCGAGTCTCGTGAGCGCATCGTGAAGCAAGCAGGCGACCAGCTTTTCCAAAAGCGCCCTGACGTTGTTTCTCCTGGTGGAAACGCTTACGGTGAAGAGATGACTGCTACCTGCCTACGTGACCTCGACTACTACCTGCGTCTTGTCACCTACGGAATCGTTGCGGGTGATGTTACCCCCATCGAAGAAATCGGTATCGTTGGCGTGCGTGAGATGTACAAGTCTCTGGGCACCCCCATCGAAGCTGTGGCGGAAGGTGTGCGGGCAATGAAGAACGCAGCAACCTCCATGATGTCTGGCGAAGATGCTTCTGAAGCAGGCTCCTACTTCGACTACGTGATTGGCGCAATGCAGTAAGGGTACATTTGTCCCTCACTTAATGACCATTTTTAAGGAATCAAGATCATGCAAGACGCAATTACTTCTGTTATCAATTCCTCCGACGTTCAGGGCAAGTACCTAGACACCGCTGCCCTAGAAAAGCTCAAGGCTTACTTCCAAACTGGTGAACTGCGCGTTCGTGCGGCAACCACCATCAGCGCTAACGCTTCTGCGATCGTCAAAGAAGCAGTTGCTAAGTCCCTGTTGTACTCTGACATCACCCGTCCCGGCGGCAACATGTACACCACCCGTCGCTATGCTGCTTGCATCCGCGACTTGGACTACTACCTCCGCTATAGCACCTACGCAATGCTGGCTGGCGATCCTTCCATCCTGGATGAGCGTGTGCTAAACGGTTTGAAAGAAACCTATAACTCTCTGGGTGTACCCATTGCTGCTACTGTGCAAGCAATCCAAGCAATGAAGGAAGTTACCGCTAGCTTGGTTGGTGCAGATGCAGGTAAAGAAATGGGTGTTTACCTCGACTACATCAGCTCTGGTTTGAGCTAGTTAGGAAGAACGAGGCATGAAGGATGAGGAATGAGTCCTAAGGATTCAAATCTCAAGCTTTATAACTCATAGCTTCTTTTGAGGTCTGGGAGATCTGGAGCGAGTGTTAGATGGTCAATGGCTATTTCATCACTGGCTGTGACGATTTAAGATTGGCTCTCGACTTCCAGCCCTCAAGCAATTAACTTGATATATCAATCAAAAATTTTGGCGTTGTGGTTCTGATTGAGATTAAAAATTCTCAAGCTTATCTAGGAGAAATTGACCCATGCGGATGTTCAAAGTTACTGCTTGCGTTCCCAGCCAAACCCGAATTCGGACTCAGCGTGAACTGCAAAATACTTACTTCACCAAGCTAGTTCCCTATGACAACTGGTTCCGCGAACAGCAGCGGATTATGAAAATGGGCGGCAAGATCGTCAAGGTTGAATTGGCAACGGGTAAGCCTGGAATGAACACAGGGCTAGCTTAGTGTCTGAAGGGTCGCCTATCTGAAGGATTTGAAGCAGACTCTCATCACTGCTGCTCAGCCTGAAGGTCGCTATTAAAGCTTTCAATATTCAATACTCTGCTGAATGTTTAAGAGGTCGTAAGGCCTCTTTTTTATTGGTTTAGCCTCTCAACTTATCAGTGGCAATACATTGCTAGACTAGGTGCAATCGTTTCATGACGGTAAAAGGCATGACTGTTGCGAAACCCGCATCTCTAACTTTGGAGGAGTTTCTGAAATTACCAGAAACAAAGCCTGCTAGTGAATATATTGATGGGGAAGTCATCCAAAAAATAATGCCGAAAACGCGCCATTCAAGGCTTCAAGCTAAGTTGATCGATGCGATCAATGAAGTTACAGAGGTGCAGCAAATTGCTTATGCCTTTCCAGAGTTGCGCTGTACTTTTGGTAGTCGCTCTGTTGTTCCAGACATAGCAGTATTTCGTTGGCAGAACATTAAGCTTGACGAGAATGGAGAACTTATAGATAGCGTTCTTGTCGCTCCTGATTGGACGATTGAAATTCTTTCGCCCGATCAAAGCTCCAATCGAGTCATGGGTAATATCTTGCACTGCCTAAAGCATGATTGTCAGCTGGGTTGGCTGATTGACCCTGGCGATCGCTCAGTTCTGGTGTTTCAACCGCAGCAACAACCAGAGCTATTTCATCAAGACGACAAGCTGGTTGTTTTGAAGGGCGTTGAGTTAGACCTGACAGCAAACCAGTTATTTAGCTGGTTGAAGATGAGAACAGAGTGAGTAGGTAAAGATGTAATGACCACTCCCCCATTTGCATTACCACTCTACATTCTTCCGATTGGGCTTTGGCTGCTAGGTTGGTTTTGCCTGATTGACCCATACTTTGAAGCAGTTAGTAAGCTTCCTACCCATACAGACGGGCAATCTATCGCACTTTCAATTGGTCAGATTGGGGCAATTCCTGCCCTTCCTTTCATTGTTTTGATTCTTTTTCTGATCCTCAAACCCTATCCGGGTTGTGTATCACTCTTCATATGGAATTCTCAGAAACAGGGTTTAAGTATCTTTTGGACAGCATTATTTCTATCTCTGTCTTTTGTCTCAATTATAGAAGCTCAACGGATGCTGTCTCTTGGTTTATGGTTGAATGCCCTAGTCTATCTAGTCTGGGTTTATCTGTTTTTGGCATTCCGTTCAATTGTGATAGCAAAGACAATAGGTGTTGCAATAGTGCTTCCAAGTATCGACCCGGAGTATTTCATTTGTCCCCAATGTAAATTGGAGCAGTGGCGAGGATATGGTAGATGCCAAAGATGCGGCAGGCACATCGCCTGATTTCTAGTAAACGTCATGAGGAAAGTGATCGCTTCTGTAAAGACGCTATGAATCACTATCTCTACAAAAGGGAGCGATCGCGCGTTCACATTATTTGAGAATATGCGTTCGGGTTAACGCAGGACTTTAGCGATCGCCCCCTCCAGTTCCTCCTGAGACAAACTAGTCAAGATAAACACTTCCTGCACCGTTTTTCCTTTGCGGGCAATGAGTTTGAAGCCACCGCGAATGGGAACGGATACCTTTAGCTTCAAGTTAGGTGAATTGGATCTAACGCTGCCGATGACGGCGGGTGTAATCGTTTGAATGCCAGGTTCTTGGGTCAGGCGTTCTAAGATTGGGATGAGTCCGGGAAGGTGAGTTGAATGATTCCAAACGAGTCTGCCACTGTCGGGTTTGGGCATGAGGTTGAGGGTGCGATCGCCTGCCTCTTTAGTGTAGGACTTTCTACCTAGTTGCACCGCCAAAATTAAAGGGCATCCCTTTGTTAAGCGATGCCCTCTAAAGTTCCTAAATCAACACCGTTACTCAAGCCGCTTCTAAAGGAGCCATTGTTAGCCCCGCTCGTTGAAGCTGGACGTGATAGAGTTCGGCTTGCTCTTGTGGCCCCACCCAAACGACCGCCTGTCCCTCATTATGAATCTGGTGGGTCAGTTCCCAGGCGCGATCGCCCGTCATGTTGGGAACGTATTTTACCAAACACTCTGCTACGTGCTGAAACGTGTTGAAATCGTCGTTCAACACGATCACCTTGTAGTTGGGGTATGTTTTGCGAACCGTCTGGCTGGTGCGATCAGGCGTTACAACCGGTGCAGTTGCCATTGCATGAGGAACTTGTGGAAGTGCCGTCACCATAAGCATTAGCTACTGGGAGAAGTTAACAAAAGTATGCGTTAAGCAAACTTTACCCCACCAGTCTAACTGCTGAGAGCAAGATGTATCACAAGTTCTGGTGTGAATTCAACCTCAATTTGTCAGACGCGCAGAATCATGTCATCCATAGTACGGGCGACATGATTCTGCATGACTTAGCAATTATTGCCATTCCTCCCAATCTTCATTAAAGATTGAAGTGTTGGGGAAAGCTGTGGGATTGCCCTGACGCTGTAAGCGTTGCTGAAACTCTTCTAGCAAAGGTTCTCTCAGCGGAATTTGATCCACCAGTTCGTAGGGCAACACGCCTCGATCGAGGGCAAAGTCTACCACGTTGCCGACGGCTGCACCGGATGACCATTCAAATGAATGCACTCGATAAGCTGCCGCCGCGATGTGGCTGGTGGCAATGCTCTTTCCAGCAACCATTAGGTTGTCAATCTCCTGGGGAATCAGCGATCGCAAGGGAATTTGGAAAGGATAGGCCTGTCCTGCGCCTCTCCGCTCACCCGGACGCTCATAGTTATCAGGTTGCTCTGGTGGAGTTAGCGCCATGCAGGGGTGAAAGTCGATCGCATAGTGCCCAATTCCGACTGCATCAGGGTAGATGGTAGAACGGGTGCGTCGAGCGGTGTCGTCAGGCGATCGCACTCCTCCCACCACAGCAGTTGCTTCCAGCCCTGCCAGCGCCGTTCTCAGACTGCGGTACATGGCTGGAGGCAGTGCCTCACGGTAATATTCGTCGGCGTAGTCTCGGCGAGAAATATCGATTTCTGTAATCGAGAATCCGTTTGGATATCCGGGCGCGGGTCGTCCTAAAATCCGCCGACCTTCTCGCATGTAAGGATACTTTGACAAGCCGTGGGCGGTTCCCATGGGCGAGTTCAACCCGGACAGGTAGCGATGGTTGGGGTTAGGCTGCTTTACACCTTCGCCAAGCTGTGAGTCGGTTTCTCCTTCCACTAGCCAGTAGAAATAACCTAGAGCGTTTTCTTCTCCTCGGCGCAACGTTTCGCTTCGCAAACCGCCAAGCCAACCGCCTGATTCAAGCTGTCCGGTTGCCTCTAGCTGGTCACGGCTGTAGATCAAGTTATCTTCGGCGGTGCCGGGACGATAGTCATTCCCCCAAGTCCAGTTTTGCATCGAGATATCGCCAGGGCTAAATTGGTAGCTACTGCCCTGGGTTCGAGGTCGGGCATCGTAGATGCGGCGGTAGTTAAATACCAGCCCAAAGTTAGCGAGGCGAGGCAGCTCGTAGCTGTAGTAAGGCTCGTATTGCGGGTAGAAGGAAGGCATTTCGTGGTTTTGCGGTTCTTGGGTCGCCTCCATTGCAAAGGTGTAGGTAAACCCCTGAGGGCAGTACGGATCTTGAACGGCACTGGAGGAAGATGGCTCTTGATAGGAGAGAGCATCAATTCCCAGACGATAGGGAACGTCTGCTAACCCGATGATTTCTCCTGTTTCAGTCGCGTCCACGACGTACCAATTCGTGGGACGAGGTTGGTTTGCATTTGCCGATCGCTGATTAGACGGTTGAGGCACAAAGCGAATAATGGTTTTCTCAAACTGATCAGAGTCTTCGTAGCGGTAGGAGTCTTCAATGGTTTGAGAGAGCGGCAAGGTGTTGAGGGGTGGCGCATCAGGGGCAGGGCTGTGTTGAATGGCGATCGCCCCTTGAATCTGCCCACCTTCAATGTCTACTTCTTTAATGACAGTCGAAGGAAACCAGCGCAATCTACCATTGCCTTCGTCAGCTGCATCTTCCAGCATTTCCTGCAAAATCTCGTCGCCATCATAGGGGAAGAAGCAGGATTCGCTGACCCAGCATTCACCCGGATTCATTCGCTTGTAGTGACTTTCAATGCGATCGCGCAGTTCCAGGTAGCCGCGTGAGTAGAACAACTGTGCCCGTTGAGTGGTGCGCTCATCCAAGGCAGAAGTTCCCTGAGAGGAAATTTGTCCGCCTAGCCAGTCAGTAATTTCGGTCAGGCAGACGGTGCGTCCTGCCAACAAACCTTCGTAGGCTGTGGCAACTCCGGCTAGTCCTCCACCCACGACTAAAATTTCACAGGCAACTTCTTGATCGGGCTGTCGAGGTGGGACGGCAAATGCAGCGGGGGCAAAGGCAGGTAGCAAGAGCAGACTAAAGAGTAAATGGCTCAAACTACGATTGGAGGAAGGCTTGCTTCCAGAAACACCAGGCGATCGCTTCATCACACCAAAAACCTTAAAGTTCAGTAGAGAGGGTCAGAGTCGCAGAAATACTGTCTAGGCTAAGTCTTTCTGTATCAATTGACTTCATGCTAATGAACGACCTGACGAGGCGATCGCAATTCAGAGTTCCTTTTGCCAGAAAAAATTAATTTGCAATCTCCAGTGCAGTTTTTGCCTGGTTTTGCAGCAGCAAGCCGTACTCCAATCCTTCAACGACTGCTTGACAGGAGGCATCCAAAATGTTGGGAGAAACGCCTACCGTTGTCCAACGCTGTTGCCCATTGCTGGATTCGAGCAGCACCCGCGTTTTAGCAGAGGTGCCTAATGTGCTGTCTAAAATTCGCACTTTATAGTCAGTCAGGTGAAACTCGGCAATGACCGGGTAGAAGTTCATGAGAGCTTTCCGTAGAGCGGCATCTAACGCTGAAACAGGTCCGTTTCCTTCTGCAACTTCAAGTAGCTCTTGATTGCCGACGGACACTCTCACTGTTGCCAGGGAATGGGTTTGGCAGCTTTGGGTGTGACAGGTCATGTCGGAATGCACCTGAAAACCACGCAGGTCAAACCAGGGTTCGCGTTTGCCCAGCGCTTCTCGCATCAATAGCTCAAAGCTAGCTTCAGCCGCCTCAAACTGATAGCCTTCACTCTCTAACGCTTTCAGCCGCTGTAAAATTTGGCGACAGGTGGGGTCTTGTTTGTCTAAATTGATGCCAAAACTGCGGGCTTTTGCCAGGACATTGCTCAGCCCCGCTTGATCGGAGATAACGATGCGACGACGGTTGCCGATTAGGTCTGGCTGAATGTGTTCATAGGTGAGCGGGTTGCGCTCGACTGCGCTGACGTGGATGCCGCCTTTGTGGGCAAAGGCAGATAAGCCGACAAAGGGAGCGTGGTCGTCAGGGGCAAGGTTTACGACTTCACTAATTAGACGACTGGAGTCAGTGAGTTGAGCAAGCTGTGCTTGGCTAACGCAGTCGTAACCCAGCTTTAGTTGCAGATTGGGAATCAGGGTGCAAAGGTTAGCATTGCCGCAGCGTTCGCCATAGCCGTTGATCGTTCCCTGTACCATTTCTGCGCCTTCCATCACAGCGGCGATCGCGTTTGCCACAGCGGTACCGGAATCATTATGCGTATGAATACCGATTTGGGGAGGATTTGGGGTGAAGGCAGCGATCGCCCCTTTCACCGTTTGCACCACCTGAGCGACTTCGTGGGGAAGCGTGCCGCCATTCGTATCACATAGAACCAACCATTCTGCGCCACCTGCGATCGCTGCCTCCAAAGTTTTCAGGGCGTACTCAGGGTTGCGCTTGTAGCCGTCAAACCAATGCTCCGCATCATAAATTACCCGTCGTTCCTGGCTACGAAAAAATTCCCCTGTGTCTTGAATCATCGCCAAATTTTCTTCAAGGCTAGTTTGTAGCCCTTCCGTTACGTGCATATCCCAGGATTTGCCGAATACTGTTACCCAGCGCGTTCCAGCAGCCAAAATGGGCTGAAGCATGGGGTCATCGGCTGCGGCTTTACCAGGACGACGAGTCGAGCAAAACGCCACAACTTCTGCCTGAGTCAGTGGTTCTTCCTGAAGCTGCCAAAAAAACTGCACGTCCTTGGGGTTTGCTCCCGGCCAACCACCCTCAATAAAGGGAACACCCAACCGATCAAGCTGGTGAGCAATTCGCAATTTATCTTCGAGCGAAAGTGCCAACCCTTCGCGCTGAGCGCCATCTCTTAAAGTTGTGTCGTAGATCCAGAGCCGATTTGAAGAAGTCTCAGTCATGGGTATAGGCGTGGGTATTGCTAGAAGGTCAGCGAGAGAATAAGTAGGTTTAAGAAGTAAAGAAAATTAGATTATTATTAAGAACTTGAAAGTTGAGGCAAGCTGCTGATTGCTGATCAAAAACTGGTTCAAGGGTGGAAATTCAGGGTTAGGAAAAGTTTAGAGTGAAAAATTAATCATGCCAAAAGTGACAGCTCAAGGAAAAACATTTGATTGCGAGACGGGCGCTAACCTGCGTCAAGTTTTGCTGCAACATGAAGTTGAGTTGCACAATGGACGGGCAAATTTAATTAACTGTCGCGGCATTGGGACGTGTGGTACTTGTGCTGTACAGATTCAAGGAGAAATTTCTGAGGCAAATTGGCGCGATCGCACTCGTCGGTCACTGCCTCCCCATTCTCCCACGCGAAATCGTCGTCTTGCCTGCCAGACTCAAGTGTTAGGTGATGTCAAAGTGACAAAGTTTGATGGATTTTGGGGACAAGGTTCTCAACCTATTTGGACACCAGAAGGTTAACCAATTAAACCCCATCGTTAGCAAGATTAAACTCTTGCGATCGCAGGTTAAATTGAAGCAGTTTCATCTAATTTTAGAGACATTTTTTGAGAAACCCTGCTCATAGCTGTCCTAAAAATTGATGGACTAAGAGATGATGGAATTAGAACCTTGTGGAGGTAGAGGCTGTGGCTCGACTTATTGGCTCTTTCGTTATACTAATTGCCCTTGTTTTGCTGATTAGTTCTTTGGCAACCGACAATTTACCGTCTCTCTCCAATCTGTTTGGGCAGCGTTCAGACGAAGAAGAAGCCAACGGAGAGCAATCTGAGTCTTTTAACACCGCCTCTCCAAACAATACTGCGGCTCCAAACAATACTGCGGCTCCAAACAATACTGCGGCCCCAAACGGTGCCCCGCAAAACAACGCAGCTCCGAATAGTGCGGCTCCAAATACTGCGACGGCTCCAAATAGTGCCACTGCCCCAAATACTGCGACGGTTCCAAATACCACTGCTCCAAATACTGCCACTCAAAATGGGACTTCTCCAAATGAACGCCGACCCGTTCCTCAACAGGGGGCTAGTGGCACAACTGGAACGAGCGCACCCGCTCAGGTTCCAGCCAACGCTCCGGTAACGGGTACTGGAACGACGACTGCTCAATCTCCGACTCCTGCTGCGTCTCCTACGCCTGCCGGAGGAACGGCTCAACGTCCACGCCCTATCCCTGCACGGTGGTAAGCCGCTTAACTTGATTCGCAGCCTCCTGTAGCTTTCATGAATACTGCATCTGACATTTTAATTATTGGCGGTGGCGTAATTGGCTTGGCGATCGCTATCGAGTTAAAGCTGCGAGGAGCTAATGTTACAGTTTTAAGCCGCGACTTTGCCGAGGCTGCGACTCATGCGGCGGCAGGGATGTTGGCTCCTCAAGCAGAGGCGATCGCCGAGCCAGCTTTACTCGAACTGGGTCTTAAAAGCCGGATGCTCTACCCCAACTGGGTTCAAAAAATTGAAGAGATCAGCGGACTATCAACCGGATACTGGACTTGCGGCATTCTTGCCCCTTCGTATGAACGCCCAAAGCCTGGAAACCTAGAAATTTGCTCCAGTTCCTCTCCTGCTCTTTGGCTCGACCAAACCGCAGTTCACCATGCTCAACCTGGACTCAGTTCTGAAGTCATTGGCGGCTTTTGGTTTCCTGAAGATGCTCAGGTAAATAACCGTGCCCTGGCTCAAGCCCTTAAAGCTGCTGCTCAAACTTTGGGAGTTGACTTGCGAGAAGGGGTAACGGTTGAAGCAGTTCAGCAGCAGCACGGACAGGTTATAAGTCTGAGAACAACAGCCGGTGAGTGGCAGGCAGAGCAGTACGTTTTGGCAACCGGAGCCTGGTCTTCAGCTTTGCTTCCTGTTCCGGTACAGCCTCGAAAAGGGCAAATGCTCTCGGTTCGTATTCCCTCTGACCAAGCCAACCTACCCTTACAGCGTGTCTTGTTTGGTGCTGAGGTGTATATTGTGCCGCGCCAAGATGGGCGAATTGTAATTGGCGCAACGAGTGAATCGGTTGGTTTTACTCCTGGCAATACTGCAGCAGGGCTACAAAAGCTGCTAGCAGCAGCAATTCGCCTCTATCCCGTACTGCAAGAGTTTCCAATTGAAGAATGCTGGTGGGGGTTTCGTCCGACTACGCCAGATGAAGCTCCTATTCTGGGAGCAGGTCTTTGCCAAAATTTGACGCTAGCTGTAGGACATCACCGCAACGGCATTTTGTTAGCCCCAGTCACAGCGCTCTTGATTGCAGATTTTCTCTCGCAACAGCAATCTACTCCCTTGTTGCAAAGTTTTTCTTGGGAGCGCTTCCATACTTCAACTGAAGCGATCGCCAGTCCGTCAATCAAGCCTGTTTCTAATTCCGCTCAGCCTTCAGCCGATTCAAATGGAAGGCTGAATTCAAACTCCATTGATTCCAACACAGTTCACTCAAACGCAATGTTGAAGCAGTATTCTACTCCGCTCGATCGCCCCGAAATTGACACAACTGAACCAGTTTCAAATAGCCTAGATCAACCGCTGGTAATTGCTGGAAGATCTTTTCGGTCTCGCCTGATGACCGGGACAGGCAAATATCGAAACTTTGAGGAAATGCGCCAAAGCATTGCCGCCAGTGGGTGTGAAATCATAACCGTAGCAGTGCGCCGGGTGCAGACCAACGCTCCAGGTCATGAAGGACTGGCAGAAGCGCTAGATTGGAAAAAACTCTGGATGCTGCCTAACACGGCAGGTTGCAAAACTGCGGAAGAGGCGATTCGGGTCGCCCGATTGGGGCGAGAAATGGCAAAGCTGTTGGGTCAGGAAGACAACAACTTTGTCAAACTGGAAGTGATCCCCGATGCAAAGTATTTATTGCCTGACCCCATCGGTACGTTAGAAGCGGCTGAACAATTGGTCAAAGAAGGGTTTGCAGTGCTGCCTTATATTAATGCCGATCCGCTGTTGGCTCAACGATTAGAGGCAGTGGGTTGTGCCACGGTGATGCCATTGGGTTCACCCATTGGTTCTGGTCAGGGAATCAAAAATGAGGCAAACATTCAAATCATCATTGAGAATGCCAACATTCCAGTGGTGGTAGATGCAGGAATTGGTGCCCCGAGTGAAGCGGCTCAGGCGATGGAAATGGGAGCTGATGCGCTGTTGATTAATACGGCGATCGCCCAAGCCCAAAACCCAGCCTTGATGGGTCGAGCAATGGGAATGGCTGCCGAAGCCGGACGGCTTGCTTACTTAGCAGGACGAATCCCAGTGAAAACCTATGCCAGCGCTAGTTCACCCTTAACCGGAACGATCGCGCCGTAAAGGGTCATTGATGGTAGGTTGTTTGGCTTACGCAGGTTTAGAGTTTGGGCGAGCAAGCGCTTCAATCAGCTTGGAGTTGGGGGTCTGTAGGTCAAAGGAATGCAGTCCGTAATGTAAGGAAAGGTCTTCGCAAACCTTAACGCCTCGGATGCTGTTACCGCGTGAATCTAGTAACGGCGAGAAGACCCCAATTCCCATTTTTCCAGGAACAACCGCGACGATGCCGCCACCTACGCCGCTTTTAGCAGGTAAACCAATGCGGTAGGCCCACTCGCCAGAATAGTTGTACATCCCGCAGGTGTACATGACGCTGAGTACATCTTTGATGTATTGAGCTTCGATCGCTCGGTCGCCCGTGATGGGGTTCACACCACAGTTTGCTAGCGTTGCAGCCATGACTGCGATGTCGCTGCAATTAACCATAATTGAACATTGCTTGAAATAGAGATCCAGCGTCTCATCAATGTGGTCATCGATCATGCCAAAGTTAAGCATCAGGTAGGCGATCGCTCGATTGCGGTGTCCTGTTGCCCGTTCGGAGGTAAACACCGACATATCCATAAAAACTTCTCGCCCACAATAACGCCGAAACATATCGAGCATTCGGTTTAAGCGTTCGGTGGGGTCTGCACCCTTAATTAAGCCAGCGGTGGCGATCGCCCCTGCATTCACCATTGGGTTATAGGGACGTTTAGATGCCTCATCTAAAACAATGGCGTTGAATGCATCGCCTGTTGGCTCCACTCCAACTTTCGTTAAAACGTAGTCACGCCCATGATCTTCCAATGTCAAGCCATGTACAAACGGCTTTGACGCGGACTGGATTGTAAAAAGTTGGTCATAATCTCCCACCTTATAGATCTGTCCATCAACCGTGACGATGCAAATGCTAAACCAGTCGGGGCTTGCCTTCGCTAATTCTGGGATGTAATTTGCAACAGCGCCGTCTCGCAGAGGTTTGTACTTGAGGTGTAGCTCGTTGAGAAAAGCCTGTAGAGGAGATGCAACTGACTTATACTGCTGAACCAGCGCTGTTAGATTATCGTCATCTTGGTTGTTCATTTTTAGTGATTCATACAGAGTTAAACTTCTTTCATTGCTTACGAGCTGACAAGCTCCAGCGTCTACTGCTGTTGGGTTACGCTTTGCTTCCCCAACCTACATCTACCAGAGCTGACTGAGCTGCTGCAGGTGGAGTATAGAGTTCTGCACTGGTGAAGCTTTTGGCTACGAACCTTCCTTGTCGTCGCTTTGCCCTTGTCTTTGGTCGCGTAGTCGTTTAGCGTCCAGTCTCAACTTTTGGAAATAGTCCAATTCGTCCTCATCTCCTGACTTAACAACTGGCTCGGCTGGTGAAGGGACAGCTCTGTGATCTGTTGTAGGAATGGAGTCTTCCGGAGGATCTGTGGGGCTGTGGGTTCCGGCTGAAGATCGTAGAGCCTTTGCTTTTTGCTGTAAATCCTGAAAGTATTCAGATTCGGTAATTTCAGCGACTTGTTTTTCTAGCTTTGCCTGGTCAATCTCAATATCGAGTTTGAGGAAGCTCTTAACCTGGCGGTAGACTGTTTGCCCATAGGTGCTGTGATTAAAGCGATCAACCAAAATGACTGTGGCTGAGGTGACAACCAGGGCGATCGCCCCCGGCACCAGCGGAATCCAGCCACCCTGCAAAAACAGCAAAAAGCAAATGCCGTAGATGATCCCGCCTGCGATCGCGATTGCTCCTCCAAACTTCAGCGGATGGCGCACATACCAAGCTACAACCCCACCAAATAATGCCCAGCCGAAAATCCAAATTCCTTCCTGGGCATTTGACCAAGACCACAACAGCGGGCGATCGTCCAGCACTGCACTGAGAATTTGGCTGACAGACTGAGCATGAACGACGACCCCTGGCATTTTTTGGCTATCGCTGGCTCCTGCACTGTAGGGCGTGTAAAACTCATCTTTGGCTTGCGGTGTGGTGTAGCCAATCAAAACGATGCGATCGCGAATCAGTTCTGAATTCACTCGATCGGTCAATACATCGGTGATGCTGACCTGTGGGGCTGCACGGTTAGCCGAGCGATAGTCGAGCAAAATCTGGTAGCCGCTAGCATCTGCTTTCTGGTATCCCCCGGTGGTGGGTTGAAGCCGAGAGAGTAAGGTGGAACCTAGCTTTAACTCATCGGCTTCAGTCAATTCAGGCTGAATGCCTTCCTCTGCCAGGTAAGTCAGTGCTAGCTGAAAGCCAAACGAAAGCAAGGTATTGGGCTGATTATCTAGAGTTGTTGGCTGACTGCACAGGTGAGGGACTAAAGGAACGCCATTCTCTGGCAGCGGCGGCATGATCACGAGTAGGCTGCGACGTAGAATGCCGCCAGGATCAATCACTAAATCTGAGAATCCAACAAATTCTGGCGCAACTCCCGGCGGAGGCGGGAAACCCGGATCATTGGGGGCGCTGACTTTACAGACGGTAATCAGGCGATCGCTCTGTTGCAGTTGATTCAAAAGAGCTTCTCGACCTGGCTCAATGGGTACATCTCGAATGATGTCTAGCCCAATTGCACGCGGTTGCTGTGCTTCTAGTTTCTCCAAAAGTTGAGCTAGTGTCTGATCTGAAACGGGCCATTCTTGGCGAGTCTGGATGTCTGCTTCTGTAATTCCCACAATGAGAAGGCGATCGTCTTCTCCCTGGTCGGGTCGTAAGCGAATCAGATGATCATAAGCTGCTAAATTCATCCCTTGCAGTATGCCTAACCGACCCATCCCTAACAGCAATGCTGTCATGATCAGGCTGGGCAACAGCACAGAACGCCCCATCTCGACTGCCTTGGGATTAAGTTTTCCTAGCTCAGAAAGTTTTGAGCGAATGGTTTGGAGAAGGGGAGCCATAGCAAAAAGTTGAGGAAGGAAATGGCAAAGATGATTTGATTATGTGGCAGGAATGGAGATGAAAATGTATAAAAATACCAAAGGTCTGATACGGCAGTTGTAAGTGAGAAATATTCATATTAAACCTACAAAATAGGCGAATTTTGTAGACTTTTAGCTCATAATTGGGCTATGTTCTACTGATTGATCTGTTATTACCAATTGAAAAGGTTATTTTTTCTGTGGAAGAAATGCAGGGAAAAAATAACTTCAAACAGAGCTTAGTGCTGATTGACTCGGTGGTCTGTCTTATAAAAGTAAATTCTGTAGCTAGTGAGGAGTTTGGGATGCAGTTTCTTAGCAACAAGAATTGGACAAATCGCTTGAGGGCGATCGCACTTAACAGTCTGGTTGGCGGTTTAGTCGGAGGGTTGATTGGTTCACTTGGTATCATTCCAATGACCTCATCAACTGCTTCAGCTCAAGCTGCTTACGGTAGCTATGTCGGAGTTGGTCCTTCCTTTGGTCTAAGCTCAGGAGACGATTCAGATAGTAGCACCGCCGCTGTAATTGCCGTGCGCTATCGCCTTCTAGAACTGCCCATTTCACTCCGGGCACAGGCGTTAGTTTTTGGAGATACGCCCGCGCTCGTTCCCACTGTTTCCTATGACATTCCGCTGAACTGGCAGACGGATGCTTACATTGGCGCTGGCGTGGTGCTACAAGATGGTGGCGAAGGAAACGCTTCCCCACTCGGTAACCAAACTAGCTTTGTGATTCAGCCTGGGGTGGACTACAGCTTGCCCTATAGCGACCTAGTCATTTTTGGTAATGCGATTATTGCCTTTGATGCCTATCGTGATGGTGGCGGCACGGCTGCTTCGCTTCAAGGTGGTGTTGGTTTGAGATTCTGAAGCTAAAGACTTGCTTTTACATCTATCGGTTTTGCTGACGGTAAACTAGGGTGGCACTGGCTTGCTCCGTTGGCACCAGCAAGACCTCGCTAATATTGACGTGCGCCGGTCGAGTTGCACAAAAGAGAATTGTGTCTGCCACATCTTCAGGGGTAAGTGGAGTTAACCCTTGATAAACTTTGCTGGCCCGTTCTGTGTCACCGTGAAAGCGCACTTCACTAAACTCGGTTTCGACCATTCCCGGATCGACTGCACTAACGCGAATGGGTGTGCCTAGCAAGTCCATCTTCAGACCTTCAGACAGGGCTTTAACGGCAGCTTTTGTGGCGCAATACACGTTGCCGTTGGGGTAGGTTTGGTGTCCCGCAATGGAGCCTATGTTAATCACATGTCCCTGTCCTCGCTCAACCATTCCTGGCACCAGGGACCGAGTGACATAGAGCAAGCCTTTGACATTGGTGTCAATCATTTCCTCCCAGTCCTCGATGCTGCCTTCATGCAGTTTGTCTAAGCCTCTGCTTAAACCTGCATTGTTGATCAGAATGTCAACTGTGCGCCAGGAATCGGGGAGGGCGTTGAGGGTAGATTCGACCTGGGTGCGATCGCCCACATCAAGCTGCACCAAATGAACTTGAGCTGAATGTCTTTCAGTCAGATCGGCAGCCAGACTTTCCAGGCGGTCGAGCCGCCGTGCTGCCAAAATCAGCTTTGCCCCTGCTGCTGCAAAGGCTCTAGCACAGGCGGCTCCAATTCCACTGCTAGCACCCGTAATTAAAACAATTTGGTTTTGAATCGAAGCCATGTGCCTATTGCCCTACCACTCGCAGGCGCTGAGTTACCTCGGTAATGCCGTCTTCCCGAATAATGATGGCTGAAACCCAGCGGCTTTCGGGCGTAGCAGGAGCCTGACCCACCTTAAAGAGTCCTCCAGCAGGTAGGAGCGTTAGATCGAGTGTTGTCGGGTTAAGGTAGCCTTCGGGTCTGACTGGCTCTTCCAGTGCGGTTCCCAAAAGAACGCGATCGCCCAATGGCTCTGTCACGATTGCGTCAAATGGATATTCCTGCCCGGTCGTCACCTGTTCGGGCAAGCTAACGGTCACTGTGGGTGGATTTTCTCCAGAAGTCACCTGACTGCGCTCCGTGAGAATTTCCTGGCTAACCATCTGCTGTCCGACAAAACGCTGGCGTGACGCAATGGTTGAATCGAGCTTGAATGTTCTACCTTCTGCTTCTTGAGTACCAGTGATGGTTGTAACCGTTTCTGCCACGATTGCGTCGCCGTCCGACTCCCAGGAGGTTAAGGCTGTTTGGTAAGTGAGGTCGGGATACCGTTCCCAAAAAGCTGTGAGAGCCTGCTGCATCGTCTCATAAGTTAGCCCGTCTGCATGGGTAAACTCTGAACTATAAAATTCCATTACAGCTTCCACGTCGCCCTGACTGGCAGCGGCATCAATTTGAGTCAGAGTTTCACGCAGTTCTGGTGGCGCAGTTGCTGAACTTTCGGCTCGGGCGCTGATGTCTCCTCCCCAGGCGATCGCCAATCCCACAACTGACGGCACTAGCCAAGCTCGCCCTGTAGCTTGAATCCAGTTCAACAATCGCGACTGGATCGGTTGAGGCTTGGCAAAAGTAGGGCGTTTGGTGGAAGCGTGAGGCATAAATGATAAGTTTGGATAGTTAATTCGAGAAGGCAGCGTTTTGCAAATCGCTACTTCAGAAGTTTTAACCTGAATTTGAGTGAAATGGGTTAGATGAGCGAAAATTAGAAGTTAAAGATGACATGAGTAGAAGCTTTAAGCTCTGAATTGCGAGTTCTAGGTTGTCCTGAGATGCTGGGGGAGAAAGTAGATTTGTGACAAAGCCGATCCGACTCCTGATTGCGGCAAGCGGTACAGGGGGGCATTTATTTCCGGCGATTGCTACGGCTGAGCAGCTGCCCGACTACGAAGTTGAGTGGTTAGGCGTACCCGATCGCTTGGAAACGCAACTGGTTCCTAAGCAATATCCACTTCATGCGATCGCTGTCGAAGGCTTTCAGCAGAGATTTGGTCTGGGGACGCTGCGAATTTTTGGTAGATTAACAGGCTCGATTCTCCAGGTGCGCCAACTACTTCAACAAGGACAGTTTCAGGGTGTACTAACCACGGGGGGCTATATTGCTGCGCCTGCAATCGTAGCGGCTCGAACGCTGGGTTTGCCGACCATTCTGCACGAATCTAATGCACTGCCTGGAAAGGTAACTCGCTGGCTGAGTCCCTGGTGCAGTCGAGTCGCGTTGGGGTTTGAAGCGGCGATGCCCTATTTGCCCCGCGCTCAAACGGTATGTGTGGGTACACCAGTTCGTTCTAAGTTCCGAGCCGCGCTAGACCATGCCTCGCCCACTGGCTTGAATATCTCGGACGATGTGCCGCTGATTGTGGTGGTTGGCGGTAGTCAGGGTGCCGTTGCAGTAAATCGCTTAGTGCGTCAGTGTGCTCCGGAGTGGTTTGCCGCCGGAGCCTGGGTTGTGCATTTGACTGGGGAAAATGATCCCGAAGCCAACAGCTTAAGCCACGCTCAATATTTGCAACTGCCGTTTTATGACGACATGGCGGGTTTGCTGCAACGAGCAAATCTGGCAATTAGTCGAGCAGGAGCAGGCACTCTAACGGAACTTGCAATCACTAAAACTCCCTCCATTTTGATCCCCTATCCCTACGCGGCGGAAGATCATCAGTCTTACAATGCTGCTATCTTTGCGGCGGGGGGGGCGGCTCAAGTTTGTCGTCAGGCTGACCTATCGGTCGAAAAGCTGCAAAATAAGGTGCTAAATTTGCTGCGGTCGCCCGATCAGCTTGAGCAAATGGCAGCCGCAGCGGGAGGACTGGCGATCGCAGACAGTGCCGAGCGTCTGGCTGACCTGGTTCGCAGTTTGATCAAATAATTTATGAAACGCCCTCTCAAAACCGCTGTCCCGAGGGCCTTCAACCTAATTGGCAACTACAATCGCCCCTTCAACGAGCGCTTTGCTAGGTTGATATGGCCTTCGTCAGAAAGAATGGACAGTTTCGCAAAAACCATTTCTTCGCTACAGCCCAACCGCGTCAACAGCAAACCCGACGGCTACAAGTATTGAATCCGAAAAATTAGGGCGATCGCCATCTTGGTTTGAACAAAGAAGAGGAAGTAGATTTAGCTCACGCCCTCTTTCTTTGTCCTAATTAACATGAAGAACGTTATACCTTTTATCAAGATTCCGCAGCAGTTTTGATTGCCTCTCAGGTCAATCTCCTACGATAAAAGTATCGAGATCAATGTAAGCAAATAAGTGCCACGCGGATTATTGGTTCCGACATAGTTTCAGATATATTTCAACGCAGTTGAGGCACGCAGTAAAAAGTTCGTACCTGTTGAAACAGGATTTCGCTTCGAGTGGTCACTGTGTAAGCATACATTGATGTCGCCTATCGATTACACGTCAATGACACACATTGAGGGCGATTCTATGAAAATTTTTGACTTTGCGGTTAATGCAATCCAGTACGTCTCTGAAGGGGTTTCCCGGATCTTTAGTCCGAGAGATGATCATTACCCTGAAACCGGAGTTCAACCTTTTGATGGCGAACCTTTCTCGGAGTGGGTTGACCTGAAAGTAACGACAAAAGAGAAGTAAAGCTTAATCCTTTGAGGGGCAGCTCATTCAAATTAAGCTGCCCCTCAAAGGTTAGAAAAATTCTGTGATTCTTAGAAATTACTCACATTCGTCATCAGCGCCTAAGCGTGTTGCTCCCAACAGCGTTTGAACTACAACACAGCGTCGTGTAGGATTATCACTTCCAGGACCTTGAGCGGGGGTAGCAACAGTAATAGTCGCAATAGGCCTATCTGGATCTTCAGGGTCTAACCCTGTAACAGAGTCAATGTCTATGTTTCCACTAGAACCAAAAGTAAGCGAAGCTAAATCGATACCAGCACCATCCACTGCACTAAGAGCCACCAAGCCATTGTCTCCCTCGCCCTCACCTACCACTTGAGTAATATTTCTTACGGTTAAGGTTGGTGGATCTACGTCAGTATTAAACTCTACTGATACCGCTTGCCGCGTACGCTTGGCTTGTGCTTGAGCTACTCGTATCGCTTGAAGGACTTCGTCTCTAGCCGCGTTTGCTCTTTGTCTATTTAGGAAAGTTACCCAGCCTGGAGCTGCGATCGCTGCCAGAATGCTTATCAGAACTACAACAATTAGAAGCTCTATCAGGGTGAAACCTGTGTCCTTGCCTATAGCAGCTTTTCTAAATAGCACCGTTTGCTTAGAGAGTAGCTTCTTCATTCTTCTTCGGCTCAATACTCAAGGACTGAAACAGTAACGAATTCACATCTTAGAATTAAGGGGCTCTGCCAAGCACACCTCGGCTTAGAACCCTAGTTTCTAGAGTTGGTAGAAAAGAAGCTTCTCCTGAAATTCCCGGTCTACCCTGTGCATTTCCTCGAATGTAAAGAATTACATCTCTATTTGTGTTGCTTTGCCCCTGATCCACACAGGCATAGAAGCTTCTAATATCAGGAGCACCAACTGCGTCAAGAACTTCCTGGCTAGGTACCATTGAATAATCATCCGGGCAACTGGCAAGATCGGCTGTTTCATCAGTATCGATGAAGTCGGCACCTGAACCATCATCCAAAAAGTCTACTAGTACAGCCGATGTATCTAGGGGGGTACCTACTCGGCGATCAGTATCGTTATCTCCTATGGGCCATCGATCAAAGCGGACACTAACTCCTTCTTCTGGAGGAGCATACCCAGGAGCTCGAGTACCATTGCTTTGAAATTGGGTTAGAGCATAGCGGGTAATACGGGCCTTACCCTTCCAAATGTCAGAATCGGCTGTATTGATAGAATAAACAACCAAAGCATAGGAGGATGCAGTGCGGCAGGGAATATCATCAGGTGGAGTTGCAGAAGATGCACACCGCTCCTTAAGAACTGTAGGAATAGGCTGCTGCTTCCAAAATGCAACAACTGGAATATTGTCTGGGCTGGTTAGATTATCGGGTAAAAAGTTAATTAATCCTGGGCAGTAGTCATCATTCGGATTATTTGGATCTCCGTCAGGATCATTACGATTCCCTTGCGGCAGATAACAATCGTTGTAAACATAGACTGCCTCCCGTAACTCAGTAGCGATGTAATCCATCGCTAACTGCATCTCCCGCTGAGTCTCATTACGGGAAGCTTCACGCTGGTCAACACCAAGTAACTCCACTACCAGGTACAACAAACCAGAGAGAATACCACCCGCAATAAATATGACAACTAGTAACTCAATGAACGTGAAGCCACCAACACTACTAGACTTTTGCTTACGGCGAAAAAGGCGATTTAATTGAGATTTAAGCGACACCTTCATGATGCTTTTACCCAGTTAGGAGTAGACTCAAACAGTCTTGACTACTAGAAATTAGTTGCAGATCTGACCGCCATTGGTGTGGTAGTTACAAAGCGCCCCGCTTTGATCACTCCATTTAAAGGCGGAATTCAGAACTGCTAGAGGACGTTCGCGTTGGTTGCCTTCACCCGTAGTGAACTGCAAACTTGCAGGCTCAGCGCTGAGGCTGCCTAAATTATCTTCGGCACGGACAGAATAAACTCGAATACCAACATCAAAGTTAAGCGGCCGATAGTCAGGTCGTCCTGCTGCTTCAGTAACCTCGTTGGGTGATCTAGTCCGGTAAACCTGCATCAAAAACTCAGGTTCACAGTCTGCATCTCCAGTAATATCAATTGGCAAAACCTGATTTGCTGGAATCTGCTGGCCTTCATAGGTATTGCAGGTCTCATTAATGGACTTCAAGAAGCTTGAAGGTGTGGTAGGTGGATCTGCATCATTTGCCTCAAGACTATCCACTACAACAGGTAAGTTGTCAACTTGATGTTGTCCGCGTGCCACCAGTGCCCGAATGCGATCAACCTCTGACTGAGCGAGTTGAAATGCCTGCTCTGCCCGTCGATTTTGAACTCGTGTGGCAGCGGCAACAAACAGAGGCGGCGTAATCATAGCCCCTAGTAGAGCAATGACTGAGATCGCCACCAAACACTCCAAGAGAGTTACACCCTGCTCTGAGGAGCCAAACCTGGATGGATTGCCGCCTTGCTTCCCAGGCAGCAGTGCTTTGTCCAGGGATTTCAATTGTTGCTGTAACAAAGACATAACGGACATGTAGAAACTCCTCGTAAGGCTCCGACAGAAATAACTCTATTCAGGGCATCTGTCATTTATGGCTTTGCACAAGTTGGCAATGTAAGGATCATTTGCAGGCGGCTCGTTGTAAAACTCGCTCCGAACTGATGTAGCAGTGACAAATCGCCTCGCCACTGGGCCGGCTGGAGCATACTGCAAGCCGACATCATAACCCCAACGCCGATTTGGAGGTTCGTAGTACTTAAGGTTTTCAACATCTACACTAGATGAATCACCCACCTCAAAAGCATCCTGGTCGTACGGTCCAGTAGCGTAGTTGCTGAAGTTGAGTTGGAGAAATGCGCCAGAAATGAACAGCGAACGATCTTCCCAATTTTCCAAAAGTCTAGGGAAATTGTGCATTCCACCATATCCTTGCCCTGGACGAGAAGGCAAAATGCCACTCACAATGATCGAGTTGACACGCGCTCCATCTCTAGCTGAAATCAGAGGCTTGTTCTGGTCAAAAGTATAGTATCCCGACTCATACTCGGTTCCCATCGGTGTACCGCCAGCAACAATCTTCGGATTACCCTTTCTGGAAATTGCAATTGGGGAACCTAGATCGTAAGGATTTTCGCGTAACCAACGCTGTCTAGGTAGACCTAAACCAGTCCCTATACCACGATAAAAACTTTGTGCGATGGCCGGACTTGGATTGGGGCGGTTTTGGTTGAGGTAGGAAGTTCGAAGCCTACCACCTGCATCAGTTGTGCATCCATATGATGCAGCCCCACCTCCAGGTCTTGCTGCAGTGAGTAAAGCGTTGAGGTCTGGATTGTTTGAAGAACCAGCAGAAAGTATGCCATCCTCAATACTGCCATCGCAGAAGTTGTCAGAGAGAATTGTGACTGCATCTGCCAGAATCTCAGTAGGTCTCCAAACATCCGTTAAACTTCTTGCAAAGTCAACGTTTAATCTGTCGCGGCCATAAAAGTTATTAAAGTCCGGGCGTAGAATATCAAGAAATTCTTCTAGAGGTTGACCTGCTCCTTCGTTAGCTTGGTGTAGATTGAAGTTGCCTTGAATGTACACCGTATTATCGGTGATGAAAGACAGACCACGGCCTTCATCACCATTGCGTCCTAGAAAAGAACCCTTGCGAAAACGGAATCCATGAGGACGGCGATCTGGATCAGGATAGTAATCTACAGGTTTAGGGCTGATGCTAAGTTCGTCACTAACAGGAGGGTCTGTTCCTAATGAAGCTGCTTCTTCAAGCCTTTGCATATGACAAGCATTTACTTCATCCTCATAACTGGCATTGGTATTACAGATAGTCCAGTCTGCTGAAGGAGGTCTAACGATCATATTTTCGGCAACTGCATCTTCTCGGAATGCATAGATGAGTCCTGAAGTGGGGAGCCAGAAGTCGCCCGTTCCTACGCTTGCCTTACGCATCAGATCTAGATTCAAGTCTAGAACTCTAACACTCATCATTTCTCTGCCGTTAAACAAGCTAGAGTCTTTCATTAAAACTCGATACAAGGTGCCATCATTTCTTCCGAGACAAACCCCGTCTACACAAACTTTGATGCGCCCTTCCTCGTTACTGTTTGTGTAAGCACCAGTGACACCAGCAATCTGCTCCGGTTGAAGTACCCAACCTTCTTCTATCCGTTTAGGTCTTACGACCCGTGCAATATGTAGATTGGTTGCTGGTGGTGTATCTACATCTACATACTGGTAGGAGTAGGCACCATTTTCTCCATCAATGTAGGCTTCATCCGTAGGCTCCACCTCCCCTCGACTCTGTGCACCTAGTTCGGGGTGGTTATCGTCTGAACTTAGTACAGTATCAGAGTTGTAATCACCTGGGAAAATGGAGAAAAGAATAGGGTACTTAGGTTGAGATGGACAAAGCCCTCTTAAACTGCCGAGTCTTGTAGGACAAGTATTCACTGTCGCAGGGGAGAAGCCGAATGCTCGATCGCGTGCAACCTGTTCCTTCTCCATAATTAGCTGCGCTAGAGCAATAGCGCTGTCCAATTGAACAGGGTCATAATTGGGTGTGGTACTGTTACGCCACTTTTTCAAACCTTCAACATAGGCTTCAGGCGGAAAACCTGGACCGTTAGGGGGAGCAGCCATTCTAATGCCGCTGTTACCAGTATTTCCGCTACTTAATCTGTTAAGTACATCCGTCAGAAGGGTTATATCGCCTGGAGAAGGTTCAAATCTTACCAGATAGTTGATATTGTGTGCCAACATACCCAACGTACAAGCAGCCGTATGGTAAGTCGTTCTGTCTGCAAGGCTGAGGCTGTCGTAGGCATCACCTGTATCTATAATCCGTCGCAGCATCGAGAAGTCGCCCCACATCGTCATCGTCGGCTGAGGATGAACCTCCCCATCATTCTGGACAGGTGTGAATGAGGGTGCTCCTCCATTAGGATCTCCGGTGAAGTAAGCCAGGTTTGTGAGTGCTGTCATCATAGGGCTACCAGCACTGAAGTCAGCAGCGGTTGGAGCGGTATATTCCCAACCGTTGGTTCCTCGACCCGAAAAGAAATCACTAACTGCAAGGGGTATCCCACCACCAACTAGGGATGAACGTCTGGTTACGTCGCCGAAAATATTCTCGAATGTAGATCCTCTATCTAGAGTCAGCGAGGTACCAGGATGTACTGTCGTTGCTACACAGGCAAGAGGAATATCAGGACTACTGCGGTGGTAAACAGCTGTTGCCTGAACTGCGGCTAAGTTATCTCTTAAGGTGCGCCGCTGCCTAGCCTCGTAACACCTGCCAGCATTATTTGGAGAACATTCCTTCCAAGGGCGCATCGGCTCAGAATCAGGATCACTAGCAACGCCCCAAGTGGTAGGAAAAGGATTGCCTAGCTCCAAACGCTGTCCAACGACTATACGTGCTCCCTCGTTGCGGGCACGTCTCTCCCAGTAACCATCTAAACCTACACCTGTGTTATCGTCGGTGTTCGAAGTATTACCGGTGAGCCTAGTTTCGCTCGGCGGAATTGTCGCGCCAATTTTAGTGTTAGCCGGAAACTCCTCACCCTGATATCGGGGCTTAGGTCCATAGCGGTCATCTGCTCGGAATGTATCGTCCACATAGGGCGCTGGCTCAGAAGCATTACGAATTCGGCCCTTATCAACAAACACGCTATCCTGCCAGTCTGCATCCTGATCAGCGACAGAGTTATCTAAAACTCTGGCTTCTGAAGTGTCTTTAGTTAGGAGCTTAACCGGATCAAGAGCAAACGCTCCTGGTGGGACAGCTTCTCCTTCTCCATCAATGGAATCTGTTCTTGGGTTAAGTTGTTGTCCAGGTTGTGGAGTTCCACCGTTATCTACGTCAAAGAGGCTTTCTCCTCTCGAAACGTTTGTGCCCGTGAGTCCAGCAAGGGTCTGTCCTAAAAAGGGCGGAAGTCCCTGCGTGTTTTCAGTGGTGTTTGCAATTGTAATCTCGGAAGCCTCTTTGGTGTAAAGGCATGAATTAGGGGAGCTAATAAGAAAGCTTCTGTAGATGCCGCCTTGAGGTTTGCCAACAATTAGATTGCCCTCTGTATGCATTGCCCCATTCCAATTGAAGCTTGCACCCGGATAAATTTCTAGATCGTAGCGGAACCAGGCTCCCCATTTGTTGCCTCGATTAACCTGGCGATCCTGGTTAAATTCCAAAGTTGTGACGGTTCCATTTGGATCATCGGGTAGGACAAAGGAATCAATTTGAAAAGTTTTTCTCAAAGTTGATGTGCTGGAGCCATCTGGAATCCAGCCACCTTCAGGCGAAAGCACATTTGCCTCGGCTAACTGGCACTGCCCCTGTGGGTCGATAAGACTGAGAGGTCCCTGGCGTACCTGTAAATCGCTGGCTCTGGCAGCGATCGCCTGCGGTGAAGGGTTTGTCAAAGGCGCGTCACCAGCAGCAGTATTAGGGGTTTGAAAAATAATGGAATAGGCGACTGTAGCATCTTCTTCGCCATCTTCGTTGGTATCTACTCGATAAGCCCAGGCATTATCTGCTTGACTATCTCCGTTAATGTCTAAGCGTCCATTAATTTTGGTAATTCCTGGAATATCGTCATCTTCATCGGGAAAGGTGTAAGGATCATAGTCATTGGGCTTATGTTCAGGGACAATAAGCCCGCCTGGTAGTTCCCTCTCATCATTGAGCAACATCCCTAGAAGCTGAGTCTCACCCGGAACACCGCCAGGAAATCGAGGGTCTTGCTGAGCGTTGAAGAGATACTCTAGCTTTGATCTGGCTCGGTCAATGGCAGGGGTGGCGGCGTTGTAAATGACGCGCTGTTGGCGATCGCCGATCGTCTGTGTGGTGCGGGTAAATGTGCGATAGGTGATAGAGCCAACGGTCAGTGTAGCGACCAGCAGCAGCAGCACAGTTGTGGGCAACACAAAGCCTGCTTTAGACGTGCGGGGTCGTCTGCCGACCAGTAGCAAGTTACGCAGGAAGCCGGTGACGATCTTTTTGGTGATGCGTTGAGCCAGCCTACTAGTGTGTGAGAAGAGGTGCTGGATCGCCCTAATTAATGCGCGGGTTGACATAACTGCCTTCCTGATCAATGGGATGCCTGAAAGTTGTGGGTACTAGAGTTTTGGAATTAAAAACTGAATATTGATATCAAAAAAGCCGTCACTTAAAGATTTTAAGAAAATGAGATTGAGACAATACGGCTAAAGTGCCAGGGCTCAGGAGAATTTACTCAAAATTCATAAATGCCTCAGAGAGGTGCCTACTGTCATAACAAGTCAGACAACTTTGTATCAACGGTGAAATTACGAACTTCTGTCAGATTTAAGCTTCAGTAGAAGTGACACAAGTTAAACCCAATTAAGGTTTAAAGCCTGCCCTAAAGGTTGGACGCATTGCGATAGCTTACCGTTTCTGACGAAAATTACCGTTCACCCTAAGTAGATACACTCGCCACAATCGAACTCAATGCCCTGATATTCAAAATGACCTAGCCTGATTGATCCCAACTTTACACTGGGCAAAGCATATCTTTGTAAAGATTCTATAACAACTGCATGAAGCCTATGGTACCCACTTGTTTTAGCAAAACGATCAGGGAAGGGCAAAATTTTAACGTCAAGCTGGCAATGGAGCTGGATTTCAACAAAAAAAGGACAGCATTGAGCCATCCCCTTCTTTATCAAAACTTTTTGATCTTTTGATGAACTTGAATCCATTCTGGATCTCTGGGCTATTGCAAAGCGAGGAATGTACTTTCATGATGATGCACTCCTCGCTTCCCTAAAACCCTTACGCTTTACGCTTTCACAGAAGTAAAATATTTCTCTGAAATCACCTTAGTACTTGTTTAAGTCAAGCCCAATTTCTTTTGCCATTGCGGATAGCCCTTTGTGTTCGAGGGTTTTAATGGCTCTGGTGGAGAGGCGCAACTTGATCCAGCGATTTCCTTCAGACCACCAAACTCGCTTTTCTTGTAAGTTGGCTTCCTGGATCTTTTTGGTGCGGCGATGAGAGTGAGAAACAGCATAGGCGTTGTTTGCCTGCTTACCAGTCAGTTCACATTTACGAGCCATAGCGGTTTAGGAGAAATAGGAAATTTAGCAACAGTCCTCTATTGTACACAAAGTGGTGAAGCTTGCATAAGTCCATACTCTAGCTGTTGATCAAAGCAGCGATCGCCTCAATCAAGCTCTCGATTTCTGATTCTAGGGTGAAATAGTGGACGCAGACGCGAGCGCAGTCGGGGTGGAGAATGGTTCGGAGCATTAGGCTTTGCTGCTCTAGCGCATCGACAAATTGCTTGTGAGTCATCCCGTTGACCTGAAACGAAACCAGTCCGGATGCGGGAGGAGTTGCTTTGAGTCGAGTAATTTGGGGAAATTCGCCCAAACGCTGCCAGAGGTAACGGCTTAAGGTGCAGATGCGCTGATATCGTTCTGTGGCAGTGCCCCACTGGTGGTGAATGGCGATCGCCTCCCTTAGTCCGGCATAAAGGGCAAAATCGGAAGTTGCTACCTCAAACTTTCGCGCATCCGAGAGCAAGCCTGTGGGATGTCCTGTCGCGTTTTTGGTAATGCCACGCCAGCCGATAAACGTAGGATTGAGGCACTCTAGTACATCCGGTCGAACGTATAGCCCACCGACTCCGGCTGGACCGCACCACCATTTGTGTCCGGTGAAGGCGTAGAAATCTGCACCTAATTCGGTTAAGTTAAGCGGCAAAACGCCGACAGACTGAGCAGCATCAACTAGCACGCGCACTGGCCCAGCTTTGGTGATGTGGTTTCGACAAGCGACAACAATCTCCGCTAGCGGCAAAACTTGTCCGGTATTCCAGAGAATGTGGCTAACGATAACTAGGCGCGTGGTCGGACGTAAGTGTTCTGAAATTATTGCTACCGGATCGCCCGCATTGAGCGTTGCCATGAGGGGACAGGTGGATAGCTCTACGCCAAAGCGACGACCGATCTCCTGAGCAGCAGCAATAATGCCGGGATGTTCACAGTCTGAAAGCAAGATATGGTCGCCTGATCGCCAATCGATTCCCCACAGCGGAATGTTGCAGCCTACTGACACATCTTCGGTGAGGGCGATCGCTTCTACAGGTGCATTTAACTCGGCAGCGATTGCTCTTCGCGTCTGGTTTGCCTCTTGTGTCACCCAGGCATTCACCCCACCCGAAAAAGGGCCAGCGGTTTGAATGTAATCCTGAGAATGGTGAATTGCGGCGATCGCGCTTTGCGGCATGGGTCCCTGCCCGCCATAGTTGAAATACAGCTTATTGCTCAAGCTGGGAAACTGCTGACGGTATTGTTGTAAATCCGCCACGGTTAGCGATGCACTGCTCATAAAATCAAAAAGTCAAATCAGTGGTAGGAAAATCAGTTGCGTGATGAGTGGATTGTGAGTGCACTCCTCCCGAGTGCGCTCATGCCTCTTCGGAATTGCTGTAGCTGTAGCGATTTTAGCGATCGCTAGACCAAACCAGACTAATCACGTTAAAGTCATAACAGAATCAGGTGCGTGAAACCGCTTGCGAATGCAAGACAGGTGTGCATTCGATACAGGACTTAGATTGTGTCAATGTCTGGTTCAACTGGAGGAAACCTATCCGTTGACTCCCACAGCTTCAACGCAATGGAGGCTGAGGATAATTCCTGTGCTGCTTCTGTAGCGATACCCTTTCAGCGATCGCTGCCTCAAGCTGCCCCGATCTCCTCGCCAGAAGCGACCTTAGAAGGGGTTTGGCTGACCGACGAAATTCTCTTCAACTATCAACGATGTCGGCGACGAGCTTTTCTTGATTTGTACGGCAACCCAGAGCAGCGAGATGCACCCAGCGACTATTTACTAAAGCTGCGTCAAGACAGCCAAGAACACCAGATTGCAGTCATTCAAAACCAAACTGTCTATCAGCCCCGTTATCCACGCCGCGATTGGGAAGCAGGTGCCGAGGCAACGTTAGCCCTAATGCAACAAGGCGTAGAACGCATTACCAATGGCGTGTTGCACTTTACTCGTGCGGATGGAGTTAAGCTGGTCAGCCGTCCTAACTTGTTGGTCAAACATCCTGGAGAATCCATTTTTGGAGATTGGCTCTACGTTCCCACTGAGATTAAGTTAGGCAAACGCCCCAAGCTAGATTACCAGATTACGGCAGCCTTTCACGCTCACTTACTTGCAGCAATTCAGGGCGTTCTACCCGACACAAGTTGGCTGGTTCTAAGACAGCGTGGAGCTTATGCAGTCAACTTGCCAGAGCTGATTCCCCGCATGGAAGCAATCTTGGAAGAGTGCATCCAGATGCTTCAGGAGCAGCGAGAACCAGAAGTTTTTATTGCCCACAATCGCTGTGATCTCTGTCATTGGTTTAGTCACTGTTACGAGCTTGCTAAAGCTGATAAGCACCTATCGCTGTTGCCAGGAGTAACACCGAGTCGATATGTTCATTTGCAAGCCTTAGATTTGACAACGGTTGAAACGCTAGCAGCCGCTACTCCAAAACATCTGGAAACTTTGCCCGGATTTGGTCCACAGGTTGCTCAAAAATTGGTTCGACAAGCGCAGGTAACCCTTTCAAATCAGGCATTGGCGAGTCCGTTCAGTTCTGACTTGCCCGATGAACCGCTGCTTTCAATCGAGGAACTGCCGACTGCCCCTATAGAACTTTATTTCGATATTGAAGCGGCACCAGAACAAAATTTAGTTTACCTGCATGGGGTTTTGGTGGTCGATCGCACGAGGTCATCGGAAGTTGAAACAAACGAGGAAAGTGCTCCTACTAAGGCTGAGTTTTATCCCCTGCTGGCTGATCGCCCCGAAGATGAAGCGTTTGTCTGGCAACAATTTCTTGACTTAGTTTGGCGCTACCCGACAGCGCCAATTTTTCATTTTTGCCCCTATGAAGTGCAGACTGTAAAGCGTCTAGCAGAATATTACGAAACCCCAGAAGCGCTGGTTTTACCGCTGCTCGATCGGTTTGTTGATTTGCATGAACGGGTAACTCGGGTTGCGACTTTGCCGGTTGAAAGCTATGCTCTAAAACCGATCGCCCGCTGGTTAGGGTTTAACTGGCGCGATCGCGACGCAAATGGAGCGCAGTCGATTTACTGGTATGCTCAATGGCTATCGACGGGCGATCGCGCTTTTCTGGATGCCATTCTCCGATATAACGAAGATGACTGTCGCGCTACCCACCGCGTCAAGGACTGGCTCGTGGAGTTCACGCAAAATAGCCGCTTCCACCATAGCCCTACTCAAAACGGTCACTCTCCCAGACCATTCATTTAATCCCCAATACCTAGACTGAAGTGGCGGAATGCTCAACAGTAATGATTTGGCAGGGCTAACACGCCAGCTAGAACTCCATGCCACCATTTTGATCGGCTTTGTTGGTGCACTGTGGATTCTAGAATTATTTGACTCAATTTTCCTGAGAGGCGCACTCAACCGCTATGGCATTCGCCCTCGTACCAGTGAGGGTATCTTTGGCATCGTATTTGCCCCCTTGCTGCACGGCAACTTACGTCACCTGGCAACCAACACTGTTCCGCTGATTGTTCTGGGATGGCTAATTATGCTGCGGCAAACCAGTGACTTTTTTATCGTCACGGCTGTTGCCTGGCTAGTCAGTGGCTTAGGAGTCTGGTTATTTGGCTCACCTCGCACCAACCACATTGGTGCAAGTGGACTGGTGTTTGGTTACTTTGGCTTTTTGCTGCTGCGGGGTTATTTTGAGCAAAGTGCGATCGCTATTCTGACGGCAGTGATTGTGGGTTTGCTCTACGGCAGCTTAATTTGGGGCATTTTACCAATTCGTCGAGGCATGTCCTGGCAAGGACACCTATTTGGCTTTGCAGGTGGTGGGTTGGCAGCAAAGTATTTGCCTCAGTTGCAGCAGATTTTTGAGGGGCTAGGGGTTGTTAGCTAGTTCCTATAGCCCTCTAGCCAACAAAATTACTGTCTGAAGCAGTCCAATCACAAATCCCAATACGCCGCCCAGGTTGACGATCGCCTGTAGCTCGTTCCTGACGATGCCCTGAATTGCTAGCTCCAGCTCTTGAGCTGAAGTGGCTCTGACTCGCTCGATGATCACCTGGTCGATGTCTAAGATTGGAATAGCTTTCGCCACAATGTTTTCTAAGTCTTGCTCCAGGTAGCGCTCTAAAATTAAAGCCAACTCCTGGCTGACGGGTTCTAAAGAACGATTGACCGCAGGCGAAGTGCGTAAACGATTTAATAACATCAGAGAAACATTATCCCAATCAATCGAGTTGCTTAGCCCTTGCAGCAGATCTGAACCGCGCTCCTGGACGTAACTGCGAATGCTGTCTCGTGTGGTTTTGCGAAGCTGGCGTACGGTTGAGACGGGCAAGTTCTGCAAAGATAAGTTTTGCATCCACTCTCGCAGACGTGGCTGTACACCAAGAGATTGAATGAGTTCCTTGATGCGTACATTGCTGGCATCTTTTTCATCCAGGCAGTAGGTTCGCAGCCGGGTCAGGGTGTTCCGTAGCCCAAACAGGTTGGCGACGACCCAGTAGGTACCGCTGCTTTTTTCGCGAAAGCCTTCGTCGATTACTTGAATGTTGCGATCGGTGAGGAAGTCTACAAGAGCTTGCCGAATGACGTCGGGCGGCAAAACCACCTGCAATAGCCAATCAGAAAGCTGGCTGGCTTGAGCTTCGGTGAGCTGAAACTCTAACAAAACCTGGTCAAAAATTTGGTTAAGTTGAGTCTCCAGAAAGTCTTCGCGCCGGGCCCAGATTTTGACTAGTCGGGGCAAGGATTGTCCTAGCAAATCTTTCAGCACCTTTGCCAAAATTTTGCTGGTTTTTTGCTCATTGCTTCCCTGGATCTGGGTCAGTGCCAATTTCAACAGCCACAGGATTGCAGCCTGCATCCGCTCCGTTTGAAGCAGCCGACGCGCCAATTTTTGCAGTTCTTCTGGGGTCAGTAGCGATCCCATAATGGTGTCTGCGACGCGCTTGGCTAGGCGCTCCTGATTAGCTGGAATTAGTCCGGGGGTGAGTGGCAGTTTTCGTCCACCGATGTAGAGGGGGCGATAGGGACGAAACAGCATTTTGATCGCCAAATCATTGGTGAAATATCCAATAATTCCACCGACGACGGGAGGGGCGATCAGTAACCAGAGTGTGGAGAAGTCCAAGGCGAGATTGGGGGTTGGGGATGAAGGGAGGTTAGAGCGGTTTGGTGGCGACGAGGATGCCCATCATGCCTGCGGCGATCGCATAGTGCACCACATTGATAAACCCAGCTTGGTGAGCCAGGTCAATTTGTTCAGCACCAGTGGGAAATCGGTCAAGACTGGGACTGATGTAGGCATATTCGTCGCTTAAGCCAAACTGGGTTGCCATTGGCACAACTACAGTATTCAGATACCACTGTTGAAAAATCCGTATCTGCTGGCTTTGGGGACGATGAAAGTCTAAAACTGCGACTTTGGCACCCGGTTTGAGCACTCTGTATAACTCTTTTAGGCTAGCTGGAATGTCAATGACATTGCGTAACCCGTAGCCCATCGTGGCTGCGTCAAAGTGATTGGAGTCAAAGGGCAAGTCCAGCGCATCTGCTTCAACCCAGGTGACAGGAAGCGGGTGAAAGCTTTGCTGAGTGTGTTGATGAGCGATCGCCAACTGAGCCGTTGAAAAATCTACGCCAAACACTTGCCCAGCCGTACCTACCTGTCGGGCTAATAAGCGAGCCAGGTCGCCACTGCCGCAGCACACGTCCAGGCAAGTATCTCCAGGTTGGGGGCTGCACCATTTCACTGCCATTTTTTTCCAAATGCGGTGCTGTCCCAAACTCAGCCAATTGTTGAGCGGGTCATAGACTGGAGCAATTCGGTCAAACAGAGAACGAATTTGCTGAGACTGTGGGGTATTCACGGACAAAAGTTGGGATAGTGACAAACTGCATCAACTTGATCCTACACAACTGCGCGACGGTAGCGGGTACTACTTAGTGCCAGAGCAACCTGCTGGACTGCCAGATGCAGCAACGATAGCTCTGCGGATGTAAGGCTTCGAGGCTGCTGCCAATAGAGCGACAAAACGGCCAGTCGCTCGTCTTGGAGTGTAATCGGCATCGTCAGATGGGTGAGTTCTACTGTCGCGGCAGTGTCTACCGTCTCAGATGGAAGAGGGGGAGCCGAGCCATTCTCAGTTGCGGGTTGTAGGATACAGCTATCGGCGGCAAAACTTTCGGCAAAGGCAGTGGCGATCGCCCTCAGGCAGGCTTGTGAACTAGTGGCTTGCTGAACAACCTGAACAATAGTACTGAGCAACAGGGCTTGAGTTTGGGCTAAGCGCAATTCTGCCGCACGCCGCTTTGACAACTCATAAGTTTCTGCGGCTGTTTTGACGACTGCTCTTAGCTCACTGGGGTCCCAGGGTTTCGTGATGTATTTATAAACTTGTCCAGCATTAATCGCTTCTACCAGATCTTCTACATCTGTAAATCCAGTCAGAATGATCCGAATGGTGTTGGGAAATTGGGGCACCGTTTTGCTCAAAAACTCCGTGCCTTTCATTTCTGGCATTCGCTGATCGGAGATAATAATCGCGACTTCCCCTTCCGTTGCTAAAACGTCTAGAGCGCTCTTACCACTCTCTGCCCGCAAGACGTGAAAGTCTCGCCGGAAGGTGCGATAAAGCAGGTCAAGGTTATCTGGTTCGTCATCTACAACTAGCAGCTTAAGTTTTTCTAGCTGTTTCTGAGGGGTTGGCTGATGACTAGCAGAATCCATAAAGTTGAGAGATGAGGGACAAGGGATGAAAGATGAGGAAGATGTCGTTTGGATTGTAGAGTATGACCCTGGTTGGGCAGAGAAATTTGAACGAGAACGGCTTCTTTTGCAGGTTTTGCAAGCTGATATTAGTCAGATTGAACACATTGGCAGCACCTCTGTTCCGGGCTTGGCGGCAAAACCTATTGTTGACATTTTAATGGGGCTTCAACAGCTTATTCCAACAGACGACCAGATTCGCAGCCTTGAGCAACTGAATTACGTATATGAAGGGCAGGTTTTGAATATTCCTGAGCATTATTTCCTACGAAAAGGAATGCCTCGCCTGTTCCATCTGCATATTGCCCAACCGGGAAGCGCTTTTTGGCAGAGGCAGATTTTGTTTCGAGACTTTCTTCGGGCACATCCTGATCAGGCTCAGGAATACGTCTGTTTAAAGCGATCGCTAGCCACTCAGTTTCGCCACGATCGCAAAACCTATGCAGCTCGCAAAACGCCTTTGATTGAAGTCATGCTGTCTCAGGCAAGAGCATGGCAGCGACAAGTTCAAGAATAAAGGTAGAGAAATCCGAATCTGAGCAGGTGCGGCAATTTCTTCATGTAAAAGATTTCTAGAATAGAATGCGATCGCATAACGTATTCTTAGAAATCCTTAAGAATGCAATCCCATCACCTCAAGAACCTGAAGTAGACCCATGACGACTATTCTGGAACAGGGCAACATCAGTATCCATACTGAAAATATTTTTCCCATTATCAAAAAATGGCTCTATTCAGACCATGAAATCTTTTTGCGTGAGTTAATTTCTAACGCGGTAGATGCCATCCAGAAGCTAAATATGGTGGCTCGTTCGGGTGGGTATTCTGGAAATTTGGAGCCTGAAATTCAGATTGCGATCGACAAAGAGCAAAAGAAACTGTCGATCTCAGATACTGGCATTGGCATGACCGCCGATGAAGTCAAGAAATATATCAACCAGGTCGCTTTCTCCAGCGCTGAAGAGTTTGTTGAAAAGTACAAGAGTAGCGCTGACCAGCAAATTATCGGTCACTTTGGCTTAGGTTTCTACTCGTCTTTTATGGTGGCCAGTAACGTTGAAATCGACACCCTGTCTTACCAGGAAGGGGCGCAGGCAGTTCACTGGTCGTGTGATGGCTCAACGCAGTTTGAGCTAAGTGACTCAACTCGAACTGAGCGGGGTACGACTATCACGCTCACGCTACAGGACGAAGAACTGGACTATCTCGAAGCGTCTCGAATTCGGCAGTTAGTCAAAACTTACTGCGACTTTATGCCCGTTCCAATCAAGCTGGACGGCGAGCAGATCAACAAGCAGAAAGCACCCTGGAAGGAGTCGCCCAGCAGTCTGACTAAAGAGGACTATCTGGAGTTTTACCGCTACCTCTATCCTTTTCAGGAAGACCCGCTGCTGTGGGTGCATTTGAATACGGACTATCCGTTTGTGGTAAATGGAATCCTGTACTTCCCCAAACTTAAGCCCGATGTGGATGTTACCAAGGGACAGATTAAGCTGTTCTGCAATCAGGTGTTTGTCAGCGACAACTGCGAGGAAGTGATTCCCCGGTTCCTGCTGCCGTTGCGAGGGGTAATCGACAGTAGCGACATTCCGCTAAACGTTTCTCGCAGCTTCTTGCAGAACGATCGCACGGTTCGCAGAATTGCCGATTATATTGCCAAGAAAGTGGGCGATCGCCTCAAAGAGCTTTACCGCGACGATCGCCAGGAATACGTTCGCGGTTGGCAAGACCTCGGCACCTTCGTCAAATTTGGCTCTTTGAATGACGACAAATTCAAGAAGCAGGTCGAAGATATTCTGATTTACCGCACCACCTGGCAGGGCGCAGAAAATCAAGCATCCACTGACGCTCCCGAAGTGCAAGTACAGTCTGCTGAAGGCGATGCGTGGCAGGACGTTAGCCCAAAACCTGAAGCTGATGGCACTCCTTCTTACACCACCTTGAAAGAGTATCTGGAGCGCAATCAATCACGTCACGAAAATCGTGTCTTTTACTGCACCGACGAGGTAACGCAGGCGACCTACGTGGAGCTACACAAGAGTCAGGGGCTAGAAGTCTTGTTTATGGACTCCTTTATTGATAGCCACTTTGTTAGCTTCCTGGAGCGAGAGCATCCAGAGGTGAAGTTCTCACGGGTAGACGCTGACCTGGACGAAACGCTGATTGATTCAGACAAGTCCAGCGAGATTGTTGACCCTGCAACCAACAAAACTCGTGGCGAACAGATCAAGGAACTGTTCCAGCAGGCACTCAACAAACCCAAACTCACCATTCGCACAGAAGCCCTCAAGACGGACAACGAAGCCGCTCCTCCGGCAATGGTGCTGCTGCCAGAAGCCCTGCGTCGAATGCAGGAACTCAATGCCCTGCTGCAACAGCAAACAGCTCAGTTTCCCGAAGAGCATGTGCTGCTGGTGAATACAGCTCACCCACTGATTCAGAACTTGACGAAGCTGAGCCAGGGCAGCGTTCTGCAATCATCTGGACAGTCTCCCTCAGCCGAACTCTCAACCTTAATTTGCCAGCACGTTTATGATCTGGCGCTGATGGCGCAGAAAGGGTTTGACGCAGACGGGATGAAGGCGTTTGTAGAGCGATCGAATCAGGTGTTGACCCGGCTGACCCAAAACTAGTAGCGCAGCAAATCTAAAGCGTTGGGTTCCGCTACGCTTCACCCAACCTACGGTTCTGCCTCTGTAGGTTGGGTGGAGCAAAGCGAAACCCAACACTTTTTACAGAAATTGATCTGTCGCGGAACTTTAAACCGATGTGAGATCCCTAAATTCTCAAAGAATCTAGGGATCTTTTAATTCGGCTGGCGATCGCCCTATATAGCGGTTCTTGCCTGAGTGGAATGCAGCAGTGGCACACTGCGCCACTGCTGTATTCCGTGCAATTGAGAATTGCTATATTCTCCGGAGCGTAAACAAAAATGGGCGGATGCTTGTGGAAAGACAAGTATTTTACCGACAAGTTGCAAAATTCCAGATAAATTCAAGCTTCTAGCTCTTCAAATAATTGCCTCTAAGGCGGTAGTGTTTTAGACGGTAGTATGGTGCTTTTCCTGAATCTCAGTTTTGTTCGAGTTTATGCAATCGCGACGACCCGCCTCCGTTTCCAGACGACAACCCAGCCCCAGGAGAAATGTACGGTCTAGACCTCGTTCTCGTCGCTTTCAGCTTTGTCGAATTGTGCTGATCGCGCTTTTGTTGGCGATCGGGTACAAACAAATGCAAGCCTATCTGCGGACTCCTCAAGCCGTGCTGGTGTTAGGCGGAGCCGTCGAGCGCGAAGAATTTGCCGCAGAATTTGCTCAACAGCATCCTGACTTGCCCATCTGGGTTTCATCAGGCAGCAACCCCGAATACTCAGAATGGGTGTTTTCAGAGGCAGGCGTTGCACCTGAGCGCGTGCATTTAGACTACCGCGCCAAAGATACCGTGACTAATTTCACAACCCTGGTTGAAGATTTTCAGAACCAGGAGATTGATAGTGTTTACCTGATCACCTCAGATGATCACATGCGTCGCGCTCGAGTGATTGGCGAAATCGTCTTTGGTAGCCGGGGAATTAGCATTAAGCCTGTTGCGGTGGAGTCGGGGCGATCGCCCGAACCTCTAGAAAAAGCTATCCGAGATGCCGCCCGCTCTTTGCTTTGGGTGACGACAGGATATACTGGCTCAGCTATGGGGCAGTTTTTGCAGACGAGGCATTGAGAAGTCAAAGATCTGAGTATGTTTTTGAACGTAGAACTAAAGGTTCCATGTTCAAAAACATACTTGACCAAGCGATAAACCTCCTACATAAATCACTTTTTGAAGCGCTACCATTCACGCAGAAGGTCTAATATCCTCACTTTTCCTCCAGCGGCAAATCTCTGGGTAGGGAGACTTGCGATCGCCCGCGCATTTCCTCAATTTCTAATAAACTGACCACTACGCCTGCTACTGGAACTGCCAGGAAAAGTCCAAATATTCCGGCAACTCGTGCGCCTACCAGTAGCGCAAAAAACATAACGACAGGATTAATATCTAGGGAATTTTGCATAATTCGAGGCAACAGTAAATTCTCCTCGATTTGCTCAATGATTATGCAAACCACTAATACTTTGAATGCTAACCAGACGCTTTGAGACAAAAGAATCAGGGAAATTAGGCTAATGCCTAAAGTTGCACCAATTCCAGGAATTAGATTAAACACACCCGCAATAAACGCCAGCACTAAAGGAAACGGAACTTTGAGGATGAGAAACACCACAAAAGCAGAGCCAATATAAAAAAAGCAGAGCAACAGACGTCCCCAAAAGAAACCAAGCAAATTGCGCTGTAGCGTCACTGTTAAACGTCGTCGTAGATGAGACGGAAAGACCTTTAGTACAAAATTCCATAGCCGCTCTCCGTCTAGCAGCATAAAGAAAGAAACGACGGCAATCAAAATCAGATTAATTAAATTAGCAAAAAAGATTTGAATTAAAGATAAACCCGATCCAATTCCAGAAAGTGCTTGAGTTCGTAGCTGTTCTTCTATTCCTTCTAAATCAACTTGAAGGTTTCTAGATTGCAATAGCTCTTCGACCTGCCCCACCACAGGGGCTAGAGAATTGAGGAATTCTGTGACGCTCTCTGCTAACCTTTGCCCTTGAGATAAGATGCCTAGCCCAATCGTGATGCTGGCGGCACCAATGATCATCATGCTGATGAGAAATATTAAAATAACTGCTGCACCACGCGGCACCATGCGGCTAAGCCACCGCGTTGGATAGCTCAACAAAAAAGCTAAAATTGTTGCGGAAGTGAAGATGACAACAACGGTCTCAAAATAGGATAAAAACTGTACAATCGCCCATCCAGAAGCAAATAGCAACAGAAGGCGAACTAAAGTTAGATTGTTTAAACGCTCCCAGAGACTTTTGGCAGATGGCTCAACCATGTATTTTTGATTGAAAAAATATCAAGAGTAAAGGCAGTCATGGAACAGATCACTATCTCAAAGCTCAAAATTAAAAATCTTTGTCGTCACTATTTCTGTGTTTTGAATTGCTTTTTTCTAAACGGTTGCTGGCTCTTGCATCAAAACATAGGGTTGCACAATTAATGCGGTAAACCGACGATCGCCATCACTCCCTCGCTCAATTAACTCATCAGCAGAGAGCTTAAAAATCAACTGTTCATCAATCCAATTTTGGACGGAGGCAACGTTATCATTGGCGATCGCCACGCCCACATCCAGCAGATCTAGCTCTGGGTTGACTGCGACCAGTGCTCCTCTGCGGGCATGAGGCAACAGCCAACTTAGCTCTGCCTCATCGACCATCTCTGCTAGCTCAGCGCGTAAGTCCTGCATGGCTCAATTCCCTGAATGCTATTTCTATACAAAAGTTAAGGCTTCATTCTACCGTGCCTACCCCAGATCGCATTCCATCTCAGGCTTTAATCCTCACCGTCCTAAGTCATGCATCGCGTGAATTGCAGTAACACACTGCTGTGTCACAGATTCTAGTTCTGCCCGATTGGTTGACGCAGGAGGGGCGATCGCTTCTCCAATGCGAATGGTTAGGGGCACGGGATTAGGGAGGCGATCGCCTTTCGTCGTAATGGCTTCGGTTCCCCATAAACTTACTGGCAGCAGTGGAGCCTGAGCCTTGGCTGCAATCATCGCTGCTCCTAGCTTTGGCTCAGGAATGCGTGCATCGGGAGTGCGCGTCCCCTGCAAAAAAATTCCGACTGCCCAGCCCGCCTCTAGCTGCGCCAGGGCTGCCCGAATTGCGCTGCGATCTGGCGATCCTCGCTTTACCGGATATGCGCCATAGAGTTGAATTGCCCGGCTCAGCACCGGCACCTTAAACAATTCCTCTTTTGCCATGTAGGAAACGGGACGACGCACCGAGCAAGACAAAATCGGCGGATCAAAATCGCTGGCATGATTCGCCACAACGACCAGCGACCCTTGCTTCGGCACCCGCTCCGCATTATAGACCCGTCCTCGAAAATAGCCGTGCAGCATCGGGCTAACCACCGACCACTTAAACACGTGATAGAGCAACAGACTGACGGCAGGTTCACGCTTGCGATCCATAGCAATTAGGAGATGAAAAGATACATCTCATATCATTTCATCTTGTTAACCGTTAACTCCAAACAGTTTGTATTCACGTCTAAGGAGATTTCTAGCAAACAAGATACCTGTAGGGGCAGGTTTAGCATTAAAGCTGTCGGTCAACTGCAAAGATTCTGTCAAAACCTGCCCCTACCCAGGGGTAAATTTTTTCTTAGAAATCTCCTAAAGACTTTTCTTGGAGAGGTTAGGGAAGGTTTTATCCTTCGTTCCCAGCAACGACCGATGATTCAAACACTTCACCACCTGCTTCAACGCGCAGAGTGCCTTGCTTCCAGCCGAGAGAGATAGGGGCGTTGCCTTCGGTGGGTTGGTATAGGGCGAAGTGATCTGACCAGTTGTGTTCTTCCCCGTTTCTGGTGATTTGAGGGAGTTCGTTCTCAGGATTATGAGTCAGTCCCAAGGTGCTGCCTGTGCTACTGGTGAATTGAACGGTGTCTTGCGCGTTGGTCGAGAAGTTTTGAGGGAGAGTTTGCCTAAATGTGAGTTGGCTTCGTTCCACTACGTTTTGCTTAAATTCGGCGTAGCTGCCGTGAGAGTCGGGTTCTCCTACTTCTAGGGCAAATCCGGCGTAGCCATTACCTTGAATGGTGGCTCTGAGGGTTTGTTCGTTGGTGTAGAGTTCGGCGGCTTTTTCATCGGAAATATCAATCGCTTCAAAGGCACTTAAGTTAATCGGGTGAATCGCCAGCCAAGTATTTTCGAGTTGGAAAAACCAGATATTGTCTCGAATTTCGGTTTGAGCCGTCTTGGGAATTTGAAAATGAAAGGGAGTATCTGCGGCAGGTCTGAGCCAGATGAGGAGGTTACGATATTGCCCAATTTGATCGCCTTCTCGTTTACCCGGTTCGACGCGATCGCCTCCCGTATTCACCACAAAATAATTGACTCCTCGCTCTGAGTTATCCGCCATTAACTTAAACGGTCCAACATCTCCATCGGCAAAATCTGCCGCGACGCTTCCCATTTGATAGGTTTGACCAAAGAAAGTAGTTTCCCAATAGGCAGGCTGTTCATCACCTCCTTCTTTCCAGTTTTCATAAGTCGGTTTTGTAGCTAGCACTTCTACAGGACGGTCAAACTCACGACGCGCCAGTGCCACAACCGCTAACGGTGGACGGTAGGCACTGGTGATTACATGAATCGCATCTCGTTCGGGTTCAGGATTATCGCCAACTGCATCGCCAAAATAGTGCCAGAGCAATCGAGCTGCGGCTGACCCATATACCACGTTGCTGGAACCGTAGTCCCGCTTGGTTGGGCCACCAAAGCCGCCCCGGTAATACTTCACTGCACCTGCGGCTGACATCCAGTCGAGTGCTGCTTTGGCAAGCTGAGTGACTTCTGGATCTTTGGCGAAATCATAAAGGTTGAGATAAGCAGAAAAGGTGTGACCATGATAGTTTTCTGAATCCCACTCTCCCATCCCAATGTTGTAGAGAGCTTCAACATAGCGCTGAAGTTTTTGTTTATAAAGCTGGCGGGTATCTTCATTGTCTGTTTCCTCTGCCATCAGGTAAACGGCGACTTCTCGCATGGCTCTGAGATTATCAGTGTTGCGACCATCGACCCAGCCGCCACGCCGCTGGATGCTCCAATCACCTCCGGTTCCTGTGCCGTTGCCATAAAGGGGGTGCGATCGCCCATTGGGGTCTTCCTCTGTCCAACGTTTTGCACCCTCAAACATACGCTGCCGATAGTCAGGATCGAGCCACTGTCCAAAGAAAAAGTATTTGCGAATTTGCCCTTTTAGCGTGAAGGCAAAGTAATAATCAATGCCTTCGGTATGGGCATGATCCGACCCATCGGCATCATCATTTTCTAGAAAAGAGATCGCTTCTTCACGATTTCCGGCAAGGAAGTCAAACATTGCTAGCGGATAAGATTTCTTCTCATTTTCACCACTGGTATTGCCATAGCCCTCATCGGCGTAATGTTCGATCGCTACATTTGCCCGCTGCCAAAACTCTTCTTCTAGCTCTGCCGGCCACTCGTTGCGAAACTCTGGCGCGACAGATGGAGGGTCTACCCGAATCAATCCATCGCTATTTGAGATCTCTGCCGCGACAGATACGGATGGGCTGGGCACTGAGGGAGCCGGAGAATCGGGTGAAGTGACTGGATTGCAGGCGATCGCCCCCAGTTGAATCAACCCAACCATCATCCCAGCTATCAATCCATAGCGGAGCTTTGAAAGAAGATTCATAGCAGGTCGCGGAGACAGAGCGCCTCTATCTTGGCTCAAAAACTCTGTAACTTGTCACCTTGACTAAATACCGTCCGCTCAGATATGCTCTCACGTTAAGGTTGTCTTTTTTACTCACGGCAACCCGACTAAACCCAAAGATCTAGCGCCGCTCAAAGCTGTTGCGAGCAGCAATGAGCGACTAACCCCCAAACTGCGGTACCAGTCTGGCGGCTAACGGTGAATTTTAACACTCCCTTAGCCACCCCGACTTGTCATGTCAAAAAAGCGTTGCTGATCCTTTAGGACATGAAAGTGAAAGTAAACTCACTTTTAGTTCTCTCACTCATTGCAACGTGTGAATTAGTGCGGGGTGGCTAGGTTTTTGGGGTTTCCTCAAAAACCTCAAGGAGTCACAACTTATGTCTCAATTCCTAGAATCTCCCAACGAACCCGCTGTTGAGAGGGAAGTTTCGGCGCTTCAAAATAGTGAGCGCGATCGCCTGCGAGTTCTCATCATTGGCTCTCGCGATGGTGTAACTGAAACGATCCACGACTTATATCATCGAGGCTTTGCTGAACCCAATGCCTGGAGTCCTTTGTTACCTGCACCGAGTTCTGGTGAAGTAATGAGTATTTTGACTCGCGATCGGAGAAGGGGAGGTTAGAAGGTAGAAGATGGGGGATGGGAATATCCCATTAATTCGGTGGACTCTTTATTCCTCGTCCCCCTTGATTTAACACGTGATTTCATGTCATGAAAAGCAGCAAAGCGTTTATTCCATTGAATACAACTTTTTTCGGCTTGGTAGAAATAATGCCTCTGACGCATACATTTCTAGCCGATCGAAAAACTTGAAGGAAAGATTCATAGTTGTCATAGATGTCATTTGTCTATGTAACAAATATCACTAGTAAACCCCTCTGCTAAATTCTGAAATAATGCAGAAACTTTCAAGATAATTCTCCAGACAACAGGTTTTATACGGAAACTTTCCGGGTGATGCGCTTGAAAAGCACTTTATCCATAAAGTTTTGGGATAATAGCCTGGGGTAGGGGCTATACGGAAAATTTCAGTACAATAAATTGTTAGGCTACTTCGTTTGAATCAATGACATGCACTTTGATAGTTGTTCTGCTTAGCTCAACTGCTAAACTTTCAAAAATGTGACAGGCATAAGTTATATGCAATGGCAAACCCAGAACATCTAGAAATTCTCATGCAAGGGGTTAAAGTTTGGAATCAGTGGCGAGAGCAAAATAACGATACAGAGCCTGATTTGAGCAGCGTCAATCTTAGCGGTGTTGCTCTGAGCTATGCCAATTTTAGTGACACTAATCTCAGTAACGCCAATCTGCATGGGGCTAATCTTGCTTTTGCAATTCTGAGCTACGCCAACCTAAAACAAGCTAATCTGCATGGGGCTTGTCTTATTTATGCCAAACTTAACGACGCTGACCTCTTCAAGGCTGATATAGTTGCAGCAGATCTCAGCTACGCCAATCTCTGTGCAGCTGAATTTCAAGATGCTGACCTGCACCATTCAAACCTCTCCTTTTCTCAAGTTCTGGATGCAGGTTTTAATAGAGCGATAATTACTGGAGCCTGCATCGAGAGTTGGCAAATTGGGCATACAACTGATTTAGATGATATTGAATGTAAATATATTTTCCGCAAATGGAATATAGAGAAGGATCAATTTGAGTCTCGTCTTCCGGTTGCCCCCAACAATAATTTTGCTCCCGGTGAATTTACCCAACGGTTTCAAATTATTGAAAGTGCACTAGAAACAATCGACATTACCTTCACTGAAGGTATTGACTGGAAAGCGTTCTTTCAGTCATTCATGGAACTTAGAGCGAAATATCAAGATGATGATATTACGATTCAGGGAATTAATTGCAATAGGCAGGTATTTGTTATTTCACTAGGAGCATCAGTTGAAGCTGATCGTGCAGCTATCGAAGCCTCCGCTAAAGAACTATATGAGCGAAACATCAAGCAACTTGAAAGACAGGTTGAAAATTATGCAAAGCTGGTAGAAGCTGAGAAAGTTGAGAAGTCAACACTGGTAGAAATTGTAAAGACTATGGCGGAGAGTCAAGGATCAAAATATGACCTACGAGGATCGAAGTTTGGCGGAGGATTTGCCGCAGAAGGTGGTTACCAAGAGGGCGGGCAATTTAATGACTATTCAATTCAAATCAGTGTAAATATAGACGAGATAACCAAACTCATCCAATCTCTCAAGGCAGCTATTAAAACATTTCCTAAAGAACAGCAGGCAGACATTGAGATTGAGATTGAGGAGTTACAGGCAGACTTAGCTGATGAACAGAAACGAGATCCTAAGCGACTAGGCAAACGAATTCGTTCGCTGTGGTTAGCTGCCTGTGCTATTGCTGTCGGTATTGCAGGAGTTACGGACTTTAGCAACAACGTCCTTGAATTATCTGAAAAACTGAATGTTCCTATTCCGGTAGAACTTATCCAGCAAAATCCACACATATTGTTTGGTGGATAGGGCAATCGTAGCCTAACACGTCGCTGCACCGGAACGCAGTGAGCTGGTTGAGTGTTCGAGGCTACTGTGTCCGATGAGCTTTGCCGTTAGCCTGCTTAACTTTCAGTGCGATCGCCGATCTTGTAGGGTGTGTTCCCAAATCTAACTTCTAGTCCTTCACGGATAAGTTTTTAGGAACGCATCGTATTTATGAATTTTCAAAGCAAGCGTTGCAGTCTAGCAGCGCCCATGCAAACCGACCGTCGAGAAGTTATCTGTTGAAATCAAGATTGTCTACGGCGGCTCATCTCAATCGTTATGCAGATTAGTGCTTGGGGGTATGGTGATGAACGATGACCAACTATATAGAAGCATTCAGTCAATTGGAATGGGATGCTTTGTTAAATACTTTGAGGCATTCAGTGATCGTGAAAAGAGAGATGATGATCTAATTGAAGCCTTGATGAAGATTGAGGGGTATGAAGAAAGCGGGGCAAGAACTAGAGTTTCACAGTCTCCTCGTATTTTTCGGGAAAACCGTGCCGTAGATGCTCTGAACAAAATTGCAGAGAGCGAGAGAACTGAATCATGGGTATTAGCAAAAGCTAAATATTTGATTGAGAAAATCCAAGTTCAATGATGGGTACATCCCAGTGCGATCGCCGATCTTGTAGGGTGCATTCCTTAATGCAACTCTTGCTACTCTACTGATAGATTTTTGGGAACGCACCATGCTCATGCTTAAAGCAAGCGATCGCATTCTAACAACACCCCTGCACGCCGACCGTCGAGAAGTTATCTGTTGAAAATTAAAAGTTAGCTGCGGCGGGTAATGGGCAATGTTATGCTGCCACGCGCAGCTTGGTTGCGTTTGGCATACTGCAAACGATGATACTGTTTGACATAGACGACACATTGGTCAATCACAAGCAAGCTCAGATTCGTGCGGCTCGCTTGTTCCTCAGCCAATTCAACCATCTGCTGCCTCATTCAGAAGATGAGTTCTGTGCATTGTGGGATTCAGTTCTGCTAAAGTACTTTGGCGCTTTTACCAGAGGCGAAATCTCATTTTTAGAGCATCGCCGCCATCGTATTCGAGAACTTTTTGCAGAAGTTAATCCTATCCTTTCGGATTCTGAAGCCGATGCGCGTTTTGAGATTTATTTACGGAGTTATGAGGATAGCTGGACATTGTTTGATGATGTTTTGCCTTGCCTTTCCGCTTTATCGGGTCACAGGTTGGGCATCATCTCAAACGGAAATACAGACCAACAGAAATTGAAACTGCATCGTTTGGAATTAGAAAGTAGGTTCGAGGTCGTCGTTATTTCGGAAGAGGTTGGAGTTGCCAAACCCAATCCGCAAATCTTTCTAGAAGCGTACCGCAGAGCATCGCTCAAACCACAAGGTTGTGTTTACGTGGGCGATAACTTGGAAGTTGATGTTTTGGGAAGCCAATCTGTTGGCATGAGGTCCATATGGCTGAACCGAACGGGAACATCGAGTACTCAAGTCAATGTGGTGGAGATAAACAGTCTGTTAAAGTTACCAACAGCGGTTTAACAAAAATCTAATGACGACGATTTACCACATCACTACAGAGCGCCGGTGGCACGATGCCAAAGGTCAAGGACAATACGAGGCTGAGTTCTTTCGGTCGGAAGGTTTTATTCACTGTTCCGATGCTAACCAGGTGGTTCGAGTCGCTAACCATCTCTTCAGAAACATGCGAGGTCTGATCCTTCTGCACATCGAGACTGAACTGCTACACCCCCGTCTCGTTTACGAAAACCTAGAAGGAGGAAGCGAGCTTTTCCCTCATGTCTACGGTCCTATTAATCTGGATGCGATCGCTCGTACTTCTTCGTTTGAACCAGGACTCGACGGAACCTTTGATCATCATGTGGGCATTGAGTCCGCTTAATTCAATAATCGGGCTCATGCTTTTGCCAAATGGTTGAATTAACGTCTTACGTAGGCAACCAGGGAAACACCCAGAACTACTAATACAACACCTGCAATGCGAGTTGGGCTTGCAGCATATCGAGTCAACCCGATCGCACCATAGTGATCTAAGAAAAGTGCTGCAATCATTTGACCGGCGATCGTGAGTGCAAGGGCAAGAGCGGCTCCAATTTTAGGCGTTGCGAAAATCGTTGACCACACATAAAACGTGCCTAAACATCCACCAATCCACATCCACCAGGAAGTCTGAGTCAGAGCAGCAGCAGCAGGAAGGGGATATCGTGCAACGAAACAGATCGCAAGTGATGCTAAAGCACCTGCAAGATAAGAAATAAACGTAACCTGCATCGGTTCACCTACATAGCGCCGCAGTAGGGTATTTAAGGCAACTTGAACTGGAAGAACTGCCCCACCTGCTAGAGCAGCTAAAAGATAAATTGTCCGTTCATTCATGGGTGAAAGTCCTTGTTTATCTCGAAGGCAAGATACTTGATGCCAAGATTGTAGCAAAATATCTTGATGTTAAGATAGTTGATGTCGAGAATTCAGTTGAGTAAGCAGCAGAATGAAGTGCGATCCAGTCGATGCGATTTTGGCTCAATGGCAGAAAGAACGTCCTGATTTGGACGTATCCCCTATGGGCATCATCGGCAGAATGGAGCGGCTCTCGAAATACTTAGATCGAGGAATTCAAGAGACGTTTTCAGAGTTTGGCTTACACTCTGGAGAATTCGATGTGCTGGCAACCTTGCGGCGTTCTGGTCAGCCATATCAGCTTTCACCGACGGAGCTATTCAACACTCTAATGGTTTCGTCAGGGACGATGACCCATCGGATTGACCGCCTGGAACAGGCTGATCTCGTGAAGCGTATTCCTGATCCGGGCGATCGCCGAGGAACGTTAATTCAGTTAACCCGCAAAGGGTTTGACCTGATTGAAAGAGCAGTTGAGGCTCACGTTGCAAATGAACATCGTCTCCTCAACGGGTTAAAGGAATCAGAACGAAAAGAACTCGCTCAATTGCTGCGTAAGCTGCTCATTTCGTTTGAGGAGTGATCAAAAAATGGGAGAAGGTTTTGCCCTCTCCCATTTTTTCTCTTAATGAAGCAGCTTGTTAAAACTGCATCAGGCAGGTTTGATCGTCATCACACCGTAAGCATCAGGTGAAAGGTACTGCTGTGCCGCAGTTTGCAACTCTGCTGCATTGATCACCTGAATGCGGGCGGGATAGTTGAATGCGGGGGTGAGGTCGCCTACAACAGACTGGTAGTAGCCGTAAAGTCCAGCGCGATCGCCTGGTGTCTCATTGGCAAAAACATATCGGTTAGCAACTAGGGTGCGGATTCTGGCAATCTCACTTTCGTTAATCGGCTCTGTCTGAACGGTGCGGATGTGTTGGGCGATCGCCTGCTCCACAGTCTCCAGATTTTCGACCGGAAGCTGAGCCGAGATGTAGAAAAGTCCCTGCTGCGTGTAGGTCATGTTGCTGACTGAGATGTTAGTGACTAACTTTCTTTCTTCGCGCAAATCTCGGAATAGGCGGGCTGTACGTCCCTGTCCTAAAACGGAAGCGAGAATATCTAACGCATAGGTTTCCTGGAGATTCACCGTACCGGGAACACGCCATACCATGACCAGACGCGCCTGTTGCAGGCTGCTATCAACATATTCCTGGCGCTGAATGGTGGAGAAAGCGGATTCGGGAGTTGTGTTAGGAAGCGTTGGAAGGTGGTCGCTTGCCAGCTCAGAGCGGGTTTCTGCTTTAGCAAAGCTCTCTGCAACTGTCTGAATCAGTTCCTCAACGGGTAAATTGCCGACCGCTACAGCTGTAATGGACTGCGGCTGATACCAGGTTGAGTGAAAATCGCGCATTTGCTGCGGGGTCAGTTGCTCAACCACAGCCGTAGGTCCCAATACGGGACGGCGATAAGGCAACCGCTCAAAGCCAAGATCCATCGAACGGTAGAAGGTGCGACGGCGCGGATTGTCATTGGCGCGGCGGATTTCTTCTAAAATGACAAACCTTTCTCGCTCAAACGCTTCATCAGGAATTGCCGCATTCATCACCACCTCAACCTGAAGGGGAGCCAATTCAGCAAAATCTTTGGGCGCAGTAGTGATGTAGTAGTGGGTGTAGTCTTGACTAGTAGCGGCATTGGTGACAGCGCCTCGTTGCTCAATCAAGCGTTCAAACTCACCGCTTTCCAGGTGAGCCGTTCCCTTAAAAATCATGTGTTCTAAGAAGTGAGCCATGCCGTTGATCGAGTCAGGCTCTACCGCTGAGCCAATCCCCAGCCACAGGCTAAGGTTGACTGCTTCGACGGGCATCCGCTCAGCAACAATGGTTAAACCATTGGGTAAGCGATGCAGGGTAGGGGCATTTAGCCGGGGAACAGCAGCAGACTGGAATAGGGCTTGGGTCATGAGGTTTTTCTAGCTTGACCGTTTCTTCATCTATCTTAATCGTCATTGCTAAAAGTCGGGGTTCCGCCTGGACAATTCACTATTCCTTTACAAGAAATTCCTGTCAAATGGCTACTTCAGACAGCCGCCCTGCCCTAATTTTCACCCTGTCAAAATGAGTGGAAGAATTAAAAGTGAGTTTACAGCTTTTATACTTCCATATCCTAAAGTTCCTCTGCTTGAAATCTGCTCTCCATTGTCTTTGCGCTCGGTCAGAGCAAAAGAACTTTTACCGCCTATAGCCGTTGGACAACTAGGGACGGTATTGTTTTGGTGAGTTCTATAGGTATTGCGATCGCCACCCAGGACATTAACGATGCGAAACTAGAGTAACCCGTTCGCTTACACGCTAATGCCTGCCCCTTCCCTAACTACGGCACCCTTGGAGGGACTGTAATGGTAATCTCGGTGGATGCGGTCGCCCCTCGCGCTAAGTTCAGCAGCGCCAGCATCAGGCAGTCCTGAACCAGCATTCACTACAAACTCTTGTGAGGTGACGATTCAACCGGAGGAGACAGTTCTAACCACTGGCAATCGCCAGTGTCAGCTACAGGCAGATATGGAAGCAGAGGCAAATATTATTGCTCGCCAGGAGAGCTTTTTGCAGTTCGCTCTAAGGAAAGCCAGACTAGTTACAAATCTATAACTTTGTCCTTGGTTATTTGTTTTTTGTCATTTGCAGTTAACTCTGTAGTCAACTTCTCACAAATGACAAATAGCCAATGACCCAGGAATAATGACCGAGGACTGCTAACTATCAGTCCTTTTTCTCGGTTTTTCTATCCTGCTCTTGCTGAGCTTCTATCTCTTTCAGGGCTTTGTAAATGCAGAGCTTAGATAGTTCTAGAGTGCTAACGCTATCAGGAATTTTTGTCATGGCGAAGGAGTAAATTCATCTCTTTCCGTAGAGTAACAAGGCCAGTAAATTTCTTTCCGTAGGTATATAAATCTGAAACAATTCTTCAAAAATCTCCTCATCAGGAGCTAAAAATGCTAAGCAGGGCGAACATATGTTCGCCCCTGCGCAAGTTCTACCCTTCCTCGGAAATCTGCTTAATTTCCTTCTGCGGGTTGTGTTGATTCAGCTGCAGGTGGACTAACTGCGGGGGCACTCGCCTCAGGTTCACTTGATTCAGGCGGATTTGCTGCAGGTGGATTTGCTGCGGGTGGACTCGCTTCAGGTTCCGCAGCACCCGATCCACTCGTATCAGGTGGCGCTGTGGAGGGTGAAGGTGAATTTGTAGGAGGTGGTTCGTCGGGCTGCGATCGCCATTCCTCTAATGGACGATTCACTGCATTCTCAAAGTCTGGAGAAACCTGTAAGACGCTGATTTCTGGCGTGTCGGCTGTTTGCTCTGAATTCCCTTCCTCAGTCGCTGGTTCAGGCTCGGAGTCAGCTTCTGGATCAGCCTGAGCGTAAATCGCACTGTTGTCAAAGTTGGCGCTACCCAAAATCAACTGGTGGGTTTCCTGGTTGTCTAGCACGACATTAATCGTTGCTGTCGGTTCATCCAGACCAAATTCTGCTGTATCGGTAGCAGGGACAGTGAGAATGATATCGCTCTCCCCAGTCGCTAATAAATTCAGCAAATAGGCAACAGAGGCATCACTCGCCAGACCAGATTCCGGCTGCTGCATTTGCCATTGCCCTGCATCATCTTTCTCAAAAGATAGGGTTCGTTCTGGCGTTTCTACCGTGAAGGACTGCACCTGGTCTTCTTCAAATTCAAAGATGCTACCGTCTCCCTCTTCTGTCGCTTCTGGGTCGGAGGAATTGCGGGTTTCGGTGAAATAAACAACTCCACCTAGAATAGTGGCGATCGCCACCAGTGCCAAAGTAGTCGGCTTAAACTTCATTTGCGCTAACTCCTTATCGCCGCCGTAGCCAAACTAAAATTGCTGCCCCAAAGCCCAACACAGGCAAAATCACCAGTGCGGTCAGGGCTGAGGTGATTTGCTGTCGAGGTGTCATGATGATGCGGCGATTGGTTGCCTCTTTGGGACGAATGGAAAGCACCTGAGTATCTTGCTGGCTCAGCCAGTTTACCGAGTTGAGAAACACATCGCCATTGAGCTGCTGCTCAAACAGTCCGTCTGTCGCAAAGCTAGAGTTGCCAATCACAACTAGTCTGGTTTCCGATGCGGTTTCATCGTCCTCCGCTTCAGTAGCTTCATCTGCGTCTGGAGATGCTGACGCTTCAGGTGAGGGAGATGGCGTAGGAGATGCTGATGCCTCAGGTGAAGGGGATGGCGTAGGAGACGCTGATGCTTCAGGTGAGGGAGATGGCGCAGGGCTGGGGCTCGCTTCTGCTTGTGGTGCTTCGTCGGGTACAGGACGGCTCAGCGCCACACCCAACGTCAGTGAACCTTGCGGCGGAAGATTGGGGTCAAAGTTTAGCTCACCACTTTCGGGAATAGGCTTTGCTTGGACGCGATCGCCCGTCAGCAGCAGCGGTGAGGCTTCTACTTCTGGGGTTTCAGTTACGCCAATCGGTCGAGCCAGCGGATAAAAGGAAATGCCATCGCCAAACTCTTCTGTAATTGGGTGAACACCGTATTGTGTGACGATGGTGACTGCTGCATTCACTCCGGCTGTCTGTCCGTTGGGGTCAATAATCAGGCGATCGTCTAGGCTGATGCCCCAGTCTTGCAGCAGTGCCCCTAAACCCGGATCGGTGTCGGGGTCGAGCATCAACAGGAGTCCGCTTTTGCGCTGAAGATAGTTTCGCAGGGCGGTGACTTCTGGTGGTAGCAGTGCTCGCTGGGGTCCAGCCAATACTAAAACCGTTGTGTCTTCAGGAATGTCTGGATTTTCAGCCAGGTTCAGCGGTTCGGCAACAAAGTTTTCATCCCCCAGACTGCCCAGAGCTTGAGAGAAGCTACCCTGCCCCGGCTCTAGCGCTCGCTCTCCATGTCCCTGAAGGAAATAAACCTTGGGTTGGCGATCGCTGGCGATTTGCCCAACTGCATTGGTAATTCTGCGTTCTGACAGTGGTTCTTGAGCAATCTGCTGAAGGAATGTCCGATTTTCGCCTCTTTCCAGATAGACCTCACCCGCCTGCTGTACCCCGAAATCTCGTGCTAGTCCCGGTCGTGCCTGAGGGTCAACATACTCAAAGCTAAACTGACTGCTCTGCCGCTGATAGTTTTCGAGCAGCCTGCGATCGTTTGGGTTTGGCGTAATGGCAAACACCCAAATTTTGACGGGCTGTTCCAGGTTTTGCAAAACTTCCTGGGTCTGGGGTGAGAGCGTAAATAGCTGATTTTCCGTCAGGTCAACCTGCTTGGAGTAGCGCACACCCAGGAAGTTAATCAGTCCCAAGATCACCAAAACCGCCAGGGTTGCAGCTAGGGCGTTGGTGCCAGCTTGAGTCGAACGACGATCCAAAAATCCTTTCAGGACAGCGGGTTCAGAAAACAGCCAAATCCCTGAAATGATAACTCCAGCCATAATCAAAGCTAGAGGTAAAGGACCCCAACTTCCAGCAACCACTCCGGCTGAAAGCCCCATGATGATTAATATTGGACCTAGCCAAAATAGATATTTAATGTACTTCCATTTAATGGCGGTTTTCATGGGAATGAAGGGGATTAGGAGTTAGGAATTGAGGATTAGGAGATAGGAGAATCCAGATTGAATTGATTGTCCAGCTAGGGGTAGGGGCGTAGCATTCGGGCGCTGACTTGTGGCTCTCCAGAGACTTTCTGCCGAATGCTACGCCCTTACGAGGACAATTTGTTATCTAAACAGTTTCTACGAGCGCTGGAACCGGAAGGTTTCAATCGACTGAGCAGTAAGAAAGATCCCTAGCAGAATATAGCTAGCAAACAGAATCAACCCACTGGTGTTGACAGTGCCCTGAATCAGGTCGGTATAGTGTTTCAGGAGAGAAAGATGTCCTAAGGCTTCTCCTGCCCAACCGCTGAGGCTTCCGGCGATCGACTCAACAATCCACAAAAACAAGATCAGCGTAAAAGTGAGAATTGCAGCCAAAATGGTGCTGTCAGTGAGCGAAGAGACAAACATGCCCAGGGATAACACTCCAGCTGCAAGTAGAATCAAACCTGCGTGACCCAACAGCATAACGGTAGGCTGAACGGGCGGGTCGGCAGCGCTAAGGGCGATCGACTCGTAGACCAGCAGCGGCAGCACCATTGTGATAAAGAAAGTCAGCACGCCCAGCAGTTTACCCAGTGCCACGGCCCAGTTTGTGATCGGGGAAGTAGCAAGCAATTCCAGGGTGCCGCGCTTGCGTTCTTCGGCATACAGCCCCATCGAGAGCATTGGCAGCAAAAACAGGGAGAGTGAACCTAGTACTCCTAAATAAGCATTGAGGAATTCATAGGCAACATCGACTGGTTCGGTTACACCCATCTGATCGCGAAGGGCAATTTGAGCAATTAACCCCTGAGGGCTAAGCATTAATATCGCAAAAAATATACCGCTGAGCAGCCAAAACACCCCTGCGATGATGTAGGCAAAGGGGGAAGCAAAATAGCTTTGCAGCTCTTTACGGTAGATCGCCAAAACGTTTCCTAAGATGACACGCATCTAAGCTGCTTCTCCTTCTGATGGATTTCCTGATGGCTGTGAGGAGCCTGTCACCTCTGATGGGTCTGATTCTGTGAGTTCTGGTTCTGGCAAACTTGCGTCTGGTGTTTTCTCTTCAGTAGTGAGTTCCAGGAACACATCTTCCAGGCTGACCTGAACCCGTTTCATTTCATAGAGCCCCAGCCCCGTCCCAACGATCGCCGCTGCAACATCTCGCCCCGGATCGGCTTCAGGTGTGGAAGTGATACGAATTTTGTAATGATTTTCGGGCAGCATTTCGGCGGCGATCGCTTCTACAGCCTGCACTCCGGGTAAGGTCTGCAACCGCTGCTGCACTGCCTCAAAATTACCTTCGACCTCTAGCTCATAGCCTGCACCACCCCTGAGTTGTGCAACTAGTTGGTCAGGGGTATTGGTCGCAACGACGCGCCCCTTATTGATGATGGCGACGCGGCTACAGGTCATACTGACCTCTGGCAAAATGTGGGTCGAGAGGATAATCGTGTGATCTCCTGCCAGACTTTTGATCAGATTGCGAACATCAATAATTTGGCGTGGGTCAAGCCCGACGGTCGGTTCATCCAAAATGATGGCGGGTGGATCGTGAACGATCGCCTGAGCAATTCCTACCCGTTGCCGAAAGCCCTTGGACAGTTTGCGAATTAAGACGTTGCGCTTTTCCTGGAGATTGCAGCGAGATAGGGCAGACTGGACTCGGTTGGAGCGATCGCCAGCCGCTACGCCCTTGAGCCGCGCCACAAAATACAAAAAACCCTCGACGGTCATGTCGGGGTAAAGCGGCGGCGTTTCTGGCAAATAGCCGATTCGCTTGCGGACTGCCATTGAGTCTTCATGCACATCAAACCCAGCAACCTTGGCTGTACCACCCGTCGCAGGCAAATATCCGGTCAAAATTCGCATGGTCGTGGTCTTTCCGGCTCCGTTGGGGCCAAGAAATCCCAAAATTTCCCCTGGCTCTACCGCAAACGTGACATCCTGGATCGCCGGGGTCGAGCCATAGACCTTACTCAAATGCTCAACTTCAATCATTTAACTTTTACTCCAGGGCGCTTTTCATTTCACCGACCCTAATCTAACCCGCTACAACTTAATCAAGTTGATTCAACATCATAGATTACCAGAATCAGTTGTAGCCAAAATGACAAAGATATTGCTGGGATATGAGGAGCTGATCAAGGTTGATTTTTTGCGTACTCAGCACACAAAAAATCAACCTTGATCAGCTCCTTTCTTCTAAACCATCCCCCATCGATCCAACAAAAACGCATACTCAAAAGCAATTTCCTTGAGTCGCTCGTAGCGTCCGGATGCACCACCATGACCTGCCCCCATGTTGGTCTTGAGCAGCAGGATATTTTTGTCGGTTTTGAGCGATCGCAACTTTGCCGTCCACTTAGCGGGTTCCCAGTACTGCACGCGGGAGTCATTTAAGCCAGCAGTAATTAGCAAATGCGGATAATCCTTTGCCTCGACGTTGTCATAAGGCGAATAGGATTTCATGTAGTCGTAGTAGGCTTTGTTGTTGGGGTTACCCCATTCTTCCCATTCCAACGCCGAGAGCGGCAGGGACGTATCCAAAATGGTGGTAACCACATCCACAAAGGGAACGTGAGCCACCACGATATTAAACAGTTCAGGGCGGGCGTTAATTACGGCTCCCATGAGTAAGCCGCCTGCACTGCCACCAGAGATAGCGAGGCGATCGCTCGATGTCCAACCTTCTGCAATTACGTGCTCGGCACAGGCAATGAAGTCGGTAAAAGTATTCTTCTTTTTCAAAAACTTGCCGTCTTCGTACCACTTGCGTCCCATTTCAGCACCGCCGCGAATGTGGGCGATCGCCATCACCACGCCCCGATCTAACAGCGATAGTCGGCTAGACGAAAACGACACCGGGTAGCTAAAGCCATAGGAGCCGTAGCCTGTCAGCAGGAATGGATTTGCGCCATTCTTCTCAATTCCTTTTTTGCAAACAATCGAGATCGGAACTTGAGTGCCATCCGCAGCAGTTGCAGTGATGCGTTCGCTCACATACTGAGTTTTGTCATAGCCACCCAAAACGGGAGTTTCCTTCTTTAGCTCCCGTTCTCGTGTTTCCATGTTGTAGTCATAGACCGAATTAGGAGTCACCAGAGAGGTGTAGCTAAATCGCAGAATTGTCGTGTTAAATTCTGGGTTGCCGCCAGGGGAAACGTCGTAGGTCGGCTCTGGGAATTCAATATCATGTTCATCACCTGTGGAAAGCTGACGAACGCGAATTGTCGGTAAGCCTGCCGCTTGCTCATAAATCACCAGATGATCCGCAAAGGCACTCACACCGGATATCATCACGTCTTCGCGATGGGGAATCACCGTCTGCCAATTTTCCTTGGCGGGTGCATCTACCGGAGCTTTCATTAGCTTGAAGTTGATTGCGTTGTCGTTAGTGACAATGTAAAAAGAGTCGTTGTGATGTTCAATGCCGTACTCCATCCCGGACGATCGCGGATGAATCAACCGAAACTCATCCGTCGGGTTGGCAGCTTCCAGGTAATGCACTTCTGAAGTAATTTTGCTCTCCAGATGCAGCAAAATGTAAGCTTCGCTGCGAGTCTTACCAACGCCTAGAAAGTACGAATCGTCGGCTTCGTGGTGGATCAGCGCATCCTCCGCCGTGTTGTTGCCCACCTCATGTCGAAACAGCTTAAACGGACGATTGGTCGCGTCTACTTGCGTATAAAATACGGTCTTGCTGTCATTCGCCCAGGCAAAAGCAGGCGAAGTTTCGGTAATGCCTTCTGGGAACAGCTGGCGAGTTTCCAGATCCATGAAAAATAGCGTGTAGCGTTCTGACCCGCTGGTATCGACGGAATAGGCTAGTAGCTGATGGTCAGGGCTAACCTGCAATAAACCAAGCTGAAAAAACTCATGCTCTGCAGCAAGTTGGTTTTGGTCGAGCAGCACTTCTTCGGGTGCGTCGAGGCTACCTCGTTTGCGGCAGTAAATCGAGTAAGCTTTGCCTTCTTCAGTGCGCGAATAGTAGTAGAAATCGCCTTTGCGATAGGGCACTGATAGGTCGGTTTCTTGAATTCGAGCCAGCATTTCCTGGTACAGCATGGTTTGCAGTTCTTCCGTGTGCTGCATCACGGATTGGGTGTAGGCATTTTCTGCTTCTAGGTAAGCAATTACTTTGGGATCTTGGCGATCGCGCATCCAAAAATAATCGTCATACCGTTGATCCCCATGCAGATCATGCACATAAGGCTGCTTTTCTGCTGCGGGAGGAAATGTTTTCTCTAAGGAAATTGCTCGATTCATGTTAGGTAGAAACCTCCTGTGCAGTTGCCGTAAATGAACTCTAATCGATTAGCTGTATGAATAGCCTGAATCGCTTCTTAAATTATGGCGATCTCAAGTTTGCCTTAATTGGAAAGGAATAGGAGTTGTGAGTTTTAGGAAAGAAGAGCGATTACCTCAAAAGGGGAACTGCTTCGCACCGCCAGACGCAAAAAAACAGCCTCGCCCTAACGGATCGAGGAGGCAAACAAATTCTATAGATGCAACACCCTGCCTGCCCTATCTGAGGAATAGTTAAAGTACTTTAAGAGTTGTAAAGACTGCTCCCATTCTTCAGTGTTTTCTTCCCGCAAAACTGCGAAGACCGTTTGAAAACTCTAACAATAATTTTACGGCTGTACGCCATTCGCTAGGCGAAGTTCAGGGTAATTTCTTGCCCAAAATAGAAATTGCATTGCATTTTTCCTGAACCGGCAGGTTTTGCCTGCTAGAGTAATCTGAGCATAGACTCTAAAATATTTAGCATCTGAATAACACGTACAGATTTCAAGAAATCTGTCGTGTAGCGGCTGCCGCAAGATTTACAGTTGAACGACCCTTTTCAAAGATTGAGTTATGAAAAGTAAGATTGCCCTCAGTCTAGTATCCCTTCCCAGTTTGACTGGGGCGATGCTGTCTTTGCTAGTAGTAACGAATTCGGCTCATGCAGGTGTACCTGTTGCTGCTGAGTCGGTTGAGCCTGTGACGTGCCGCCCCTCCCAACTGCAGCCTAATCAGTTTAGCTGCACACGGATAGCTCCAGCGCAACACGTTGCTAGCCTTGCGGCTCCTGTCAATATTCCGGTTGTTGGTCCAGCGCAAACTGGCGATTCGGTTCAGGCTGCGGCTCCAATCGCTCCAACGTTTACTAATGCCTCAGTTAGCGACGACTCCAGAGTTTACGAGAATCCAAATGCTGAGTATCCCATGCTGGCATTTAGCGAGGCAGAAAGCGATGCAGCCGTTGCTCTGTTCGGTTGTGACTGCCCCGCCTGCATGAACTCTCTGCGACAATTGCGAAACCTGGCTCCCGTCACAACCGATGGTCGCGATGCATGCTGGACAGTCGTTCAGCGTCAGTTTCGCCGCGATCCGGCGGAGGTGATCGAGGCACTCTCGGCTGCTGAAAGCAATCAGACGGACTTCTACTTTGAGCTAGAAGCGGTGAACTAGAGACAAGATAAGGACAGAAAGTCTGTTAGCCAGGAACTGGACAGGTTAAGGGGTTGAGCCAGCGGAAGCTACGAGAAGAAACGCTCATAGTTGTCATGGCTATCGATCCAGAACCAAGTCACGGTGTCACCTTCTAAGATTCCAAGTGCCCGATAGCTCCGCGTCACTCTGACAGACCAAATCCCTTCTTCGGCGTTAATGCATTTGAAATGCAAGGACGGATGAAAGGGATTTTCTGCCCACAATCGATACGCTTTCCTTGCACTTTGTCTTGTTTCATAACCTAGTTGCTGGTATCCACTCCAAAATGAGGGTAGAACTAGCGGACTTCATAGCTTGTCGTAGTTCATAGGGACTGCTTGTCCCTCAGCGATCGCTCGTTTGGCTTGCTGCGCCGCAGCAACAAGTTTTGGCTGTGTTCTCTGGAATATCTCATTCCATGCAATTTCATCTTGTAGGTCGTCGATGTACTCTCGTAGATGCTCTGCAACTTGCTCTTGTAGTTGAGTCGGCAACGACTCCAGCATTTTGACAACTGTAGTGACTGCTGTAGAAGACATAGTAATAGCTCTTATACAATGCTCTGTCCTTAAACTAGCACCTTGGACTAGAGGTAGTGAACTAACCAAATCCTTCTGCTTAGCCAAGTTGCGACCAGATCAGCAGTTCGCCGTTTTGTCCTCCGGCGGCTAGTTTTTGGCCGCTGGGCTGCCATGCCAGGCAAGAGAATCCTTGAGGTGCTCCTTCCAGGATTTGGACGACTTTTGAGGCTTGTTGCCATAACCCGATCCAACCGTCGTTAGCAGCAGATGCCAGTAGTGCGGTGCCCGGTTGAAAGGCGATCGCCTGCACCGTTCCCTCATGCAAATTCAGTACATTTGCGCCCCAGTCAACTGACTCATCGGGATGTTTTGCCCAGACGATTAGTCCTTCTTGACTGCTGGTCACCAACAGTGGTGCACCTGTTTTAGTTAACAGGTCTGACCAGGCAAGCTGCCGCACTTTACCCGGAAAGCCCTGCATCTGCCAGGGATAGGGATTGCCCCATTGCCAGACCAGCAATGTTCGATCCATGTTGCCAGATGCTAGATATTCTCCGTTAGGCGACCAAGCGATCGCCACGCTTGCGGCTATCAGTTCCCAGGTAGTTGGGTCGCTGTGCCAAGCTTCACGGTTCCAGGTCTTGACAGCTCGATGTCCTGCCGCTGCCAAAAATTCACCCTGGGGATGCCACACTAGATCCAAAACAGACGATGCCTCAAAGTTTAAGGTAGCCGTAACTTTGCCAGCTTCCACATCCCAAATTTGGACATCGCGTCCTAGACTGAACGCTAGCTCGTTGTGTTTAGGATTCCAGGCGAGGTGATCGATCCAAACCGGGGGGGGTTCAATCGTCGTGATTAATGTGAAATCTCCAGCTTCAATCTGCCAGATTTTGGCCCATCCCTCTTGCCCGCCTGTTGCTAAAAATTGACCGTCTGAAGAGAAACCCAGGCAGTTGAGCGATCGCCCATTGCCCGTTTGTATAGACCGGAGCGATCGCGTCTCAATATCTACGATTACAACCTCTCCAGCAGCAGAACTAGCGGCAAGAATTTGACCGTTGGGCGACCAGGCGATCGCTGTCACGTAGTCATTTAGATTGCCTTGCCAGAACGGTTCTACAAGCTGACGATTAGCTGCACCTACGTTAGACACGCCCGGAAATCCTCGCTCAGTTTGGTTTCGTCCAGGTTGCGACCGATGAAAACTAGTTCGTTTTTGCGAATTTCATCTGGCTTCCAGGGGCGATCGGGTCTGCCGTCAAAAATCATGTGTACGCCTTGAAATACAAACCGCTGGTCAGAACCCGCCAGATTCAAAATTCCCTTCATCCGAAAAATATTAGGACCCTGGGTTTGCAGCAATTGGCTGATCCAGGCTTGCAGCTTTTCGCCGTTAATTGCACCCGACTCAACCAGCGCGATCGAAGTAACCGTTTCGTCGTGCTCGTGGGCATCTTCATTGAGAAACTGCGGATCAATTTCTAGTGCCCGCTGAAGGTCAAATGCACCTACACCTAAGACGGAATCCATTTCAACCGAGCAGTTTTGGGTGTGATAGATTTTGGCGATCGCATTCATTCCCCGAATTCGCTGCTCCAACTCCTGCAGTTGGGCTGGCTCAACCAGATCAGTTTTGTTGAGCAAAATCACATCGGCAAAAGCAATTTGCTCCTGCGCTTCGCTGCTGTCCCAATGCTCCCAAATGTGCTTAGTGTCAACTACCGTCACAACAGCATCCAACTGCATCTGAGAATTGACATCTTCGTCTACAAAAAAGGTTTGGATCACGGGAGCGGGATCAGCTAATCCAGTCGTTTCAATCACTAGATGATCAAACTTGTCGCGTCGCCGCATTAAGTTGCCAATGATGCGAATCAGATCACCGCGTACTGTGCAGCAGATGCAGCCGTTGTTCATCTCAAAGATTTCTTCATCGGCATCGATCACTAGCTGGTTGTCAATGCCCACTTCGCCAAACTCATTCACGATCACTGCCACTTTTTTGCCGTGTTCGTGAGTCAGAATGCGGTTTAGCAGCGTTGTTTTTCCTGCTCCCAGGTATCCAGTCAACACGGTTACAGGAACGGCTTCGATGGAGGAGTTGACCATAGCTCAAACCTTTTTGTTAATCAAAAATGATAATTGTTGTCGCTCACTGCAAACTTAGTTCAGTCAACCAGGGTAAATCCGTTACGCCCGGATCGTGCCCTATTTGAGAGAGCAAAGTTGTGAGTTGACCGCGATGGTGCGTTTGATGGTTGAACAGGTGCGTTACCAGGGTCCAGGTCGGCAAAGTTCGGGTTCTGCCGTCTACGTTGCTGGTGTATTCAAAGGGTTGGGCAAGCCATTCGGCTGAAAGTGTTTTAGCCCATGCCAAAATTTCCTGGTCAACCTGCTCGCGTTCCTGGTGGAGTTGCTCAAAATCAGAATACAGTTCTCCTCCAATCCTTCGGGATGAAAAGGGTTTTCCGGTAAATCGCTTCATCCAGGTGCGATCGCCATCCAGCAAGTGATTTAACGTACCGTGAATTGACTTGAAGAAAGCACCCCGATCCTGCTTCCGCTCCTCATCAGGAATCTCCGCGCAAATCGCGTAGAGCTTCTGATTCATCCAGTGGTTATATTGGGACATGAGTTGGCAGTAGGACGGGTCGATCATTCAGCCTGCCTCCAAATCTTAATCGTCTCATCCGAACTGCCGCTGACCAAAAATTCTCCATCTGGGCTAAAGGCAAGAGCGTTAACTCCCCAAGCGTGGCGGAGAGTGGAAAGGCGATCGCCCGTTTCTGCATCCCACAGGTGAATCGTGCGGTCTTCACTGCCACTGGCAAAAAGCTGTCCATTGGGATGAAAGGTAAGGCAGTTGACTGAGTCGGTGTGGGCGGCAAGGGTGCGAAAGGGTTCTTCTGGATTTAAGTCCCAAATTTTGACATTGCGGTCGCTGCCGCCGCTGACCATCGTGCGCCAACCCGAGCAAATAGCGATCGCATTCACCCGATCGCTGTGTGCGAGTAAGGTATTGTTGAGCTGATCGTGCTGCAAATCCCACAGGCGAATTGTTTTGTCGTAGCTGCTGCTGACAAGAGTTTGTCCATCGGGACTGATCACGAGGGAGGTGATACGATCGCGATGTTTTTCGAGCGTGGTGATGAGTTCCTGGTCGGGCAGGTGCCATAGATGAATTTTGCCGTCTCCGCTGCCGCTTGCGAGAAACTGTCCGTCTGGCGTGAGGGCGATCGCTCCCACAATCCAGCTTGGACTGTCGAGAGTAACGCTAGCTCGTCTATCACGCAAATTCCACAAAATTAGGCTGCTGTCGTCGCTGCCGCTGATCAGGGTTTGTCCATCAAGGCTAAAGACTAGGCTGTTGATGCGGTCGGTGTGTCCGGTGCGAAACCAGAGCGATCGCCCGAGGGTTTGCTCTAGCTCTCCAGTAAACAAATTCCACAGCCGAATTGTTTTGTCGGTGCTGCTGCTAGCAAGGGTCTGCCCATCGGGACTGATGGCGATCGCCGTCACGCCCCCCGGAAACCCTAACAGCGTTTGCACGCATTGCCAGTTAGCAAACTGGCGATTGGTCGTTTGACTATTTTGAGTAGATTGTCTGCTGCGAGATTGCTTGCCAGGTTCACCTAATTCCTGCCCTAGCTCAATTGATAGCGGAGGACGTGCCCAGGCTAAAGACGATTCAGTTACTCTATTTGGAGCTTGCTTCACGGCAGCTATTGAGCGACCCATCTTCACAGCACCTAGCTTTGCGCTTAAATCTTGTAACACTTCTGTAGAGGTCTGATAGCGCTGACTGGTTGCCCGCTGCAACAATTTATCTAAAACCCTCTCCAACTCTGCACTGACAGGCTCTACCAAATACTGATGCCAGATCCAGTCATCTTCACTGACCGAATAAAGGTCAAACGGATGCATCGCTGTCAGCAAATGCACACAGGTAACGCCCAAACTATAAAGATCGCTGGCAAATTCTGCCCTACCGATCGCCTGCTCTGGCGCAACAAAGCCTGCACTGCCGATCACGGTTCCAGTTCGGCTCAGAGCGGTCCCGGTCGCGTACTTTGAAGCTCCGAAATCTACCAGGACAAGGCGATTGCCCGTTTTAGGACGAATGATATTCTCAGGCTTAATGTCGCGGTGAATCACCTGGTAGCTGTGAATAAAGCGCAGGACGGGCAGCAAATCATCTAGCAGTTCGCGAATTTCGGTTTCGCTAAATGGACCTTCCTCTGCCAGCACTTCAGCCAGATTTTGCCCGTCAATGAATTCTTGCACCAGGTATTGTCCGTCTGATTGCTCGAAATGCGCCAATAGCCTGGGAATTTGAGGGTATCGCCCTAATTCTGCCAGTCGCTCTGCTTCCTGACGAAAAAGCTCTGCCGCTTTCTGCAAATTCCTACCTGCGTTGGTCGGTAAAAACTGCTTAATCACACAGCAAGGCCGATTTGGAACTGACTCATCAATAGCCAGAAACGTTCTGCCAAAGCCACCTTGCCCAATTAGCTGAATTGCTCTGTAGCGTTCTGCTAGCCGCAACCTCGACCCACAAGTTTGACAGAAATTAGCACTATCAGGATTTTTAGGCTGCTGACAAACTGGGTTAAGGCAATAGCTCATACGCTTTGGAGACAGGCAGTAGTTCTATGGTAAGCCTGCCTTGGCGAATCGCTCCTGCTCAAGTTGGCACTAGTTCGCCTGGGCGTAGCCTTGCCCACTTGCCTGCTTCTTCCTTAAAACTGAGGCAACCTACAACATCCCATTCCATTTCAATCTCATCGCCGTGATTGCGAATGTTGACGTTGATGGTTGGTTCTGTTGCCTCGAATGTAGGAAATTCCGTCAGATGGGGTTGCTGATGCTGCCCTTCGACCGCATGGTAAGTTGTGCAGCGATCGACGTAGTGGCAGTTTACGCAAATACACATCTTAGTTTCCTCCGTGCAATCCGCGAGTGAGCGATATTTGATATTGCCTAGCGAAGCCAATCAGCATTAAACAAATACCTTTTTGAGAAGACTAAGCAATGTTTAGCCTCTTTTCTGCTACTCTAGCTCAAGTTTTGCCAAAGCCATCACCGACCATCGAGTGATGTTGCAAAATGAAAGACAAGCGCCCAAGTTATTTTTTTGCCTGGATTAGGCTGTTGAACTGTACAAATTTGCACTTAGATTGTGACCCACCGCAGGAATGTCCTGCTGCTGCGTCGGTTTTGTTTCCCCAGACCTGGCCCTTTGGACGAGAGTGGCTACCCAGGGCAACCTATTTAGTGGGGGGAAATGTTCGAGATGCCCTGCTCGGACGAAACGCCGAGTATTTAGATTTAGATTTTGTACTGCCAGAAAGGGCAGTCGAAACGGCACGAGCGATTGCCAATCACTACAAGGCTGGATTTGTCTTGCTTGATGCAGAACGCCAAATTGCGCGGGTTGTGTTCGAGATGGCGACGGTTGACTTTGCCCAGCAGGTCGGTCACAGCCTGGAAACTGACCTGCAACGGCGCGACTTTACAGTAAATGCGATCGCCTACCATCCGCACACTGAGGAACTGCTTGACCCGCTGCAAGGCTACGGTGACTTGCAGCAGCGACTCATTCGCATGATCGCTCCCGAAAATTTAAAGGAAGATCCACTGAGACTGCTGCGGGCTTACCGTCAGGCGGCTCAACTTGATTTTAAGCTGGAGCCAGAAACCCAAACGACGATTCAAAAGCTAGCAGGATTGCTAGAGGAAATTGCCGCAGAAAGAGTCCAGGCAGAACTGAGCTATCTGTTAAGCACACCTAAAGGGACGCCGTTTTTGAAGATGGCGTGGCAGGACGGGTTACTGCAATATTGGCTGCCTCATGCGACTGTAGAAGGGTTAACGCAAATTGAGAAAATTGATCAGGCGGCGATCGCCCTCAGCAATGCCTGTCCTTCTCTGGGTTTAGAGCTATTGGGTTGGGTCCGCGACCAGCAAAAATTTTCTGGCGCTGGACGGAGCTGGCTCAAGGTGGCAAAGCTGACTCGTCTAATTGGGACACTAGAAACTGCTGAACCAGAACTGTGGCGCTTAAAATACAGCCGCACGGAAGTCCAGGCAGTTTTGATGGCACTTAAATTTCTGCCCCAGATGCCATCTCTGGTTTTGCCCACGACATCTTTGCGAGAACAGTATTTTTTCTTTCAGCAAGTTGGAGCAATCTTTCCGGCGCTGGTGGTGTTAGCTGTTGCAATGGATATCTCAATCGAGGCGATCGCTCCTTTGATTGAGCGATTTCTTGATCCCCGTGATCCCGTTGCCCATCCCACTCCACTGCTCACGGGTCGCGATTTGATGTCCAAGTTGAAATTGCCTCCTGGGCCGCAAATTGGTCAACTTCTAGAAGCACTTCAAATTGCTCAAGCGGAAGGCAAAATTTCTACACCAGAAGAGGCATTGCAATTTGCCCAGGTGTTGGCCGATGCTGCTAAGCTTCAGCCCTAAACGCTCAAGCAAAATTATTAGTGTCCTGAGATTGTGTTAGAGTTAACTTCTTGCAAACCGTTTGGGGTGAAATCCCTCAGATAGTTGATCACTTTCTCGAAATCAGCCACCTGTTGGTATGGCTGATGATCTTGTGTGAGTTCCCTACTTCGGGAGGTTCAGCTAATGGTTTTACTATTTGTTCATTGCTCTAAAGAGGTCAAGAATGGCTAAGCGCCGTAACCAAAAGAAAGAAAAAGCGCTTCGTAATCAGGCATACGCTCGCAAATTCCGTAAGCGTACCAACACGGGTCGGTTTGGTAGAAGACGGTATGGTGGTGGCAACATGGCTCAAGATTCAGATGAGTCTGAGCAAGATTCCAGCCGAGACAACAGTGAAGGGGCTGCGGATAGTCTCTAGCGCTGTAGCAAAGTTTTTAGCAGATAGCTCCTGGATTAGAGTGCAGCAGTTTGCCCAAGTGCAACGTCCTTACTCTTTTTGGGCAACAAACTAAACTTTTCAAACCTCTTCTTAACAAAAGCCTAAATTTTTGGCAGAAGTTTACTTTCGCCAAAAATTTAGGCTTTTGTTTTGTTTACTACTGCCTGAATCGGGGTATGTACCTTCTCCTCTTTGCTTAAGTAATCTCCACTTGTATAAACCACAAATTCTTGTAGGAGCAGTTCGCGAACTGCCCGTACACTAAGGCTTACATCCGCAGATGCCTGCAAGCAGCCCACGCTATAAAAGCAGGTTGATGGGCGGCATGGATCGCTGCTCTAGCTGCTGGTTGATGGCGATCGCCGCCTCCCTACCCGAACGGAGGGCATTTTCAGTTTGCCTACCGCCACACCAATCACCACTGCATACGAGTGGTAACGGCGCATTGGTTTCCAAATATTGGTCAGCTAAAGGCTGACTGGCAAAAGCATAGCGCCACCGATGCACCTGCAAAGTTTCGGGCATATTCAGCCAGAGCAATCCCAGTTTGGCTGCTTGCTCCAGCAAATGCTGTCCTGCTGGCTGTAGGTCCGTGGTGTCTAGATAACGTTGAGCAAATTCAGGGCTGCTCTGCACGACTATGACGGGTTGGCGATCGCCAGGGCGTTTGCTGCTCTCTATGCTCAGCCAGGTCAAGTCTGAATCTTTGGGGAAAGTAATTGCTTCTGCAAGGTTTGCAAGGTCTTGCTGACGAACGGTAGGGTAGGTGGCGATCGCACTCAAGCAAGGCTCAAACTCAACCGAACGCAGCTTCTTTAAGAAATTAGTAGGTACTACTGAACTCAGGGGTTCGATCAACGCCAACGCCTGTGGTGCAGGGATCGCCACAACCAGGGCTTTGGCTCGAAAGTTAGGGATCGATTCACCCGCCGTCGGTTCTAGCTGAAGTTCCCACTGATCAGTAGCAGGAGCGATCGCTATGACCCGTTGCCCTCGCCAAATTTCTAAATCCGTCGCCAAAAACTTGGCTACAGACGTGATCCCCGCCGATGCTGCATATCGCAAGGAAGGGGATGTCGGATGTAAAGTCTCAGCTTCTAACTGATAAGGGGTTTTGAGCCAGGGATGTAGAATTTGGCGATCGCTCAAAATCTGGATCAACTGCTGCGACAGTTCACCTTGGTCTTCTAAATACCGGACTCCGTGATCAGCACAGGTGTCCTGCAATCGTCGTGTTGCAACCCGTCCACCCAAGCCACGCGATTTTTCGATGACGACAACCTGATATCCCACTTGCTGGAGCTGTCGGGCGCAAATTAACCCTGCCAGTCCTGCCCCAATTACCGCTATGTCAACCATGAGCAATCCTGTTATGCCTGCAATTCAGTAGAATATGGGACAAGCAGGAAAATTGCGGGAAGAATTTGAGCAGGAAAAGCTCTACTGACGCTTCACTTACAATTAGGCTGGCAAACAATTAGGCTTGCAATAGTTAGGTTCGCAATAGGACGTAGAAGTTGTAAGCCGCAAAGAATCTTCCAAACATCTAGGCTTCGCACAAAGGGGAGGAATTTAAGGTGGATGAACTGAGAGCAGGGTTAGAGTTGGCAACAGAAGAAGAACTGCAAGTCTTAACTGAAATTCTGTTTCGCCGCAAGTTTAATCCACTCGATTACGTTTACACACCTGATCCGCTAGATGTGCAAAGCTGCGATCGCCAGATTTGGTTGGATGCATTAGAAGACAGATTCCGCTTTCTAGCTGCCGATGGCATGACTGTTTTGCGAGGTCAGACCAATCAAGTTAACTATCGACAGGTGCTCATTCAAGTCTGCCGCTACCTCAAAATTCCTTACGGGGAAAACTTCTCCACGATGGATTTGGAGGCAGAACTGTTTCTAAACCTGCTCAACCGAGCTTGGAAAAAACTGCCTGCTGCTGAGCAAAGGGTTCTGAGTGGGAAGATTCAGCGATCGCTCTCTCAATCGCAGCTTGCCAAACAACTTCCGGCTCCGATGCAGCAAGACCCGCTGGGTCTGTTGCTAAAAGGTGGTGGAGCACTTGCTGTTAGTTCGGTGATTCGTCCCTGGCTACTCCAGCATGTCGCTCGTCAGTTCGCACTTCATGCTGCAACCTATCATGTGGCAAAGCAGGCAATCGTCAAGGGCGGCGCAACGGTAGCTGCTCAAATTCAAAGTCAGGCTGCACTTCAGACGGCTTATCGAGGCATGGCTTTAAGTGCCGCTCGATACGGAACTGTTCGCAGCATTTTTGCACTCTTGGGACCAGCCATGTGGGCCTGGTTTTTTGCTGACTTGGGCTGGCGGACGATCGCCACTAACTATGGTCGTGTGATTCCGGTTGTTTTCACCCTGGCGCAAATTCGCCTGACCCGAACTGAGTGTTTTGAAATCGTGTTCTAAAGGTAGGGTTTAGAGCTTAAAAATTTTTGTTTAGGATATGCGTCCTACCGTTTCTAAGCAAACTGCTGAACCCAGTTAAAATAGTCGAGACCAGTAAGCGTATTGCAACGAGCAGCAGAGGGTTTTGTGTGACTCGCAGTGGAGCAACCCCAAACTCTAATAACCAGGAAACCCCAGAGCAAAGGCTGGCTAATAGCTACTATGGGTTGCTGGGGCTGCCTCCCTCAGCATCTGCTCAGCAAATTCGTCGGGCTTACCGCGAACTGAGTAAGCTTTATCATCCAGACACTACGACTCTGCCTGCGGCGGTGGCGATCGCCAAATTTCAGGAGTTGAACGAAGCCTATGCTACGCTAAGTAGCCCCGAACGGCGATTTGCTTACGATTTAAAAATTGGTTACTCTCGCGTATCCGTAATTCAATCCTCAACCGACCTCAGCCGTCCAGCTTCTCGGTCAAAAAGCTTTCGTTCCTCTGCGTATCTTGACCCTACTGATCGGCCCCTTTCCCCTGGTGAGGTGTTTGCTCTGTTTATCCTCGGTGTAACTTTTGTCTGCTGTCTAATTCTTGTTGTGACTATTGGTCTGACTCGGGGTGAGATAGCTTTTCGACCGTTTAGCCAAGCCCAGATTCAGCAGGAAATTTCTCATCCCATACCTCAACTAGAGCAAACTGTAGATTTGCCCCAGGACAATTCGTCAGATTCGTCTCCAGAAGCTCCATCCGTGGATGATGAATTGATTCAAATGCAGCCTGCGATCGAATCGAATGCTTCTGACTCGAATTCTGTAGAATCAGGAGAAACTCCTATCCTGACCCCCTTGAACCCAAATCAATCCACTTCTGTTGATTTGACTTCTACCTCAAACTTGGTTGATCCAAACTCTTTTGCAACTGCTCATGTATGACTCTGCTGCTATGACTCTTCCCTCGGCTGATACTCCCCTTTACAATCACCCTTTACCCGATATTGAACAATGGCTCATTTCTCAGGGATGCCATCAGGACAGTCTGGACATTCACTGTTGGCACATTGAACAGCTCAACTGGAAAGCAGAGCTTTGGCTGGATGTTGACTCCTTAAATGTACGCTACATCCGGGCGGGAGAAGATGGGCAAGACATTCAGCGCTCATTCAAGTACTCCCTCAGCCGCAGGGATTTGGATGAAGCAATTTTTACAGGTCCATGACCCCTCGAAACTGGATCTGTTGAAATAAATTGGCGCTCATCTAGAGTTTTGATTTGCTTCTAACCAAACTACCAAATTTGCTACATCTGCAAAATCTAAGAGTGCTTCACTCAAACTTTCTAGGCTGGTTAAGGGAAAGCAAGTGAATTTGCTGTCGAAGAGGAGAGGCGATCGCCCCGAACTTTCGAGGCAGTAAACGCAGAAGTAGTTCCCTCTCTCCTTCCTGACGACCTTCTCCCTAAAAAATTGGCAAATTAACTCTCTATCGGATCGTAAACTAACTCTTTACTTTCCCAAAGCGGCGATCGCGCTGTTGATAGGCACAGAGGGCACGATGAAACTCAGCGCGGTCAAAGTCGGGCCAGAGGGTTTCAGTAACGTAAAGCTCAGCGTATGCGACCTGCCAGAGTAAAAAGTTGCTGATTCGCATCTCGCCGCTAGTGCGAATTAATAAATCAGGGTCGCAAATGCCAGCTGTGTAAAGATGACGCTCAAATACAGCCTCATCAATCTGATCGGGTTGCAATAGCCCTTGCTGCACTTGGGTGGCAATCGCCCGACAAGCCTGAACAATTTCCTGCCTGCCGCCGTAGTTCGTCGCTACTGTAAACTGAATACCCTGGTTTTTCTGGGTTTCTAGCATTGAACGTTCAATTTCAGCCTTAAGCGATCGCGGCAGTGCATCTAAATTGCCGACAAAGTGAATCTGCACATCCTCAGCCATCATTTCCCGCAGTTCCTGGCGCAGAACCCGCTCAAACAGCGTCATCAAGAAGTCAACTTCTTCTAACGGGCGGCCCCAATTTTCTGTTGAAAAAGCATAGGCCGTCAGTGCTTTAACTCCCCAATCTTTGCAGCAACGCAGCAAGTCTTTGAGCGTGTCTACTCCTCGGCGGTGTCCCATGATTCGAGGTAAACCTTGCCGCTTTGCCCAGCGACCATTGCCGTCCATAATTACAGCGACATGCCTGGGTAAGCGTTCCTGATCCAAATCAGCAGGCAGTTGCAAAAGGGTTGATTTGGCTGTCATTTTTTCTCCCGAGAAGCCGACGATGAAAGGCGAATTAAACGCAAAAACAATGTTTTTAGTTGGGTACTTAACTGACGACCCAGGCTCCGCAGTTGAGGGGCAACTGCTTCGCGCTCTACAGATTGAGAGAAGCGATCCCGCAAAAGCTCTCTCAGTTTACTGCTGGTTAAGGGTCGGTTTAGAGTACCCCTTTCAGCTAAAGAAATTGACCCTGTTTCTTCGGATACAACAACGCACAGGCAATTTTCGACTCGTTCTGTAATTCCCATAGCGGCTCGGTGGCGAGTTCCAAGTTGGCGGGAGGCCGTCCGCTCAGAAATCGGTAAAATCACTCCCGCCGCTACAACACGAGAGCCTCGAATTAGGACTGCCCCATCGTGCAGCAGGGTGGTGGTTTGAAAAATGGTTTGCAGCAGTTCCTTAGAAACTTCTGCGTTAATGCGAACCCCTGGTACCGAAAAGTCTCGTTCGTCAATCGGGCGATTTGTTTCCAGAATCAGCAATGCACCGGTTCGATTTTGAGAAAGCTCTTTGACAGCATCCACAATTTCATCAATGACGCTATCAGGTTTAGGAATGGCTGCATGAGCGGGCTTAAATAGCTGTACGATTTCTCCCCGCCCAAGCTGTTCTAGAAAGCGCCGAAACTCAGCTTGTAGGATAAAGGCCATTGCTACAGCGGAGCCGATCACCAGTTTTTCCAGCACAAAACTGAGCAGTTTGAGATTAAGCGTACTGCTAAGTGCTGCTGCCAGCATAAGAACGATTAGTCCTCTTACCATCCATAGAGTCCGTCGTTCTCCAATGATGATTAGCACCATGTAGGTTAAAACCAGAACCAACCCAATGTCGATCGCGGAAAGCAAGGACTGAGTCCAGCTCAGGTTTTTCAGCCATTGCTCCAACAGAGATCCCATCTGATTGATCTAGTTATTCTTGCGTCGCGGGTTGGAAGGGGACTTGGGAAGGATGAAGGAAGGAACGCAAATGCAGTTCTGTTGTTGTTAGCAACGGAATAGGGGTGCTTCAGTTAATCAGAAGGTAGCCAGAAAACAGGTGGACTTTGCTTACCCTTCATCCTTATATCCTTCATCCCTCATCCTTGGACATCAGTCTTTCTGGTATGCAATCCTGTCGAATCAAATCTTGGTAGGTTTCTCTCTGCAAGATTAAGCTAGCTTCTCCCTGGTTGACTAAAACTGCTGCTGGGCGAGGAACCCGATTGTAGTTAGAAGCCATGCTGTAATTGTAGGCTCCTGTGTTCATAACGACGAGGATATCTTCTGGCTGAGTTTTTGGCAGGTGAGCTTGCTTGATTACAATGTCGCCAGATTCACAGTGCTTTCCGGCGATCGCCACCGTCTCCGTACAGTCTGCCGACATTCGGTTAGCAACAACTGCTCGGTACACCGACTGGTAGGTGATCGGTCGAGGATTGTCAGACATGCCGCCATCTACACTAACGTAAGTTCGCACACCTGGGATCACTTTTTGGCTACCGATTGTGTAAGCCGTGACACAGGCCGAGCCAATCAGCGATCGCCCCGGTTCGGCAATCAGCTTCGGTAGAGGAACTTGTTGCGCCTCACAAGCCTTGACGACGCTTTCACAAATTACCCGCACCCATTCCTCAATACTGGGTGGATCGTCTGACTCGGTGTAACGAATTCCTAAGCCACCACCAATATCCAACTCTCTGATAGGCAGTCCATGTTGTGAGGCTTTGCTAAGCCATTGCACCATGACACCTGCTAAGTCCTGGTGGGGCTGTAGCTCAAAAATTTGAGAGCCGATGTGAGCATGAAGCCCAATGCATTCCAGTCCTTCCTGCTGACTAATAAACTGAAAGACTGAATCTAGCTGGTCAGGATCAAAGCCAAACTTGCTGTCCAGGTGCCCGGTGCGAATATATTCGTGGGTGTGGCATTCAATTCCTGGAGTAAGGCGGAGCATGATCGGCAATGGAAGATTTTTGCCGTGCGTCAACTCTGCCAGTGTTTGTAGCTCAAACCAGTTGTCCACCACAATCGTGCAGCCAGAAGCGATCGCCAACTGCAACTCTTCTAACGATTTATTGTTGCCGTGTAGATAAAGTAGTTTGGGATCAACGCCAGCCTGTAGCGCTGTGTAGAGCTCGCCCCCCGAAACTATGTCGATGCCTAACCCTTCACTCGCGGCGATCGCACAAACTGCTAAACAGTTCCAGGCTTTTGAGGCGTAAATCACCAGCGACTCAGCCGGATAGTAGCGCTTGAAGGCATCGCGGTACTGACGGCAAGCCGTTCGCAACGTCTGCTCATCCAAAACGTAGAGTGGTGAACCAAATTGCCGAACTAGTGCAGGCACATCGCAGCCACCAATCTGCAAATGGTCTTGCGAATTAACTTGAGCAGTCAGCGGCAGCAAATACTGATTGGGTGAAGGCTGAGCAGTCGTGGGATGTGGTAAATACTGGCAACCAGAATTTGTCCCCACAGCGGGAGTCGATACCATTGCGTTTGCGATGTCCTTAAGAAAATTAGTAATTATTGCGTTCTATTACCTAGTGTACAATTGAGGGCTGTGCATCCTTAAGTCATTCCTTCAAGGTTTGTTTGAAATTCCTCAAAATAGCGTCTCTAACTTCAGACCAACTCGCCGCTGCCGTAGAGCTAGATCAGCTTGCTCTAGGAGGTCTGTGGACACTAGATGGTTATAAGCGAGAACTTGACAGCCCCAATAGTGATTTACTAGTACTAGAAAATTTGGGGGAAGAGGGGTTAGGGGCTAAAGGCGGGGGGCGGGGGCAAGAAGAGTCGGAAGCACAGGAGCAAAGATTGGAGACGGGGGGCTGGAATAGTCAACCTACTTCTCCTGAATCTTCTACTCTCCCTCTCTTAGGAATTGCCTGCCTTTGGGCAATTCTAGAAGAAGCACATATTACTATCCTTGCAGTTCATCCTGACTATCAGCGACAGGGGTTAGGGCAAATTTTACTCTGGGCACTGCTGCAGTCGGCTTGGAAACGGGGTTTAGAATGGGCAACTTTAGAAGTGCGGGTTTCTAATCGAGCGGCGATCGCCCTCTATCAAAAATTTGGCTTCAGCGAGGTGGGAAGACGACGACGCTACTATCAAGACACTGGGGAAGATGCCCTGATCCTTTGGCACAATGGCTTACAGCGTCCTGAGTTTCAGCAAACTCTAAAGATTTGGCAAAGTCAGATCTTGGATCGCTTATGCCAGTCCGGATGGAGTTTGCCCGTAACTGATGAAAGTTTATATCAACCCGAAAGACCCCTTGACTTGGGGACACCTTCATGATGTGATTTCTTTTCGGGAAGTAAAATCGACATTCTCTAGGCAAAAATTCCTAGCCAATTAATCTGCTGAAGCTTTGATAACTACTACTATGGGCTGGTTGTTGTACAGGTGGCAACCAGTCCGTTTCCCTATGCTAGAATCAGCAGTACCGGCACGCAGCAGGTGATGGAAAAACGCCATGTTTGAACGCTTCACAGAAAAAGCCATTAAGGTGATTATGCTTGCCCAGGAAGAAGCACGTCGCCTGGGACATAACTTCGTGGGTACAGAGCAGATCCTCCTGGGTCTGATTGGAGAAGGGACCGGCGTCGCCGCCAAAGTGCTGAAATCAATGGGCGTCAATCTCAAAGACGCTCGGATTGAAGTCGAAAAAATCATCGGTCGAGGCTCTGGCTTCGTCGCCGTTGAAATCCCATTCACACCACGAGCCAAGCGCGTCCTAGAACTGTCGCTTGAAGAGGCTCGTCAACTGGGGCATAACTACATTGGGACTGAACACTTACTCTTGGGTTTAATCCGAGAGGGGGAAGGAGTCGCCGCACGGGTTCTGGAGAACTTGGGAGTTGACCTTTCCAAAGTTCGAACGCAAGTCATTCGGATGCTAGGAGAAACCGCAGAGGTTTCTGCTGGTGGCAGTCAAGGTCGTACCAAAACTCCAACCCTGGACGAATTTGGGGCTAACCTGACCCAGATGGCCGCTGAGGGCAAGCTTGACCCCGTTGTTGGTCGTCAAAAAGAAATTGAGCGAGTTATTCAAATTCTAGGTCGCCGTACAAAGAACAACCCTGTTCTAATCGGTGAACCTGGAGTAGGTAAAACCGCGATCGCTGAAGGTTTGGCTCAGCGCATTTCTAACAACGATGTCCCTGACATCCTAGAAGAAAAGCGCGTTGTCACTTTAGATATTGGTCTGCTGGTTGCAGGCACCAAATATCGAGGTGAATTTGAAGAGCGCCTGAAGAAGATTATGGATGAGATTCGTCAAGCTGGGAACGTCATCCTGGTAATTGACGAAGTTCATACCCTAATCGGTGCAGGTGCCGCAGAAGGGGCGATCGATGCTGCTAACATCCTCAAGCCAGCCTTGGCGCGGGGTGAACTTCAGTGCATCGGTGCAACGACGCTGGATGAATATCGCAAGCACATCGAGCGAGATGCCGCTCTAGAGCGCCGCTTCCAGCCTGTCATGGTAGGTGAACCCACCGTACCTGAGACAATCGAGATCCTACACGGTTTACGAGAGCGTTATGAGCAGCATCACAAGCTGAAAATCTCTGATGCCGCCCTCGAAGCAGCCGCTAAGCTCTCCGACCGCTATATTTCAGACCGCTACCTACCTGACAAAGCAATTGATCTGGTTGATGAAGCAGGTTCTCGCGTTCGCTTGATTAATTCTCAGCTTCCTCCTGCCGCTAAGGAGCTAGATAAGGAACTGCGTCAAGTCCTTAAGGATAAAGACGATGCGGTTCGTTCTCAAGACTTCGATCGGGCTGGAGAGCTGCGCGATCGCGAAATGGAGATCAAGGCTGAGATTCGGGCGATCGCTCAGAGCAAGAAAACCACAGAATCCGCAGACGGTGAAGACACTTCCCCGATTGTGGACGAAGAGGATATTGCTCAAATCGTTGCTTCTTGGACAGGTGTTCCGGTTAATAAGCTGACCGAATCCGAGTCTGAGAAACTACTGCACATGGAAGACACCCTGCACCAGCGCCTTGTTGGTCAGGAAGAAGCCGTTAGAGCGATTTCTCGTGCGATTCGCCGCGCCCGTGTTGGATTGAAAAACCCCAACCGACCCATCGCTAGCTTTATCTTCTCCGGACCAACCGGGGTAGGTAAGACAGAGCTTGCTAAGTCTCTGGCTTCTTACTTCTTTGGTTCCGAAGAAGCAATGATCCGCCTTGACATGTCCGAGTTTATGGAGCGCCATACAGTTTCTAAACTGATTGGTTCGCCTCCCGGTTATGTCGGTTACAACGAAGGGGGTCAGCTTACTGAAGCAGTGCGTCGTCGTCCATACACTGTTGTGTTGTTCGATGAGATTGAGAAAGCGCACCCAGATGTGTTCAACATGTTGCTGCAAATCCTGGAGGACGGTCGCTTGACCGACGCCAAAGGACGCACAGTGGACTTCAAGAACACGCTGTTGATCATGACATCTAACATCGGTTCTAAGGTGATTGAGAAGGGTGGAAACAGTTTGGGCTTCGAGGTTTCCTCGGAAAATCAAGCAGATGCCCAGTACACTCGAATCCGCTCTCTGGTAAACGAAGAACTGAAGCAGTACTTCCGCCCAGAATTCCTCAACCGTCTCGACGAGATCATTGTCTTCCGTCAACTCTCGAAGGACGAAGTCAAGGAAATCTCCGACATTCTGTTGAACGAAGTCTTTGGTCGTCTGAGAGAACAGGGAATTACTCTGGAAGTCACAGAGCGCTTCAAAGATCGTCTGGTGGAAGAAGGTTACAATCCTTCTTACGGTGCAAGACCTCTGCGCCGAGCGATCATGCGCCTCTTGGAAGATAGTCTGGCTGAGGAAATCCTCTCTGGACGCGTCAAAGAAGGGGATACCGCTATCGTTGACGTAAACGATGACGGGCAGGTGCAGGTACTTCAAGGTGAGAAGCGAGAGTTGTTACCTCAAGCTGTTGACTAGTCACGACAGTAAAGTTTGAAAACCTATTATGGGTTTATAGCGGTGTGGGCTGTGCCTACACCGCTTTTATATTTGGGCGATCCCTCTGATTAGTTGGGCTAAGACAGAATAAGAACGGCTACGGTTGCTCACCCTAAATCGAACTGATGTTAAGTAAAAGAATTGCTGTCCCCAATTAACCTTAAAATTATTGCATTCAATCTTTGATTGACGTTGTCCCTATTCCTGAACAGGAGGAAGCCATGACTGATCGCCCTATTATCCTTGGTATTGTTGGCGACAGCGCGGCTGGTAAAACGACTCTGACGAAAGGTATTGCTCAAGTCTTAGGAGAAGAAGACGTTACGGTGATTTGCACCGATGACTATCATCGTTACGATCGCCAGCAGAGAGCCGAAATGGGAATTTCAGCCCTGCATCCAGACTGCAACTATCTCGATATTATTCAACAACACTTAGCGCTTCTTCGCGCTGGGCAGCCAATTCTAAAGCCGATTTATAACCATAAGACGGGTACTTTTGACCCGCCTGTTTACATCAAACCCAGCAAATATGTAATTGTTGAGGGTTTGCTGGGTTACTCAACTCGTGGAATGCGAGACAGCTATGATGTCAAAGTTTATCTAGCACCGCCAGAACCATTGCGAGCAACCTGGAAAATTAAGCGAGATACCGCCAAGCGGGGTTATAACAGCGAGCAGGTTTTGGAGCAATTACAAAAGCGGGAACCTGATTCAGAAGCGTTTATTCGACCTCAGCGCCAGTGGGCAGATGTGATAGTCACCTTTTATCCTTCTAGCGAAGAATCGCAGGACGATCTGCTGCTGAATGTGCACTTGGTGTTGCGACCTACGATTCCGCACCCTGATTTGGTTCACGTTCTCAAGCCGGATGGCAATCATTTGGGTTCAGCCATTCGGTTGGAGCTAGATCGAGATATGGGTAAGCCTGTAGACGTTTTAGGAATCGATGGTCACGCGACTGTGGAACAGGTTAGGGAGCTAGAACGAATTCTCTGTAATGAGGTTCCTTACCTGGGGCAGTTTTGTAGCTTGAATGGAAATCAAGCTATTGGTAAAGTCGTTGGCACGACGGGTGAGATTTTGCAAAGTCATCCGCTGGCCCTAACGCAGCTTTTAATTACCTATCACATGCTCAAAGCTGCCAAACTGTAGGAACGACTTTAGGATTGAAGTAAAAATTGCTCAATTGTTATGAGTTCAATTCATCGGTTTTTAGTGGGTGCAGCTGGAGTTACTTTAGGATGCATTGTTTCAAGCTGTACGACAGTTGCAACGACCCAATATGAGGCAACCGCTTTAACGACTTATACTTGGCGAGTTGAGTATACGACCGATCCAAGCGATCGCCGCCGCACTCGCACCGAGGAATTTGCCTCGACCTCACTGCTCAATCAAAATGGTGAACAGCCTGATGGTGCGGTGACTGGTCCAGATGATCAGGGACTGTGGTGGGCGGAGTTGCCGCCGCGCCCAACGACAGAGGAGCTGGAGGGCAGGAAGCGATCGCTTGAACAAATCGGCACTCCAGAACTGCTCAAAACCGTAGAATACTCATTGACCTACACGACTGACGGACAAACTCGAACATTGCCAACCGATCACTCTGTTTATCGCAAAGCAGTTAGAGCTCGTCAGGATGGACACTCTCTGGAAGTACTGCTAGGTGTAGGGGATGCAACCGTTGAAGATGTAAATCCTCAATAAGAAAGCTCGTTACATTTCTGCTTGGGTAAACCACAAATCCCTGTAGGGGCAGTTCGCGAACTGCCCCTACAGGGATTTGTGGTTTACTATAAAGGACTTAACGCTTAACCGGGATACCCTGGTCTAGGCGAGCTTCCTCGTGGGTGGTGGGGAGGCGATCGCCATTTTGAGCATTAAACCAGTGAATTGACTCTAATGGTAATGCCAGGGTAAGGTCTTCGTTATTCCAACGCTGATCTGCTGAAAGCAGCGCCCGAACGGTGAGATTTTCTGCGCCTTTTACCCGGACGCTGAGCAGATAGCTCATACCCAGGTTTTCAACCAGGAAGACTTGACCCTGAATTGTTTGCCGCTCATCGGGTCGAGCTAGACGAACGTGTTCAGGACGAATGCCTAACACAATTTCGGGTGGCGGTGCAAATCCGCCTGGAATCGGGATTCTATAATCGCCCAGAATCGCGTTATTACCCTGACACTTAAGCGTCAGAAGGTTCATTTGTGGACTGCCAATAAATCCAGCTACAAACTGGTTTGCAGGTCTGTTGTAAATTTCATGGGGTGCGTCTAGCTGCTGCAAATAACCGTTGTTGAGGACGGCCACTTTTGTAGAAAGGGTCATCGCTTCGGTTTGGTCGTGGGTCACGTAAACCACAGGTGTACTTTGAGCATCAAAGATTTGCTTCAATTCTGCCCGCACCTGTTCTCGCAGCAATGCATCTAGGTTACTCAGCGGTTCATCTAACAGAAATACATCGGGGCGACGCACCAGCGCCCGAGCTAAAGCAACCCGCTGCCGTTGTCCACCCGATAATTTGGCAGGCTTGCGATCCATCAGTTCCTCTAAACCCAAGATGTGTCCTGTTTCGGCAACTCGGTGCCGGATTTCACTGGAAGGAACTTTTTGCAGCTTTAAACCTGAAGCAATGTTGTCGTGCACGGTCATGTGCGGATAGAGCGCGTAGCTCTGGAACACCATTGCAATGTTGCGATCGCCCGGTGCTTTGGCGTTGACATTGCGATCGCCAATTCGCACTTCGCCCTTGGTTGGCTGCTCCAATCCAGCAATCATTCGTAGCGTAGTAGACTTCCCGCATCCTGAAGGCCCCACAAATGTGAGAAACTCTCCATCTTCTACTGCCAAGCTCAAATCCTTCACAGGAACAATCTTCGGGCTGTAGGTCTTGTTTAAATGTCTTAATTCAAGTTTAGCCATGACTTTTAAATAGAGATAGCAGTTGACAATGTCGAAAGGTTTTTCCTATCCTTTCACCGCACCAGATGTTAAACCTTGAACAATCTTGCGCTGGAAGAACAGCACCAAAAGGATCAGCGGCAGCGTGCCCACAATTGTTGCAGCCGCTAGAGGACCAAACGGAACATCAAATAACGTGGTGCCACCCAACTGAGCTGCTGCAACAGGAATCGTTTTCAGGTTCTCACGGGTCATGAAAGTGAGTGCAAAAATGTACTCGTTCCAGGCAAAGATGAAAGCCAGAATTCCTGTTGTCACCAATGCGGGGAGCGTCATGGGTAGAACAATCTGAGTCAACATCTGCACTGTGTTGTATCCATCCACCTTGGCAGAATCTTCCAGATCGCGAGGCAACTGTTGGAAGAAACTTCGCATCACCAGAATGGTTAAAGGTAAGTTGATCGCCGTGTAGGGAATGATCAGCGCTAAATAATTGTTGGCAAGTCCCGTTACTCGAACAATTTCCAGCAATCCTAAAAACAGCAAAATGTAAGGAAACAGTGTGACGATTAACACGGCTGCTAGAATGAATTGCTCTCCTGGTAGCCGCAGTCGTGCTAGTGCGTAAGCCGCAGGCGACCCGATCGCCAAACACAACAGGGTAGATGTGATTGCCACAAACGCACTGTTGAAAATGTAAGCGCCAAACCGTTCCCGTGTGAACAGCTCAATGTAATGCTGCAAAGTGTACTGATTGGGAGCCGGAAAGTAGACTACAGGCAATTCTGTAATCGCATCATTGGTTTTGATTGAGGTTAACCATTGCCACAGCACGGGCCCTAAGCTAAATAGGACAACGGCAATGATGGCAACCCAAAGCAACACTTTTTTTAGCGGAAAACTCTGTGCTCCAGGTGTAGAATGACCCGCAGGCGGGGTTTGGCGAGGAGTATCATGGGCTGTAGTGGTCATGGCTTACTGAACTCCTGTTGCGTTACGAACTTTGGATAAGAAGAAAGTAGACAACGCTACTACAGCAACCAACACCAGGAATGTGATAACTACTAGTGCTGCCCCATAGCCAAAGTCTAGATAGTTCATCACCGTTGCGTAGATGTAGAGAGAAACCATCTCCGTTGCGCCACCAGGACCGCCACCCGTCATAACCTGAGGCAAGTCGAAAATACCAAAGGCTTGAGCAAAGCGGAATAAGCTAGCAATCAAAATTTGCGGCATCAGCAGTGGCAGCGTGATTTGGCGGAAGCTTTGCCAGGGCGTTGCACCGTCAATTGAATGAGCCTCATACAGGTCTTGAGAGATCGACTGCAAGCCTGCCAACAGCAAAATGCTGACAAAAGAAGTGGTCTTCCAAACGTCTGCCGCAATTACGCAGATCATTGCCCAGGTGGGATTTCCTAGCCAGTTCACGGGATTTTCCAGAATGTGGAACCAATTCACCAGCATGTCATTCCACACGCCATATTGGTCATTGAAAATCCAGCGCCATGCCAAGGCGATGATGGCAGTGGGTAGGGCCCAAGGCAAGATGGCGATCGTTCTGACGATGCCTCTGCCACGAAAGGCTTGATCTAGAATCAGGGCAAATGCCATGCCTAGAATCAGTTCTAGAATCAGGGAGACAACCGTGAAAATGGTTGAATTCCAAATACTGAGCCAAAACCGCCCATCCAAAGCCATTCGTACATAATTATCAACACCTGAAAAAACAGGTTCTAAGCCCGTACCCAAGTTTTCGGTGAAGAAGCTGAGTACGAAAGCACGACCAATTGGATAGGCGTAAATCGCCAGCAGAATGAGAGCAGCTGGTGCAAGCAGCATCCAACCGGTGCGTTGCTCTCTGGCGCGAATTGGGTCCGTTGTTGTGGTCATTCGATCGCCTCCCTATGCGTTGTTGTTATATCTGCCGAGCAATCGACGGGTTTCACCTGCTGCCCGTTCCATTGCCCGTTCTGGAGAAATTTGTCCAGAAATCGCCGAGCTCAGGTAGCGCTGAAGAATATCGGATACCTGCGTATACTGTGGCACGGGTGGACGCAACACAGCCTGCTCTGCAATTTCTAACAACTGTGGATAGTGACCATATCGACCTACAATTTCAGGATCGGTGAACAGATTGACGCGGCTAGGCACATAGCCATACTCCATCACAAACAGTTTTTGGGCTTCCTCACTGGTCATGAACTCGATCACTCTCCAGGCTTCCTCAGGATGGGGAGAACTTGCAGAAATGCCAAATCCCCATCCGCCTAAGCAGGCACCGCCTTCGCCTTCAGCACTGGAAACCATAGGTCTGATGCCCACCTTTCCATTGATGGGAGAGCCTTCCTGGTTAACTTCTGGGAAAGCGTAGGGCCAATTTCGCATGAAAGCGGAGTTACCATTTTGGAATACCCGTAGTGTTTCAACCTCTTGATAGTTGGTGACACCAGGGGGTGAAACTCGTTCGGTCACGGTATTGCGCAAAAACTCAGCGGCGGCGATCGCCTCAGGTTGGTCAAGACCCACTTCTTGCGTTTCAGGATTAACCCAAAAGCCGCCAAACCCGGCTAGCACTTCGACAAAGTCTGCCGATAGTCCTTCGTATTGCGCGCCTTGCCAGACATAGCCCCAATCTATATCGCCTTGTTTTAGCTGTTGGGAAACTTCAATCAACTCCTCAAAGGTGTCTGGTGGTTCCAAACCTGCTTCTTCTAGTAAGTCAGTGCGGTAGTAAAGTACGCCAACGTCGGAGCGCATTGGCACCCGATATAGCTCACCTTCGTAGCGGCTACCTTCAATATCGGCCGGGAGGAAAGCCGATAACTCTTCTTCAGAGATCTGGTCGGAAAGTGGAAGCAGCCAGTTTGCAGCCGCAAATTTAGGAATCCAGGTAATGTCAGCTAGCACCAAATCATAGGGTGAGTCGCCTAATAAAAATGATGAGGTGTACAATCCTTCAACTGCATCGGAGGCGTTGGGAGCGGGAGCAATTTGAATCCGAATGTCTGGGTTTTCTGATTCAAACTGCTCAACTAGCGGCTGAAACTGTTCTGCCTCCAGGGCACTCACTAGAAAACTAATGGTGACGGGCTGCTGGCTTAACACCACAACCCCATAAAAAATCACCCCTAAAAAAGCGGCGATCGCTATCCCCCACAGGCGCAGACGGCGGGATGACAGCGTTTGCAGAAGGTGTGTTTGCAGAAAGTGTTTGAGTCTGCGAATCTGCTGATTAACATTCATATCTGTTAAGGTAATTTATAAATTGTCGGAAATTGTCGGGCGAAGATGACAAGCGAAGATAGTGAGGGCAGCGAGTTGATCAAACTTCCAGCTTCGAGGCAACAAGTCAGACAAAAGGTTGCTTATTTTGAGCAAACGAAATAGATAAAGAAACGGTAACTTTGACGCGATCGCACTTCACTCGATCCAAAAGGCGGTCTACTAATAGAAATTGGGGCTGCCTACGCTGCAAGCTTCCCACCGCTTTTAATCTTTGCTTTCTGGAGCAATTTTTTGTCTGTTTCTTGTGTAACACTTTAACTGGTGTGACACCCCTATCCGTCGATATATTTTTAATCTAATCGTTTAGAAAAGTTAACATTATTGAACAAATTTAGTAGTTAATAATTCAATCTATTGCTTGACAAATGTACCTCTATTTAATGAATAGAAATGAGGTGTTTATATCTGTTTAATGTAGGCGATCGCATTCTGGTATTTAATTACGCTCAAAATGTATCTGTTACTATCCTTACAGGCATCCTTCTTCTAGAGAAGATGGTGCTTTCCAAGTTTGTACGCATTGATCAAAGGGCTATGAGAAAGGAAAGTAGTTTGCAGAGTTTATCTTCTCTTGATGTGGACGAAGAACTCCTGGAAGTGCTTCTACTTTATTTAGATAAATTAATTGTGATGGGTGTTGATTTAAACTATCTTCCGTTACAACAAGCGATCGAAGGACATGTAAATCATTTAGAAACAGCATGTAGAGCTCTAATTGGGTATGCAGGGTGGTTAGCCCATTGCGGCGATCGCTTTAATAGTGAAATCCATGCCACTAAATGCTTCATTAAAGCGTTGGTTGAACGCTGGGAGCCTCACCCTACATGGGAAGATTATGCAGATCTTGTTGCACAATCAAGATACGTGAGTCCCTATGAGCGCGCACGCATATTAATTCATGAGCTTAATTGCAAGGATTCTGTAAGAACTTGGAAGTCTGAAATCCTGGAGCATCTTTCAGACAAGGAGATTGAAGAGTTAATTCCCAATCTTCAAAATGAACTTAACGCTCTCTAGCATTGAACGTGGGATGGGCAAAGCTAGTCCATTAGCCCATACTCCTCCCGAATCAAGCAGATGGACATAAGCGATTAAATGGGGACGAGCGATCGCTCTTTGCTCGTCCTACGTTCCTACAAATGCTGCTTTAAGTTTCTTGCAGATGTTTACCAGGGCAAAGTTTAGGTCGGGTGGAGAGAGGCTATCCAGAGGTTGCTGGGGAGGATGGGCTGACTGATATTTTGCAATCTCGGTTTCCTCATAGGAACTGTAGCTGATCGGTATCCAAAATACGGTCAACCCTTCTTGCTCAGCCGCATTCAGAAGTGGGGGCAATTCTTGATCTGCAATGAAATCGGATGCTAGAAAGTTAGGGCTAACCAGCAGAACTGCAACTTTTGCCGCCGATAAAGCTGTCTCGATGTCTTTTCGCCATTCTGCACCGGGTTGAATGCGGGTATCGTCCCACACGTCTAGTGTTTGGTTGCGAATCATCGGTTTGAGGTGGGTTTGAAGCTGTTTTAGCCAGTTCTGATCTTGATGGCTATAGCTGACAAAAACCTGATTGCGGCTAGCTTCCGTCATAGATGTTTGCCTCGATTGACGATTGAGTGACTTTTCTCGTGCTTGCTCCAGTTCTCGATGGAGGGATTCTGCGGGAGTAGGCAGACGAGCCGGTCTGACGAGATACTTTTGCTCTAGTTCAAGTTCTTGGGACAAAACATCATCAATTAGTCTGCGAACATCTACCATTTGCCGACTTTTTTGACATTGGATGAGGTATGCCTGGTCATCCAAAAACTCACGTAACGTTTCTAGGGGGTAGGAATAGGGGGTTCGGCTGTTTTTGCATTTCTTCTCACAGTTGCAGGGAACTAGAGTGTCATACTGCAAACGTTCGTAGGATTGATGAATCTTTGTGAGTTCGTGGGTGACGACTGCCAGCAGTTCTTTTTTGCGGTTTCCGGTGACGCGAATTCTGATTTCTCGCTGGTTGTAATGCTCAATTACTTCGGCGCGAGTCTGGTCTTTGTGTAACACTACGCCGTTTTTCCAGACTAGTTGCTGCTCAATCCAGGGATGCATCTCGACAATCAGGCGGGTGAGGATGCCTTTGGGCATGAACTCATATTCATAGCGCAGACTCAGGTTGTCGGTTTCATCCCAGTCGTAGTCGGGCTGGTTGATTGAGAGTAGGTTGGGCGCGATGTAGGTGTGGGGACGACCGGGAATTTCGTAGCAGAGCTTGAACCGCATCATTAGGTGCAGCAACTCATCTTGCATATCGGCGTATTCGGCATCGCTCCAAATGTCGGCAAGCTCATCCTGAGTGAAACAGCCGAGATTGCGTCTGACGGTTTCGTTATCCAGCACTTTGTAGACGGCAGCGGTGCCCCACTCTGGTTTGAGGATGACGGTCTTTTTGAGCAGAGGATCAGTGTGAAAGTGGAGACAAACGCCAAGATCGTGGAGATAGCGAATCAACAATAGCTTGTCTTGCTTGTCAGTTAAATCGTTGCTCTGACACAGCCGATAATATTCATCGAGGCTAATGTAATTGTGAGAACGGCTTTCCAAAGCAGAGCGGACTTTTATCCATGACTTAGGCTGTGGAGTGCCTACGTGAGGTAGTCTGCTGATGTGAAACTGAATAATATCTTTGATTTCTTTCAAACCTCGGTTATCAACAAGGTTTGTAGCCAAAATTTCTTTGAGGTTGCTAAACTCTCCCCGCAGTTGGCGATCGTTAATTTCGCACTGGCGATTTTGTTTTTCATTTTTAACGAGCAGAACTGGACTGTTGTTGCTTAACAGTTCTACTATATTGAGCCAGTAGTAAAAGTCGGTATTTTCCTTACGAGTATCGGCAACTAGAAGATAGAGAGAACGTTCTGTGAGAAAAAACTGATGAGTATGGTGGTAAATTTCCTGCCCACCAAAATCCCAAATATTGACGCAAAAATCTTGTCCGTTCGGTTGTTTAAAGTGCCACTGAATTACACCAATCCCATGAGTTGATTCCTCGTCGGGCAGAAGATTGTATGACTCATTTTGAATCTTTTTAGCTAAAGAGGTCTTTCCGACTTCCCCTTCTCCCAATATCAATAATTTTGCTTCGTATAGCAGTTCAACATCATTTGAATTTTGTATGCGAAAGTAGAAGTTGAGAATAGCAGAAGGTTGACCTAAATTGTTCCAGGAACCGCCTAAAATTTCGGAAGGAATAGATATTGGATTGTCCCGCAAATCTAGTTTCGTGAGTTGAGAGAGCTGCCTCATTTCTAGAGGCAAACTGGCAAAGTAGTTATTCTCAAGGTTAAGAATTTCTAGCGCTTGAAGTTGTCCAATTTCAGCAGGCAGGTTGCTCAAGTGATTATTTCCAAGGTCGAGCAATTGTAAGTTAGCCAATTGACCAATTTCAGCAGGCAGGTTGCCCAAGTGATTGTTTCCAAGGTCGAGTGATTGTAAGTTAGCCAATTGACTAATCTCAGAAGCCAAGCTGTTCAATTGATTGCTGCTAAGGTCAAGCAATTGTAAGTTGGTCAATTGACCAATCTCAGCAGGCAGACTAATCAAGAAATTAAAACTGAGATCAAGCGATTGCAGATTAGTCAATTGCCTAATTTCAGCAGGCAGACTGATCAAGCGGTTGTTGAAGAGGTTGAGCGATTGCAGATTAGTCAATCGACCAATGTCAGCAGGTAAATCAATCAAGCGATTGCGGCTGAGGTCAAGTTCTGTCACCCCATCTTTCGCCGCCTGTTCAATTACTTGCAGCAGTTCTTCCTGAGTCATCGGTAATCACTGAATCGTTATCCAATACTGTAGCCATAAATCCGTTTATCACTGCTGACTTTCACTGACTTTTTCATACCGACAAATCTCAGCAGCAGCCTTAACTTAAACATATAGCGCGATGAAATCACGATAGAGATTGCACCTGCGCTAGGAATTCCATCATTTGTATATCTCTTAACAAGTCCAAAAGGAGAATAATCTCATGCTGTTTTCTCACCACTACAACCTATTTCAAGCTATTCTTGACCAAGGTTTCGAGGCAGGTCCGATCGCAATCAGTGAAGAAGTTTTGGGCGATCGCCTCACCTACCGAGGTATCTCCTACCGCCGTCCTACAACCTCTGAAAACGTATCATCTACAGCTAACGGAACCGATGGCGGTGGCACCCGGAGTTCTCAGCCTCAATCCTGGGTTCCCGATGCAACGGTGGTTTTACGTTATCGCGGCTCTTGCTATCTTAAGTAGGCTTAATCGAGAGTGCTTTTGGAGTGCGATCGCCAAATACAGATCTATTAAGATATTTGAGAAGTGACGCATGTCCTCTGTAAGGGCGTAGCATTCGGGCGAGGATTTTGGGTTGATTGCAGGATTTATCTGCCGAATGCTACGCCCCTTGTATGTAAATCGACGCGACTTTGCCGAAGTAAGCGCCTGGAGCCCGCTTTTACCTGCGCCCAGTTCTGGTGAAGTGATGAGTATCTTGACTCGCGATCGCAGACGAGAAGGATAAGGATATAAAGGGAAGGGGCGATCGCTCTTGAAGAGAGGGGGCGATCGCGCTCTATTCAAAGAAGTGACCTAGTTGCCTAACAAAACTCTAAAAACTACTGATATACCGTAGGTTGGGTGAAGCAAAGCGGAACCCAACAGAATCTACGCAAGTGTTGGGTTTCACGTTGTTCCACCCAACCTACATCTTTTAGATCTTTTAGGGCACCGGGGAATTTGTTATCCTGTCGCAAAAATCTGATCGACGGTTAGTTTTAAACTGGGAAAGGTGGGTGAGTTTAGGCGATCGCCTGCTCGAAATTGCTGCAACTCGTATTCTCCATCTACCCATTGGCAAACTGTGATTGTTGGCTGTTTCGGATTGCCAATAAAACGTCGTCCACCCAATGCGACGTGATCTACAATCCAATATTCCTGAATGCCTAATGCTTCATATTCCCCAAGCTTCATGAAGTAATCATCTCGCCAATTAGTTGAAACGACTTCCACAATAATTTTGACTGATTTGCCCAACGTGATGATAGAACCGCTTTCCCACTGAGGTTCATCTATTAGTGCAGATTCATCCAAAACAATGACATCGGGTTCATATCCAGAATTACCATCTACCGAACGGACAATGCATTCTCTGGGAATGAAGTAGGGTAAGTTTGCCTGACGAATCGCAGCGCCCAACTCATAAGCTAAATTGCCAGATACCTTTGAATGCTTGCCTGTTGGTTTTGGCATCTCTACAATAGCCCCACGGTGTAACTCATAGCGGCATTCAGAAGTTTCGGGTAGCCACTCGAAAAATTCATCAAATGTGATTGGCTGCTGTAATGCTTGGAGCATAAACTCACCTCATTTCCTTTGCTGAATTCTTCTTAATTACCTTCGCCATTGATTCGCTCGCAGATTTTGAGCCGCTAATTGAGCTGTCTCGTTTATGCGTTTAGTCCGCGTTTCGGGTCTCTTAGCCGCAGCAACCCATTCTAAAATGCCCCGTTTAACCGAGCGTGGGAATGCTTCAAAATTCTGTTTTGCCTCGGCATAGCTAGCCAAGGCTGTTTCTAAATCAGGCGGAATTTCTAGCGCCTCGATCGCATCCAGGGCATTCCACGAACCATCTTGCTTGGCAGCTTCAACTTTTGCCAGTCCCGCAGGCATCATCATATTCTGTGCAATTAATCGCTCGACTCGTTCTTTGTTTAGTTTTGACCAGCCAGTACCAGGTTTTCGGGGAGCAAACCAGAGAAGCGATCGCTCCTCATCCAGCTTGTTGCCTTTGCTGTCAATCCAGCCAAAACACAGCGCCTCCTCTACCGCTTCCTCATAGTCAAATCGCAGCTTTCCCGTTGCTTTTTTGTAGCTGATGAGCCAAACCCCTTTGTCGCGCGTGTGATGCTGTTCTAACCAGGCACGCCATTCTGACCGTGTTTTAGGATGGGTCGAGTTTGCTGGCACTTCAGTCATGACGGTACAGTCGGCGACTTGCTTCTTGCTGCTCATTTTAACGGGAATGGAGATTGCACCGTGCAACACCCCTATAAAATCTGCACTTGAGCCACGAGTGCATTAAATAGCAATTTCAGAGTTTCTCTAAACGTCTACTGCTATTTAGATTCTCTTTAATTTAAGCTGTTTCTTTGTTTATTTTTTGCTTGGTTTCAACTCGTTTGACATCTAAAATGTCCGTCTAAAGCAAGAAATCTATCCAGTGTATAGAAACACAATTAATGTTCTGGCGCATCAGATTTCTAGTCCAAAAAAGACCAGATAAGTAGATATAAGTTAAGTTGCAAGGCGATAGAATTGTGAGAAGTCATCCCCTACAAGATTAGGCTCGTAAACGCTTTGAGATTATTACAACTATCAGTTTTGGAGTAGATTATCAAAATAATTTTAGTCGGATTTATACGCACATTTAACGCACAAGAATTTAGTGAATTAATGCACCAGCTCATACTATGAATCGTTGCGATAACATTTTTGAAGATTCTATTAACTCTGCTTTTGCACCTTGCAAAAGCCTAACTAGGTATAAGATTATATAATGCACATGTAGTGGACAGATTTGAGTGCAACACAAGCAACACAGGCAAGAGGTATTTAGGTTTCAACTTGTCTTTCAAGAAGTTCTACCAAATCGTTTATTTCCAAGCTATCATCTTCAAACAAAGTCAGACTGTAACCGTTGCACTACCAGTTGCAAGATTAGCAATTTTCTGTAGCAGAAATCACAATTCATCTACCTCCACAAACAGGGCTAGCAATTTACCGGGTTAAAGGATTGATCGCCGCTTTTTGGATGTGATTTCAGATTCTTGTCTGCACTTAGCAGGTCAAGCTTTTTTGTCAGCCGTGGCTTTCCTGAAATAAACAAATTTTCCCTCCCGTCTAAGCGGAGGTTTAGTGCTTTGAGACATACGATTTGGTTTCTTAAAAATTTGCAGCAGCTTCACTTCAGCGGTCAGCTGGTACATATAGAGCCAGCAGGTCAGCAGTGGACTTTTTATCTGTCTCAAGGCTCTATTGTGTACGCTACAGGCGGCACTCATCCGGTCAGGCGATGGCGCAGAAATTTGGCGATTCACTGTCCCTGGATTGGCGATCGCGACATGGCACCCGATGCAGAATTCGAGCGCAGCAGTGCTGATCTGACGATTGGCTGGGAATATGCGCTGTTAAAGCTTTGGGTGACTCAACAAAAAATTATCCGCGAGCAGGCTGCACGGGTGATTCGCGACATTGTGATCGAGGTGCTGTTTGATGTGACTCAGGCAGTAGATTTGACCGACCAGGTTAATCAAGACCGTTCTTTGTCCACGTTTGCACACCTGGGTTTGGTTGATGTGGGAGGGGCGATCGCCCAGGTTGAGAGACTCCAGCGCACCTGGCAAGACGCAAAGCTCGGCGACTATTCGCCCAACAAAGCACCCGTGATCAAACAGCAGGAACAGTTGCGAAAACTCAGTTCAGCTCGCTTTTACGAAAATCTGGTCGAACTCCTGGACGGACAGCAAACCCTGCGCGACCTGTCAGTCAAGATGCAGCGAGACGTGGCGGCGATCGCAACCTCGCTGCTGCCCTTCGTCCGAATGGGTTGGGTTGGGTTCATCAGCATCGCTGACCTGCCTACCCCTGTTTTGCAGAAACAGCCTCCCAAAGCACTAGCTCCAGCAATTCCTAAAAAACCTGTAGAAGAACCAGTAGCAAATCCACTAATCGCCTGCATTGATGACAGCTTCTGGGTTTGCAACATGATGGAAAAAATTATTGCATCCGCTGGTTATCAGTTTGTGGGGGTTAACGATCCCTTAAGAGCCATTAGCATTTTGCTCTCTCGCAAGCCTGACCTGATTTTTCTAGATCTGGTCATGCCAACGGCGAATGGCTACGAAATCTGCGAAAAGTTGCGCAAAATTTCCTGTTTTCGAGACACCCCGATTGTGATCTTGACTGGGAATGACGGATTTGTGAGCCGTCTCCGCTCTAGCTCCGCTGGAGCGACTGACTTCCTCACTAAACCCTTAGAAGCTGAAGCAGTACTGGGTGCAGTTCGTAAGCACTTAAATCAGGGTATGGCCAGTAACCATGCACCCACCGACCGGGACGCATCCAGGGAAAATCCAGTCAGTGCTGCATCTAGTGACCCCAATACAGCCCGCTTTTCTGTGGCTACTGACCACTGACACTAGACCACTGACACTAACAGTTCTGTAACTTATTTCTTGAGGTGAATGCAATGGGTACGGCGCTAGTTGTGGATGACTCGCTAACAGATATGCAGATTTTGATTCACTGTTTGCAGCAAGGTGGGGTAAATGTCTTAGTTGCTCAAAGTGGAGAAGAAGCCTTAGCAACAATTACCAAACAAAAACCTGATGTTGTGGTTTTAGACGTTGTGCTGCCAGGACGCAGCGGCTTTGAGGTCTGTCGAGAATTAAAGGAAAGAGCCGACACCAGCGATATTCCTGTGATTATTTGCTCGACCAAAGGCAGTGCAATGGATAAGTTTTGGGGCATGAAGCAGGGAGCTGCTGCCTACCTATCCAAACCCATTGATCAAGAAGAGTTTTTACGCACGGTTAAGCAACTGATCAAACCCTAATCGCAACTTACAGCAGTTTCCACTTCGATCAACCACAAGTCCCTGTAGGGGCAGTTTGCGAACTGCCCCTACGCTATGGCTTACCCATCCGAAAATGGCTGTAATTCCTGGCTCAGTTCTGAACAAACTTTGAACGAATTCTGGACAAATTAATGTCTAACTTTCTGTCAATTTCAGATTCCGGGTCACCGTCTGCTCATTTGCAGCTTGCATCATCTGCGCCAGCGCAAGATATTGTTTCTGCTAGTTCCGGCGCAAGTGAGCAGTTCTTGCGGCTATATCTTTTTCCAAATGCCACCGTTCTTTTGCCCATTCAGCAATTGTCGGAAGTGCTGACCTTGCCAACAGAACGAGTTACCCCCATTCCGCATATGCCGGACTGGGTCATGGGAGTTTACAACTGGCGAGGTGAGATCTTATGGACGGTGGACTTGGGGCACCTGTGTGGCTTTATGCCCTGGTACCAACAAGCAACTAATGTTTCAGCCTTTCCTGCTGTAATCCTTCAGGTTCGTAACCACAAAGCAGGCTCTGCTCGAAACCAAATGCTAGGTCTAGTCGTTAATCGAGTCGAAGACATTGAGTGGTGCGACCCAGAAATGATTCAGCCCCTACCTCGCGCAGCCGTCTCGCCGCAGCTAGCGCCTTTTTTGCGAGGCTACTGGTGGAAGTCAGGTGGCGATATGTTGGCGGTTTTGGATGGGGAAGCCATCATTCGGGCGATGCCTCAGTCTTAGCAACAGGACTCAGTTCCTAATTCCCAAGCTCTCTTGATGACAAGGTTGATACCATGACTCCGACTCCTTCTCAGTCCAGTTGGCAGAATGCTACCCAAGTCCATACTCCGGTGCTTGAGGAAACTCAGGTTGAGCAGGGATTAACTCCTGACTCTAAAGGCGATCGGGTTCCGACCCAACCCTCACCACTGGAAAGGAAGCGTCGGATTTCGCTGCGTCTGCTCCTGGTTGTGCCTGTTGTGCTGCAAATCTTCGGTGCGGTGGGGTTAGTGGGCTATCTCTCCTATCGAAATGGACAGCAAGCAGTGAATGACCTGGCTGGACAGCTTGAGAATGAGGTCAGCAGCCGGATTGAGCAGAACCTCTTGGATTATGTGGAAACGCCGCATTTGATTAACCAGGTGAATGCGGACGCGATTCGAGCAGGTTGGTTGAATGTACAAGATCCGGCAGCTGTGGGGCGGCATTTTTCGAAGCAGATTCAACTGTTTGACTCGATTGGCTATATTCAGTTCGGCTCAGAACAACGGGAATTTGTCGGTCTTGAGCGATTGGCAGATGGAAGTTTGCGGCTAGATTTGAGCAACGAATCTACTGGGTTTAACTACCGCACTTATGCGACGGATGCTCAGGGCAATTCGGCAAATTTGTTAAATGAAAGCGGCAGTCACGACCCACGGGTGCGCCCCTGGTATACCGCTTCGGTGGAGGCAGGTGAGCCAACCTGGAGTGAAATTTATTCTTATTTTGCGTCGCCCAAGCTGGTGATTACTGCGGTACAGCCCTACTACGGGGCGAACGGTCAACTGGTGGGCGTGCTGGGAAATGACCTGACGCTTTCTTCGCTAAATCAGTTTTTGCAGGAAATTGAAGTGGGTAAGTCTGGGCTGGCGTTTATTGTGGAACGCTCTGGAGACATTGTGGCTTCTTCAACCAAGGAAGAGCCATTTCGGGTGAGCAATGAGGGTGAAGAAGTTCTGCGGCTTCCAGCAGTGGAGAGTGAGGTGCCGCTAATTCGCGCTAGTGCGACTTATTTAAATGAGATGTTTGGTGAGCTAGCTAAGGTTGAGGCAGAGACGCAAAGCAGCTTTGAGATGGATGGCGATCGCCACTTCCTCCAAGTCACGCCCTTTAAAGATGAACGCGGACTGGACTGGCTGATTGTAGTTGTTCTGCCCCAGTCAGACTTTACTGCTCAAATTGATGCCAATACCCGTACTACGGTACTGCTTTCTCTGGCTGCGCTGGGGGTGGCGATCGCCGTTAGTCTTGCTACCTCGCGGTGGATTACGCAATCGATCGAGGAGTTAACTCAGGCATCAAGGGCGATCGCGCAAGGAGATCTAGACCAGGTTGTGCAGGTAAAAGGCGTGGATGAACTGAGCAAGTTAGCCCACTCCTTCAACCAAATGACAGCGCAACTGCGAAACTCCTTCAGCACGCTAGAAGAAACTAATCAAGCCCTAGAAGAAACCAACCAAGCCCTGGAAGCACGAGTTGTCCAACGCACCGTCGAACTGCAGCAAGCCAGAGAAACTGCCGACCAAGCCAAAGAACTCTCCGAACAAACCAAAGAAGAGCTACAGCAACGCGCCTTGCAACTGTTGCAAGAAGTAGACCCGATTCGACACGGCGACCTGACCGTTCGCGCTCGTGTCACTGCTGACGAGATTGGTACTGTTGCCGACTCTTACAACGCGACAGTGGAAAGCTTGCAGAAGATTGTGGCACAGGTGCAAGCCGCTGCCACTCAAGTAGACCAGGCAACACGCGACAACGAAGCCTCGGTGCAAAATCTCTCAGAAGAAGCATTGCGGCAATCCGCTGAAATTAGCACCGCCCTCGATCGCATTGAAGAAATGTCCGAAGTGGTGCAAGCCGTCGCCATCAGTGCCGAACAAGCCGAAGCTGCTGCTCAACAAGCTGCTCAAACGGTGGATGAAGGCGATGCAGCAATGAACCGCACCGTTGATGGAATTCAAGCAATTCGAGCCACTGTCGCTGAAACTGCCAAGAAGGTAAAGCACCTGGGGGAGTCGTCGCAACGTATCTCAGCAGTGGTGGAGTTGATTAGCAGCTTTGCCGCTCAGACAAACATGCTCGCGCTCAATGCATCGATTGAAGCCTCTCGTGCCGGAGAAGAAGGACGCGGCTTTGCCGTTGTTGCCGCAGAAGTGCGAGTGCTCGCCAGACAATCAGCAGAAGCAACCGAAGAAATCAGGAAGCTGGTCGCGAGCATTCAAGCAGAGACGAATGAAGTGGTCGCGACGATGGAGTCGGGCACCGAGCAGGTTGTCAGTGGAACCCGACTAGTGGATGAAACGCGACAGAGCTTGAACAAGATTACGGCTGCCACGGCTCAAATTAGTCGCCAGGTGAAAGCAATTGCACAAGCGGCAACGATGCAAACGGAAGCATCTAAAACGGTGACGCAAACAATGCAAGGGGTGGTGCTGATTGCCAACCGTACTTCAGAGGAAGCGGCTCAGGTGGCTGCTTCGTTTGAGCAACTGCGGCAGGTGGCTCAGGATCTCCAGATTGAAGTGAGTCAGTTCAGAGTTAGCTAATCCTCATTCTGTTGGGTTTCGCTTTGCTTCACCCAACCTACTTTCCAATCCCCAATTCTCAACCCTGCATCATGGCAATCAACCCTGATATCCGCGACCAAGCCTATCAATTTTTTATTCAAGAGGCTCCTGAACTGTTGCAGGTGATTGAATCTGGGTTGCTGACGTTGCAGCAGGAGCGCAATACAACCAAAGTTCATAACTTAATGCGGGCGGCCCACTCGATTAAGGGAGGTGCTGCTAGCGTGGGCTTGGAAGTGATCGCCACCCTGGCACATCGTCTAGAAAACATCTTTAAAGCGCTCTACAGCGACAGCCTAATCGTTGATGCTGAGCTAGAAGACCAGTTGCTCCAGGCTTATGATTGCCTGCGATTGCCCCTGATGTTGCGGATTACGATGGGTTCCTTTGATGCTGAGCAAGCCCTGGCGATCGCTGAACCCGTTTTTAGTCAAATTGAGGAACGCTTTGGCGATGCCCTCACCCAAACGGAAAACTACATTCCTAGTTCTTCTGATTTGGGGGTTGATATGATTTCCTCAATTCTAGAAATCGATGTAGCGCAAGGATTAGAGCGGCTTGCCGCAGTTGTCGCCAATCCCCAAAACTATGAAGTCGCAGGTGAATTGCGCGCTCAGGTAGAAGTTTTTGCGGGTTTCGCTGAGTTGATGAATCTGTCGGAATTTGAGGCGATCGCTGAAATAGTACAAACGGCTTTGAATGCTAACCCTGACCGAGTGCTAGAAATTACCAAACTAGCAATGGCTGACTTTGAACGCAGCAGACAAGCTGTGTTGGCTGGCGGAGTAAATCAGTTGGAGTCGGGTCAAGGCGCTCCCTCTAAAGCTTTGATAGAGCTGACGGTTCCTGCTGCGCCAGTTGTGTCATCGGTCTCCACTACTGAGTCTCTCACCATTGATGCGGCAATCCCCTTACTCCAAGATATTTTTGGCGATGGAGTTAGCCCGTTTGATCTGCCTATTCAGTCACAAGATACAAATCAGGAGGCTATTGGCGATCGCTCAGATATCACTCAAACCCATGATCACTTTGATCTGCAAGAGACAGATCATGCAATAGATCCGGTAACAGTCTACGAAACAATTCGTGAAGTTGATCTATTGATGGGTGAAGCGGAACTGGTGACCCGCAGTATCCCCAACCCCATGAACCTTGAGGAACCGTTGAATGTTGAGTGGGTTGCTTATTTATCAGAGTCAGCAAAAACGCTGGCTTCTTCTGACATACTCACGCCGACGGAAACCGCATCTGAAGAGGCTTCAACCGAGAGTTTTGTCAATACTTCTATCCTGCCAGAGCTACAGAATGTTGATCTACTCCGGAGTGATATCTCTGATAATGTACCTGAAAATATAGAGTCTGCTATTCAATCGATTGAACAGATCTTCGATCGCTTTCCCCAGATGCAGTCCTCTGAGCAATCTTTGCCAGATCCAACTTCTAATTCCTCAACGAATGCACTGCAAGTTCCTTCACCAGTAGATCTCCCTGGGGCAATTCAACCGAGTCAAATTCAGCCCCATCAAAGTAGCGCGATCGCTCCCAATAAATCTGCTGATCGGCGAACGGCGATCGCCACCAACCTCAGCAAAAGACCCCACCCCCCTATTCAGCAAGGGGAAGCGGTGATCACGCCAAATCTCACCGTTCGAGTTGGCTCAGAACGACTTGAACGAATGAATAACCTGGTCGGTGAACTGGCAATCAACCGAGATGGTCTTTCCCTACAAAATGAGCAGCTTCAGACCTCTCTCAAGGAATTGCTAAGCCGCTTTGCTCGATTTCGAGACACCGTGAGTCATCTGCGAGAATTGTCTGACCAAATGTTGGTGGAGCCAGAGCGCCGCAGCTCTCGCTGGGAATCGTTGTCAGCCAGCCAAACCAATACAGAACCAACAGAAAAGTTTCCAACTCGTGCGTTTAACCCTGTTCCGGCTACGTCTGTCACTTCTGCCCTGGCAGAGTTTGACCCGCTAGAGATGGATAGCTATGGGGCTTTACATACTCAAATCCAGGAAATTTTAGAAGATATCGCACAGCTTGAAGAAACCGTAGACGACGTTTCTTTATTTGCTGGACACTCTAACCAAATTTTGGATCAACAGCGAAGCATGTTGACTCAGCTTCGAGATGAGTTGATCTGGGCCAGGATGTTTCCGCTGGGCGAGGTGATCAATCGCTTTCCTCGGATGATTCGTGACTTGTCCACGACCTATCACAAACCCGTCGCACTGAAGCTGTCGGGAGCAGGAGTGCTAGTGGATAAAGCGATTCTAGAGAGACTGTTTGATCCGTTGCTGCATTTACTCCGAAATGCATTTGACCACGGAATTGAGCCTGTCAACGTAAGACAGCAGCGAGGCAAACCAGAGCAAGGACAAATTGAGATACGGGCTTATCACAAAGGCAATCAAACAATTATTCAGGTCAGGGACGACGGTCAGGGGCTAGATTTAAATCGGATTCGGAGTCGAGCGATCGCCCTGGGTTGGATAGATGCAGAACAGGCTGCAACCCTAGACCCTGCTCAACTGTATGAACTCATCTTTGAACCAGGATTTTCCACTGCCCGTCAGGTGACAGAGTTATCGGGGCGAGGTGTAGGGTTAGATGTGGTGCGATCGCAATTGCGATTGATCAAAGGCACGGTCACCGTTACCTCTACGCCTGGACGGAGCACCATTTTCACCCTATATCTACCCCTTACCTTAACCATTGCCAAACTGGTGATTTGTCTGATTGGCCCCACTGCCGTGGCATTGCCCGCCGACAGCATCGAAGAAATTCTGAATCCGCAACCGGGACAAGTGCGACGGTCAGGCACTCAGCGCTACCTGAACTGGCGAGAACAAATTATTCCCACTTACCGTTTAGCAGACTTGCTCAGCTACAGTTGCCCGTTGCCCGAAAATCCGTCCAGCAAGGCTCTGTCCACCATTTCACTGCCCAAAGATTGGTCGCTACCGATGCTGGTGTTGCGCCAAGAGCAGCAAATCTTTGCCCTGGAAGTCGATCGCCTAGTGACAGAGCAAGAACTCGTGATTAAACCCTTTGGATTGGCGATCGCCCCTCCCAACTATGCTTACGGTTGCACCATTTTAGGGGATGGTAGCCTGATTCCTGTGATCGACGGGGCAGCGCTCCTGGCGCTGAGCCTCAATCAACCGACAACCGCAACGTTGATCACAGAAGAATATGAGCCAATGCCTACTATACAGCCGCAGGCATTATCTCCTGCCAAAAAACCGCCCGTGATTAAAACGGCTCAAAGCCCAACGGTTTTGATCATTGACGACTCTGTAACGCTGCGGCGAACAGCGGCAATCTCTTTAGAAAGGGCAGGCTTTCGGGTAACGCAGGCAAGAGATGGACGAGAGGCGATCGCCCAGTTGCAACATGCCACGGTGCAGATCATCGTGTGTGATATTGAGATGCCCAACATGAATGGCTTTGAGTTTCTGAGTCAGCGCCGCAAAGACCCAAAATTGGCGGCTATTCCCATCGTCATGCTTACCTCTCGGAGCAATGAAAAACATCGCTGGCTTGCCAACCAGCTAGGAGCTAGCGCCTATTTCACAAAGCCTTATCTGGAACAGGAATTTATTACCACTCTGAAAAATATGCTGGATGTGCCGGGTAAGGCGCTAGCTGCGATCGCCCAATCCACTTAATACTTCTGGGCTTAAACTCGATTGGCATTGCTCATGTCGATTACACTGTCTGAAGCTTGTTGGCAAAATAAGACGATGCAATAATCAATCCGGTTCCTACCCACTGAATTAAAGTTCATAGGTTTACCATCCGGCAATATTGCTGTTCAACGGGGCAGCGATCGCGATTCATCAGCCGTAAGCGAATCAACTGCAGCTTGCAACGGCTTTCGCCGCTCAGCCAGAATTGTTTTGCGCCCTTCATGTCTTGCATCCGCGAGAAACAAGGCAAGCGTTCGACCATCCGCACCCGCCATGTCTAGGAGGTAAACGCTAAGCTAAAACTGTTCGTCTTAGTAAAGAGTCATTGGCTCCATGTCACTGATTACTGCGCGTCAAGAAGGGTTGTACTGTGAGCAGGGAGGGTTTTATATTGACCCCTGGCGATCGGTAGACTGTGCCCTGATTACGCATGCTCATTCTGACCACGCCCGCTCTGGTGCAAATCAATATATCGCTACTCACATCTCTGAAGGGATTTTGAGGAAACGTTTGGGCGATGAGATCAACCTTCAGGGAGTTGAATATGGGGAAAAACTAAAGATAGGGAATACCTGGGTTTCCTTTCACTCTGCTGGTCATGTGCTTGGCTCAGCTCAAATTAGAGTGGAATGTGGCGATCAGGTTTGGGTTGTGTCAGGAGACTACAAGCGTTGTGCAGACCCGACTTGTGCCCCGTTTGAAGTCATTCCCTGTGATGTGTTTATCACCGAAGCAACCTTTGGTTTACCCATTTATGAATGGGATACGGGAGAGGAAACCTGCCGCCAGATTTACCAGTGGTGGCAAAGTGATTTAGAACGACCTTCGCTACTGTTCTGCTACTCTTTTGGGAAAGCGCAACGGATATTGGGTGAGTTGTGCAAATTTAGCGATCGCCCCGTATATGTGCATGGTGCAGTTCACGTCTTGACCGAAATCTACAGACAGGTCGGCGTGAAAATGCTAGAAACTATTTCCACTACTGAGATGCCTCGCAGCCACAAATACACTGGCGATCTGGTGTTGGCTCCTCCTTCCGCGCACCGTTCCAGCTGGATGAAACGCTTTGTGCAGCCCCAAACCGCTTTTGCATCAGGCTGGATGGCGGTTCGAGGTGCCCGACGCAGACGGGGTTACGAACGGGGATTTGTGCTGTCTGACCACGCGGACTGGTCAGGTTTAGTCAATACGATTTTGCAAACGGGCGCTAAAACGGTGTACGTGACTCATGGGCAGTCCGAAGTTCTTTCCCGTTACTTACATGAAACCTATGACTTAAATGCTCAGCCCTTAAAGACTTTGTTTGAAGGGGAAGGAGATATTTAATGAAACGGTTTTCTCAACTGTTTCAGCAGGTTGACGCAACCACCTCGACGAATGAAAAAGTAAGAGCGTTGCGGCAATATTTCTATGATGAAATTCCTGAGAATGCAGTTTGGGCAATCTATCTGTTTTTGGGCAAAACTCGCAAGCGGCTGATTACCTCCCGAGTGTTGAGGGATGTTTTCCTGCAAATGTCTGATATTCCAGAGTGGTTGTTTGAAGATTGCTACGCCCATGTAGGAGATTCAGCAGAAACGATCGCCCTATTGCTGCGCCACAGCCCCCTAGAGTCTCAGGAGAAAGTGGATCGTCCCTTACACGAGTGGATGGAAAAGGTAATTCCTCAGGTTAAAACGGTTCAATCTGAGGGGAAATTGCGGGATTTAGTGGTGTCCTGGTGGGCTTCCCTGGAAGACACAGAAATTTTTGTCTTGAACAAAATTTTGACGGGCGCATTTCGGGTTGGCGTGTCTGAGAAACTGCTGGTGAAGGCATTATCAGCAGAGTACAACTTACCCGAATCGGTCTTGGCTCATCGGCTGATGGGTGACTTTGAGCCGTCGATAAACTTCTATCGTCAACTGATTCAAACAGACAATGAGGAACTTGCCCCCAGTCAGCCTTATCCTTTCTTCCTAGCTTCTCCACTAGATGAGGATCGCTTTCAGGAAGAAGAACCCGCTAGATGGCAAGCCGAGTGGAAGTGGGATGGCATTCGCGCCCAGATTATTAAACGAGCGGATGAGGTATTTATCTGGTCACGCGGAGAAGATCTGATTACTCAGCAGTTTCCAGAATTGGTGGAGGGGTTTCAGCTACTTCCCAATGGGCATGTGGTGGATGGGGAAATTTTGTGCTGGGAGGGCGACCGTCCCATGAATTTTAATGCTCTGCAAAAGCGACTGGGGCGAAAATCAGTCACCAAAAAACTGCTGGCAGAAAACCCAGTTCACTTTATTGCTTATGATCTGCTGGAACACAACAGTCAGGATATTCGAGAAAAACCTTTGCTCGAACGGCGAAACCTTCTGGCTGAGCTGTTAACATCCCTTTCTACTAGTCTGACAACCGTTTCCACTTCACTAAGCTTTTCGTCTTTCTTGGATTTGCAGGAGTTGAGAGAGCGATCGCGCCAGCAAGGGGCAGAAGGGCTAGTGATCAAAGCCAAAGACAGTCCCTACCTGGTTGGGCGCAAGCGCGGCTACTGGTGGAAATACAAAGTCAATCCAATGTCGTTAGATGCAGTCCTGATTTATGCTCAGGCAGGCACGGGCAAACGAGCAAACCTGTTTACGGACTACACCTTTGCCCTCTGGCACAACGGAGAACTCGTCTCCTTTGCCAAAGCCTACTCAGGGTTAGACAATGACGAAATTAACGAGCTAGACAAATGGATTCGCAGACATACAATCGAAAAGTTTGGTCCGGTTCGCTCGGTTGAGCCGATCCAGGTCTTCGAGATTGGATTTGAGGGCATCACCGAGTCAAAGCGTCATAAATCGGGTATTTCGGTTAGATTTCCGCGAATTCTGCGCTGGCGTAAAGATAAGCCCGTTGAAGAAATAGACACGCTCCAGACTGCCTTTGAATTGCTTAAAACGATAGAGCAATCTAATTAATTGGGTCATAGAGTTCATTCTCCGAAAAAATACTGAGCACACAGTCGGATTGTACGGACACGATGTATCGGTTCTTAGAGAAGACGAAGTTAGGATTGATTAGCTCTCTTGAGAGACATCATTTTTCAGGCGAAAGCTTTTAACAGCATGAGCTTCCAGGTTTTCTAAAATGTTTATTTTTCAGCACTGCCCAATAAATTCACAGAGGTAAAGCCTATTATTTCTTAATGAAAGGTAAAGTCTGCTACTCTTTTGCTAAAGTCTGCGTGAAGTGCCGCGCGGCACGTAGCGAATGCTACATACTGAAGAAGTAACAGGTGAACAACCTCTCGCCGCTTCTTCAAAAGAAAGCTTTAAACATGAAAATGACTGCATTTCTGCCTACTACTGTAGGTGCTTTGGCGATCGCTCTCTCCGCTTCACTTCCAGCTCAAGCATTTACCTTTTCATTTGGCTCAAGCAGCCAATCTTCTAACCCTCAGACAACAGGTGCTTCAGCCCTACTGACCTTCGACTTTAGCGAGGTAGTTGGCAACTCCAATGCAATCAAAGTTGACCTCAAGATTGAAAACACCACAGGCGACTCAATTTTTGGGGCTGGCGCAACCACTTCAAAGCTGACCGGAATCGCTCTCGATCTATTGCCTGGTCTGACCGCTAGTTCATTCGTAGGCGACCAGTATCTTGATACCTTCCTAACTAAAGTCAACTTCACTCCTTTCAGCAACTCTGCGGGCAACTTCAGCATTGGAATTGCTGACAACAACAACTTTGAAGGTGGTCAAGCCACCGATGCGTTACCTCAAGGAGCAACATCTCAAATTAGCTTTGTGGTAGCTGGCTTTACTCCCGGAAAGACAGCAGCAGAATTGGAAGCAGATTTTTTTGCTGCCTACTCTAATTCCAAAGATGGAATTGACATCGCGGCTCGCTTCCAGCAAGTGAATGCAGGAGAAGGGAGCGATAAGCTGCTTGGTGGAACGCCGGGTGACGATGATGATGAGGTAACGGTTCCTGAGCCTGCTACTATCCTCGGCTTAAGCCTGATTGGTAGTGTATTTGCAACCCGTCGTCGCAAGCTGTGCCAAGCATAGTCGGAAAGCTTGCGTGTTAGTCGTGTATTCCTTGAATAAGTAGAAACGAAAGTTTAAAGTCCTCAGATTCTTGGAATTTGAGGATTTTGAATTTTTGGGCGATCGCTCGTTTGGAGTATTTGGGAAACCACCATTTGCATTGGCTTGTGTATTGGCATCTTGGTGCTGTTCCGTGAATACCTCAACAAGCAAGGCAAGTGGGAACAATGGTTGTCTGATAACGCTTACGTGGTTTATCTCATTCACGTCGTGATTGTAATTGGACTACAAGTTGGGTTTGCCCCGCTGCCAATTCCACCGTTGCTTAAATTTTTTGGAGTGACCCTGATTGGGGTACTTCTGTGTTTTGTGTCTAGCCACTACCTCCGAAAATTGCCGATCGCCAGCACGATTCTCTAGCAATATTGCAGCAGCATGTAGATTAAAAAAGGACCAGCACCCTATTGCTGATTGCGTCAGATGTTTGCAGGAAGACTTTCGCTTTAGGGTTATTTCTGGGAGTATCCTAAATAACTTTTCTCAGGCAGAGCTATGACTACCGCGAAGAATATTACTCCAGAAGTGAACTTGAGCGACCTATCTCAGCGTTATCTGAATCGGGAACTGAGTTGGCTGGAGTTTAACAAGCGGGTGCTGCATGAGGCATTAGATTCTCGCGTTCCCCTACTGGAGCGACTCAAATTTGTTGCTATTTTTAGCACGAACCTGGATGAGTTTTTTATGGTGCGGGTAGCTGCAATCAAAGAACAGATTGAAGCTCAGGTCAGTAAATTGACCCCCGATGGACTCACTCCCCAGGAACAGCTTGATCTGATTTGTCCGCATCTGCGTCCAATGGTGACTCAGCAACACCGTCACTTTGAGCAAGAACTGCGTCCAAAACTAGCGGAGAAAGGTATCCATATTCTGAACTATATGGATTTGACTCAAGAGCAGCGGCTTTACCTGCGGCACTTTTTTGAAGAGCGAATTTTTCCGGTATTAACGCCGCTAGCAGTCGATCCGGGGCATCCGTTTCCCCATATTTCTAATCTCAGTTTGAACTTAGCCGTGGTGGCAAAAGATCCAGAAACGGGAACCGAACATTTTGCCAGAGTAAAGGTGCCAAATATTTTGCCGCGATTTGTGGTGTTGCCGGAGGAGTTGCAGCGGCAAAACGGACAGCACACCGTTTGGGCAGGCGTACCGTTAGAACAGGTGATTGCCCACAACCTGGAGTTTTTGTTTGCGGGGATGAATATCCAGGAATATTATCTGTTTCGGGTGACGCGAGATGCCGATATCGCAGTGCAGGAGGATGAGGCAGATGACCTGCTGCTGGCGATCGAACAGGGGCTCCGCAGGCGGCGAATGGGCGGATTTGTGGTGCGATTAGAGATCCAAACCTCCACGCCTGGCTGGGTGCGACGAACACTGATGCGAGAAATGGATTTGGTTGAGAATGATGTGTATGAGGTAGACGGGCTGCTCAATCTAAAAGATTTGATGGCTCTCATGGGGTTACCGTTGCCTGAGCTAAAGGACAAACCCTGGGCTCCCGTTGCCCCACCTCGCTTGCAGGCGGCGATCGCCTCCCACGATGACCTCCTCAGCCAGGAAGCTCACGAAGATTTTTTCTCGGTGATTCGCCAACGCGATTTACTGGTACACCATCCCTATGAATCTTTTTCGGCATCGGTACAGCAATTCATCACACAGGCGGCGGCTGACCCGAACGTACTGGCGATCAAGATGACCCTCTACCGCACTTCAGGAGACTCCCCAATTGTCAAAGCCCTGATTGCTGCGGCTGAAAATGGTAAACAGGTAGTTGCCCTGGTGGAGCTAAAAGCCCGCTTTGATGAGGAGAACAACATTCTCTGGGCACGGCGGTTAGAAAGTACCGGCGTGCATGTGGTGTATGGGCTAGTGGGGCTGAAAACGCATACCAAAGTGGTGCTGGTAGTGCGCCAGGAGGGCGATCCCAAAGGGAATAGCATAGCCCCGCGCATTCGTCGCTATGTTCACGTTGGCACGGGCAACTACAACCCCAAAACTGCCAGACTCTACACCGATCTAGGTTTGTTAAGCTGCCGAGAAGAGTTAGGCGCAGATTTGACTGATTTGTTTAATTACCTTACAGGCTGTTCTCGACAGAGCGCTTATCGTAAGCTACTGGTAGCTCCAGTCAATTTGCGTCATCGCATGACTGAATTGATTCGCCGCGAAACCCAACATAGCCGCAACGGAGATCAGGGACGCATCACCGCCAAGATGAATTCCCTGGTCGATCCGCAAATTATTGCCGCTTTATATGAAGCCTCTCAGGCAGGGGTAGAGATCGATGTCGTTGTGCGCGGCATGTGCTGTCTGCGCCCAGGCGTGAAAGGCATGAGTGAGAATATTCGGGTTATCAGTGTTGTGGGGCGCTATTTAGAGCACTCGCGTATCTTCTACTTTTACAATAATGGTCAGCCGGAGACGTTTATCGGTAGCGCTGACTGGATGCCTCGTAACCTCGATCGCCGCGTAGAAGCCGTTACCCCAATCGATGATCCAGAGATTGCCAAAACGTTAAAGGAATTATTGGATATTTTCTTATCTGATAACCGTCAAGCTTGGGAACTTCAGCCTAGCGGTGAATATGTGCAGCGCCGCCCTACCAAGGATGAGCCTGAGTGCAACGCTCAAACTATCTTGATGGAAAAAGCATTGCAATCGGTAGGAACATTGAAATCAGTGTAATCAGGATATTGCGATCGCCCAACCCTCAATCATGACAACTGGCATGACAACAGGACTAGCCCGATTAACCCAAAATCAGCTGATCAGATGGGCAGAGAGTGCCCAAAAGAGGGCAGTTCACGGGCGAGTCATCGAGCGTATTGATCAATTGGCTCAAGCCGATGCGCGCTGGTTTGCCGTTCAGATTGAGGTTGGGCTGGGCAATAGTTACTGCTGTGGCAACACAACGCTGACTTTTCCGCTGATGAGCGCGATCAAGCCATTTCTGCTGCTCTATCTGTTGGAGCGCTGGGGAGAACAGGAGGTCTTTCAACAGATTGGGGTTCAACCCTCTGATGCTCCCTTCAATTCTTTAAAGCAACTGATTGTCGATCGGGGTCGCCCTCGTAACCCAATGATTAACAGTGGGGCGATCGCCCTCACCGAAAAGTTACCTGGAGACAACGCAAGTCAGCGCTGCCAGAACCTGTGCGACTGGTTAAACGAGCGATCGGATGCTCAACTGTGGCTAGATGAGGAAATGCTTGCCTCAGTTCGTTTGGCAGGCAGAGAAGTCAATCAATCCCTTGCTCGTTACCTATCAGAAGCAGGATATTTAGAAAATTTGGAAGTGGCACTTGATGCTTATGAACAGATTTGCTGTTTGTCAGGTCAAGTGAAAGACCTGGCGCGCTTGGGTAAACTGCTAGCGATTGAAAGTGATTGGCTAAAGCCGCTCCATCGCCAGATCGTGAATGCAGTCATGCTGACTTGTGGTTTATACGAAGCATCCAGTCGCTTTGCCATTCGGATAGGACTGCCGATGAAGTCAGGAATTAGTGGAGCGCTGCTGGCAGTCGTACCCGGACAAGGGGCGATCGCCTGTTACGGTCCCGCTTTGGATAGTGTAGGAAATTCTGTTGCAGGTCTTGCCTTCATCGAAGCTTTATCAAAAGAATTACAGCTTAATCTATTTGGATAATCCATCATCTCTATAGTTGTAGCCAAAAAAGGTAGCAATACTCAGTCCTGCCACTCTTTTTTGGCTAACTTAAGTGACTGACATTTCCCTTTTTTGCACAAATCACCAAATATTGATATACATTTGTATGTGACAAGTGTGATAAATTATCCAATTCGCACTTTAATAGAGAAAGAAAGGATTGAAAGAGTAAGCAACAGTGCGGTAACTGCAGGTTCTTTTTTTCTGTGAAACCAGCCCTGCATGAAACTTTCAACCTTCCAATTTCAGTCTTAAAGCTACAGTCAATCAAGGAATCTCTAACAATGCCGAAGACAAACCGTGTCGATGATCCAACCCTGTCTAAGTTAATGGAGGTTGAATCCGATCTGGCAGCTCAAGAAGCGCAACTATTTGCTCAACTTGAAACGATTCGTGAAAAGCGTGGCAGCTTGCAATCTGTGATCAACATCTTTTCACCAGATTCAGCTCCAGCAAACAGTTCCGACACTGCCAATAAAAAATCTGCTGCTAAGCAGGCTGAACCTGATCTCGAATTGCTCACTTCTGCTGTTCAAACTGCTGTCGCTTCTTCTGAATCAAACGGTTCAAACGGAGCAGCCCCCGCAGAAAAAACTAAAAAAGCTCGTCGCCCTCGTGCAACTCAAGCAAAGGCTGCCGCGCCTCGCAAAGGTTCTCGTAGAGGACAAGATTTGCAGAATTACATGCGATCGGAGTTTGGTGGTTCATCTCTCACACAGGCCGTTCTAACTGTATTGGAAGGACAAAAAGATGGAGTGGTAAGCATTCCAGAAGTAATTGGCTCTATCTTTGTTTATGAAACGCCAAGAGAAATGCGGAGCAAAGCTAGCACCCGGATTGCTAACATTCTCTCAACCGGTTTGAAAAGCAATAAGTGGTATCGGGGTAAAACTGGACACTACAGCCTCTCCAAAGAAGCCGCAAATGCTGATCTAGCTTCTTAACCTGGTGATTTACCCAGTGGTGATTTACGCTATTGGGAAGTCTCCCTGCATTTGCCCATGCATTTTTTTAATAAGTTAGAGTCTGCGATCGCACACCATTCCAGTTTGCTGATCGTCGGACTTGACCCAAACCCAGAACTGTTGCCCGCTCAATTTAACAGAGCCACAACATCAGAGTATCGCTGGACTGATAGCCCTTACCCTGGCGATACTCTCATTGAAGGGTTATGGCAATGGTTACAGTTCATCATTGCCGAAACGAGTGAATTGGTCTGTGCCTACAAGCCAACGTTGGGCTTTTATCAGGCATTAGGTGTCCCCGGAATGGAACTGTTGCAGCGAGTTTTGCAAGCAATTCCATCTCACATTCCGGTTATTTTAGATGCCAAGCATGGAGACTTAAACACCAGCACTCCCTTTGCCCGTAGTCTGTTTGAACAGTGGTGGGTCGATGCTGTGACGCTCAACCCTTATGTTGGGCAAGATCTAGTTGCTCCTTTTTTGGTGTATCCCGGCAAGGCAGTGTTTTTGCTTTGCTGTACGTCTAATCCATCTGCTTTGGCGGTGCAAGAGTCTATCCAAGTCCAAACTGCACAAATCCAAACTGTGCAAACTCAGCCCAATCTAGGTTTGCCACTCTACCTCCAGGTTGCCAAGGAATCGAGAAACTGGGGAACACCAGAACAGTTGGGATTAGAAGTGGGAACTACACTTCCCTCTGTCTTGAGCAGTGTGCGGGCGATCGCCCCAGAGCGCTTAATTCTGGCACGAAGCATCTGGCAGGAGGGGGTAGATCTCTCCCAAATGCTAGCGGCAGGTCTAGATGTAAATGGGGAGGGGTTACTGATTCCTATCCCTCAAGACTGGCTGGGTCAGACTGATTTGTCTACAGCGGTGCGATCGCTGCGAGATCAGGTTAATTTAGCCAGAGCCAAAGCTGTGCGTGAAGGAGCAACCTGTGACCTCTGGGTATCCGATGTTTGCACCCTGGAGCAACAGCCCCACCTGGAACTCATCTTGCAGCTTTATGATATTGGCTGCATCCTGTTTGGCGAATTTGTTCAGGCGTCGGGCGAAACTTTTCCCTATTACATTGATCTGCGTAAGATCATCTCGAATCCACAGATCTTTCACCAGATTCTAAATGCTTACGCAGATATTCTCACAACGCTTGAATTCGACCGGATCGCAGGCATTCCCTACGGTTCCTTGCCAACCGCAACAGGGCTATCCCTGCGGCTAAACCGTCCCATGATTTTTCCTCGCAAAGAAGTAAAAGCGCATGGCACTCGTCGCCTGATCGAAGGCAATTTTGAGCCTGGAGAAACAGTAGTCGTCGTAGATGATATTTTGATCAGCGGTAACAGCGCTATGGAAGGAGCCGCAAAGCTGCAATCCGCCGGGTTAGAAGTCCGCGACATCGTTGTGTTTTTGGATCACGAAGGCGGCGTAAAGGATAGATTGCGGAGTAATGGGTATACTGCCCACTCGGTAATCACGCTGTCGGAAGTGACTGAGGCACTCTATCAATCAGGGCGCATCAGTCAAAAGCAGTTTGAGGCATTGGCAGAAGCCGAGGACTCTTAATTTTTGTTATTGGTTACTCATTATTCGTCATTTGTTGTTCATCATTCATTAGACTGCCATCAATCACTTTTTGAAGCGTGAAGGGTAGCGCGGCTCTGCCGCACTACCCTTCACGCAGAAGGTCTATTGTAAGGTGATGACCAGTGACTAGTGACCCATGACCAATGACCCAATACATCCTCGCCTTTGATCAAGGCACAACCAGTTCACGGGCAATTGTGTTTAACCCCAGTGGCGATATTCTCTCCATTGCCCAGAAGGAGTTTCGCCAAATTTTTCCGCAACCGGGCTGGGTCGAGCATGATGCAAATGAAATATGGTCGTCTCAACTTGGAGTTGCAAATGAGGCAATCGCCCACATTGGCATTCGCGCTAAAGATATTGCGGCGATCGGCATCACCAATCAACGAGAAACGACTCTAGTTTGGGATAGGAAAACCGGACAGCCAATTTACAATGCGATCGTTTGGCAAGATCGTCGTACTGCCAAACATTGTGACGCTCTAAAAGCAGCGGGTCATGAATCAACTTTTCAGCAAAAAGCGGGGTTGATTATTGATTCCTACTTTAGTGGCACAAAACTAAAGTGGCTGCTTGATCATGTTCCTGATGCCCGACAGAGAGCCGAACGGGGTGAACTCGCCTTTGGCACGATTGACTCCTGGTTAGTTTGGAAACTAACCGATGGAGAACTTCACATCACTGATGCGACAAATGCCTGCCGTACTTTGCTCTTTAACATTCACACCTGTGAGTGGGATGATGAATATCTAAAGATTTTAGATATTCCCCGTTCGGTGTTGCCAGAGGTTCGCTCCTCGTCAGAAGTATATGGACACACCGCAGAAGGAATCTTGGGCGCAAGAGTGGCGATCGCAGGCATCGCGGGTGACCAGCAGGCGGCGACTTTTGGGCAGGTCTGTGGCGATCGCGGCATGGCTAAAAACACCTATGGCACAGGCTGCTTTGTGCTACTCAACATTGGCGAGGAACCCGTTCTCTCTCGTTACAAACTGCTCACCACCATCGCCTGGAAACTGAACCACCGAATCAACTACGCTCTAGAAGGCAGCATTTTTGTTGCGGGTGCCGTTGTGCAATGGCTGCGTGATGGACTCGGCATCATTCGCAACAGTGCAGAAGTGGAATCGCTGGCAATGAGTGTTCCCGATAATGGCGACGTTTACCTGGTGCCTGCCTTTGTGGGCCTGGGTGCGCCCCACTGGGACAGCTACGCTCGCGGTACCATCGTCGGGCTAACTCGTGGCTCCACCAGCGCCCACATCGCCCGTGCTGCCTTGGAAAGCATCGCCTACCAGACGGCAGACGTACTCACTGCCATGCGACAAGACTCTAACCTGGAGCTTTCAGAACTGCGGGTGGACGGCGGCGCGTCCCGAAACGACTTGCTAATGCAGTTTCAGGCAGACGTGCTAGGTGTTCCGGTGGTGCGTCCCAAAATTACTGAGACAACGGCTTTGGGAGCCGCTTACCTGGCAGGTCTGGCAGTTGGCTACTGGCAAGATCAAGCAGAAATTGCTCAGCAGTGGCAGGTCGAACGTCGATTTGAACCCAACATGAGTGATGACCAACGACATACGCTACTCGCCTCATGGCATCAAGCGGTTGACCGTGCCCGCTGGCAAAGCCCTGCTTCGTAAAGCTTTAGAGCTTTATGTAGAAACGGGGTTACTCTAGTTTGTTTTGCGTTGAAAGAATGACTGCATCTATGCCGCTCTCTTGGAGGGGTAAGCTGCTTGGCGCTTCTTCAATTAGAAAACCAGCCGTGCCGCCCTGCTTCACCAAATCAGGCATAAACTCACCTAATCGGCGTAGCCGTTCTGGATTGTCGTCCCAGTTGACTGTGATTGACTGATCAATCGCAAAGTGTTCAATTCCGCTGAGTTGGACAAAGTGATAACCCATTGGAGTCCATTCATCAGTTGTGATTTTGATGTGATGGCTGTTGCCACACCAGACCAGCAGTTTGGCACTAGTGGGCAGATTTTGTAAGCCGTTGACTAGATTCTCTGCCTGAACTCTCTCCCGTAAGTTTGTAAATTCTAGCGAAAGCGTGTCAGACGAGGGATATTCCTCAAAATCAATTTCGTAAGGAATTAGCGTCCAACCTAAACTCAAAGCTGCTTGAACAAAGGCTCTCATTTCAGGATGAGTCAGGTAGTTTGCTTCATCTTCTGGTAGTCTGGGCAACTGTCGAGTTTGGTTTGCCTCGGTTGCGACAGATTGTGTTAACGCTTCCATCGCCAGATAGCGAACTCCTGCCGCATGAGCAACAGGTAGAATTTGTCGTCCAATTTCACGGCTGCGAATGTTTCTAGTAGCTCCGTTGTGGGCTTCGTTCATCATCACAACGGGCGATCGCTCAAACCCAACGGCGACCAGTTCTGAGGGCGATCGCCATATCAAATTTGAGTTAGGAGTTGCCCAGCCCTGTTGTCGAGCAGTGCCTAAACCAAGTAAAACTCCTGCACCCGCTAAAAACTTTCTACGCTTCAATCGGGTTGATAGTAGTCCTGAAAAGGAACGGTTTATCTGGTAAAAACTTTGGCTTCCTTGATTCTTATGGGGTTGACGCATTTGCTAGAAGCTATTTGTTCGTACTATTTAACTCTCTATAGTCCGAAAGTTAACTTATGAAGCTTCGTTTGCCTTCACCCTACTAGTCTTGAGTGTTGAAGTGTAGCGAGAGATAGAGGGCGATCGCCAATTCTCAGCTATTTCTGAAGTGACTGCTGAAATGTCTTCACCGCTTCAACGTGATTTGTCATACCGATGCAACGTATCAACAAATCCAGATCAATTCCTTGCAATTCCTCACTGCTGGAAATCTTCTCATAGCGAAGCCTATCCTCTTCTGGTCGCAGGTGATAAACCTGTAACACACCGTCCTCCCAAAACCACACTTCAGGAATCTTCAGCCGCTTGTATGCCTCTAGTTTGTTAATGCCTCCACTGGTAAACACAACTTCGATCACTAAGTCAGGGCGCGATCGGTCGGGAGACAGTTTATAAGACTCATCTGCTTCGCGTTTAACGGCAGTCGCTTCATTTTCTATTGTCATTGACCCCGTTGGGATGAAATCGTATCCTGCCATCAGTAGATAAAGTTCTACCAAGGCTGCAATTCTTTTTTTTATTGTTTCATGCGGTTCTCCTGGCATCCGTCTGATCTCCAATATTCCATCTAAAAACGACAGTCGGTAGCCAGGACGGTCTAACAACTGCTCAACAGCTTTGAACTCCCTCCAAGTCAGTGGCTCAAACAGCAGAGGTTCTTCCTTTTTAGTGGGAGCAATGATTGCTTGGGTCATAACATTCTCTAGTCTTGATGAATCCGGTTTAACTCGGGATTTCTGATTTGGGTGATGGACTACCTTTTTATCACAGCCTTTTCGAAAAATAGAGCATACAGCAATCTCCACTTAGATAAACCACAAGTCCCTGTAGGGGCAGTTCGCGAACTGCCCCTACGCTATGGCTTACTCATCCAAAAATGGCTTTAAGTGCCAGTAAACCTAGTCATATGTCATCTGAGTTAATTTCACCTTTCTCTTCTTCTAGTACACAGTGGCTCTAATTCTGGGTAATTGGAGAAGCGAGATTTGAACAAGCTGCCTACTATCTTCACGCTGTACTCAAGCTCAAATTGAAATAGCAGTACCAAGGTTTTGCTTACTCTTACCTTATCAAGCAAAAGTTCTAAGGGTGAAATATGATAAGAGTATTAAGGAATGTAAATCATGGTTGGCAGGTTTCCAATGTCGAGTCGTACCTATTCCAAAGCTAAACGAGTAGTCGTGATTGGGGCGGGTATTGGGGGACTGACCGCAGCGGCGCTATTAGCGCATCGGGGTTATCAGGTGTTGGTGCTAGACCAGGCGCTGGTGCCGGGTGGGTGTGCTTCGACGTTTAAGCGACGCGGGTTTACGTTTGATGTTGGTGCGACTCAAGTTGCAGGGTTAGAACCCGGAGGAATTCACCATCGGATCTTTGCAGAATTAGACATTGATTTGCCAGAAGCAACTCCTTGCGATCCGGCTTGTGCAGTGTATTTGCCAGGAGAAACTCAACCGATCAGCGTTTGGCGTGACCCCGATCGCTGGCAGGCTGAGCGACAGCGGCAGTTCCCAGGCAGTGAACCATTTTGGCAACTGATGGCAGACTTGTTTCGCTATAGCTGGGCCTTTCAGTCTCGCGATCCGGTGTTGCCGCCGCGTAACCTGTGGGATTTTGGGCAGCTTGTTCAGGCGGTTCGTCTAGGAACGCTGTTTACTCTGCCACATACTTTTTCAACGGTGGGTCAGGTATTGCGCTGGTATGGGTTGGGGAGCGATCGCCGTCTCAAAACATTTCTTGACCTTCAGCTCAAGCTTTATTCTCAAGTTGATGCAGAAGACACGGCGCTACTCTATGCAGCAACTGCGCTAGGGGTTTCTCAGGAGCCACAGGGACTTTATCATTTGCAGGGCAGTATGCAGGTATTGAGCGATCGCCTCGTTGCATCTCTAGAGCGGGATGGCGGCAAACTGCTGATGCGTCACATCGTTGAGCAGATTTATACAGAGAATGGGCAGGCAAAGGCGATCGCCATTCGCAATCAAAAAACAGGCGAAACCTGGACAGAAACCACTGACCACATCGTCGCTAACGTCACTGTGCAAAATTTGATGCAGCTATTGGGCACAGAAGCTCCCAAAGGCTATGAGCGACGAGTAGAAAAATTGCCTTCAGCATCGGGTGCATTTGTAGTGTATCTGGGTGTTGACCAGTCTGCTATTCCTGCTGACTGTCCACCACATCTTCAGTTTCTCTACGACTACGACGGACCAATTGGTGAGAACAATTCTTTGTTTGTCTCGGTTAGCCATCCTGGAGATGGGCGTGCACCAGAGGGCAAGGCTACGGTAATTGCTTCCTCATTCACTGATCCAACAATCTGGTCACACTGCGACAACTATGAGTCATTGAAGCAGCAGTATACGGAAGAGGCGATCGCCCGCTTATCCCAATTCTTTCACCTCACTCCTGAAAACCTGGTTCACATTGAAGCGGCAACGCCACGCACCTTTGCTCACTTTACAGGGCGCGATCGCGGCATTGTCGGCGGCATTGGTCAACGCATCCCCACCTTTGGCCCTTTTGGGTTTGCCAATCGTACGCCAGTCAAGCACCTCTGGCTGGTTGGAGACTCTACTCATCCCGGTGAAGGCACCGCAGGGGTAAGCTATTCTGCTCTTACCGTTGTTCGGCAGATTGAGGCATAGGACATCTGATGAAGGCAAAATAAGATTAAGGTTTTTAGCTATTAGTCATTCATGTAAGCCAACACCTAACGACTAATAGCCAGTGGTCAACGACAATGATCGGTGACTAATGATTAACTACCAGCCCTAATTCTAAGAATCGGCAATTCTTATGACTGCCTACATCCCGACTGAGCCAACCACAATCATCTACCCCAGTTCTGACGGTGAACCTTTGGCAGAGACTTCAACTCATGTAGATGCAATCATTGCGATTATCACTGCTCTGCGCCTTTATCTGGAAGGTCAGCAAGTCATCGTGTTGAGCAACCAGTTTTTTTATTTTGCTGAAGGATTTCCCCGGCTGCGCGTTGCTCCTGATGTCATGGTGATATTCGATGTAGTGCCTGGACCTCGCGATAACTATAAAGCTTGGGAGGAAGGTCAGGTGCCTTCCGTCATCTTTGAAATCACATCAGAAGGCACCCGTGAGCAGGACAAGGTCCATAAGAAAACTCTGTATGAACAGATGGGGGTACGAGAATATTGGCTGTTTGACCCCAAAGGTGAATGGATTGAGGGGCAGTTGCAAGGATATCGCCTCCGGGGTGAGATTTATGAATCAATTACTGATGGGCGTAGTGAGCCGTTAGCCCTGCGCTTGCAGGTTGAAGCACAGCTACTTAATTTTTATCGCGAAGACACGGGTGAAAAGCTACTAGTTTCTGAAGAATTGGCACAGGCGCTGAAGCAAGAACGCCAACGAGCAGAACAGGAGCGCCAACGGGCAGAACAGGAACGTCAACGGGCAGAGCGACTGGCAGCACAGCTACGCGCCGCTGGCATTGAGCCAGAAGAATAAGGGGCGATCTCGGAGAGATACCCGCAGGGGGTCGCCTTTTTCACGCCATCTATCTGCTCAAGAAATTTAGTAAACTCCTCTGCAATTTTTCTCAAAGCACAGGTATCTTGTGTTCAGATCTCGCTTTAGCAGGGGCAGCATGACCGACATCTTCATTTCTTACTCCCGCAAGGATAAAGTCTTTACCCAATTACTTCATGCTGCGCTAGAAGCTACAGGACGAGAAGCCTGGATTGATTGGCAGGACATTCCCCTCACTGCTGACTGGTGGCAAGAGATCAAACGCGGTATCGAAGGGGCAAATACTTTTGTCTTTATCATCAGCCCAGATTCCATTACTTCTTCTGTTTGTCGGCGGGAAGTTGAGCACGCAGTGCTGCACAACAAGCGTTTAGTGCCGATTGTGCATCGAGAAGAATTGAATCAAGCCTTGCTGCATCCTGCGTTAGCGAGTCACAACTGGTTATTTTTTCGAGAGAATGATGACTTTGATACTGCCTTTCAAGCTTTAATCAAGGCGATCGATACTGACCTGGAGCATTTGCATACTCACACTCAAATTCTCGTTCGCACTTTGGAATGGGAAGACAAAGGTCGCAACGACAGCTTTTTATTGCGCGGCAGCAACCTCAAAGATGCAGAGCAATGGTTGCAACAGAGTGCCAATAAAGATCCTCAGCCAACTGAGCAGCAAAAAAACTACATTAGCAAAAGTCGAGAGGCAGAAGATTTTAGTGAGCGAATTGCTCAGGCAAATGAGACAGCAAAGCGTAGACTCCGAATTGCCACCCTGGTCATGGGCATTGCTCTAGTGACTTTAGCGGCGGCAACAGTTGTCACAGTTCAGGCGTTTCAACAACAGCTCCATACCAAGATAGTCAACCGATTGGAGCAAGAAACAGACGATGCGTTGGAGCAATTTGACTCATCTCAATTAGATGGTCTGTTGAAAGCAATCAAAGCTGGACGATATTTGCAGTCGGTGGTGGAGAATCGTTCTGTTGAGCAATATCCAACACTCAGTCCTGTGCTGGCTCTGCAAACCATTCTGCAAAATATTCAAGAACAGAATCGAATTCCAGCCCATCCCGGTGAGGTGAATGGCATCAGTTTTAATCCTAATGGGGGTCAAATTGCTACGGCCGGAGAGGATGGCGTGACCCGGATCTGGAGTTTGACAGGAGAAAAGCTAGCCGAGATTGCCGGACACCCAGACGAAGTCAGCAACATTAGTTTTAGCCCTGACGGAATGCAGCTTGCGATCGCCGGAGAAAATGGAATGTTACAGCTTTGGGATCTGGCTGAGCAACAACTGGTTGCCCTTAGAATTTACCCAACCGGACTTACTGATGTCAGTTTCAGTCCCGGTGGTAGACAAGTGGTTACAGCCGGAGGAGATGGGATCGTTAGACTGTGGAGCTTTTCAGGTCAGTCCCGACAGTTTCAAGGACATACAGGAGAAGTCAGCAGTATCAGCTTCAGCCCTGACGGTACTCAGATTGCTTCCTCTGGGAGAGATGACACGATACGGCTCTGGGATTTGTCAGGAAAGCCACTTGTCGAATTTAGAGGAGATGGAAGTGAGTTTAGCAGTGTCGATTTTCACTCAGACGGAACACAACTTGCAGCAGCAGGAGAAGATGGCACGGTCTGGCTTTGGAATATTTCTGGTGAAAAGATTGGAGAATTCAAAGCTCACCCGGTTGAAGTTACGAGTATTCAGTTCAGCTCTGATGGAACCCAGCTTGCGACAGCCGGAGAAGATGGCAGAATCAAACTCTGGGATCTCTCTGGACAGCAACTAGCCAAATTCATAGGACATCAAAGCGGTGTAAATGTCGTGCGATTTAGCCCTGACGGAAAGCAGCTTGCGACAGCAGGAGAGGATGGCGCTGTGCGATTGTGGGATTCTAGCCGCCAAGCTTCAGGACTTGAAGTGGAGCAGGAGGAACTAAGCGTTAGAAGGGCTAATGAAAGCGTAATGGGGAATCAAGATGACTCGGTGCGATCGCTCTCTAATACCGACCTAACCACCTTTCTACAGCAAGGATGCGATTGGCTAAAAGACTACTTGAACACTAATCCTGCGATTGATGAGAGCGATCGCCAGCTTTGTGGAAGAGACTAGGGGCGGGGGGTTAGGGCAGGAAGTTGTCATTCCTCATCCATCATCTTTCTTATCCTCATTCTTCTCATTCTCTCCCTCCTTCTGCTCGTCTGGCTGTGACAATGCTGTTTTTGCTAGTCGGGTGGTGTAGATAGCGACCCCTGCTGTTGCTAGTAGCCCTCCACCTTGGAGAATCAGGGAGCGAGGAGAATTGTCGCCACCGATGATGGATGTGCCGAAATAGCCGATGTAGACATACAGCGCGATCACCGGAATCATTCCCAGCCAGGTAAAGAAGAAGTACTGCCAGAAATTGACTTTGGTGCAGCTAAAGCCATAGTTCAGCACGTTGGAGGGAATGATCGGCGAAAGGCGACTGAGGAGTAGAATTTTCCAGCCTTTTTTGGCGATCGCCTGATCAAGCTGCCCAAAGGTAGGATAGCGCTGCATCAGTTTCTTCACCCGTTTGCGAGCAACTGTTCGACCCAGACCAAAACAAACAACGGCACCCAACGTATCGGCAACGGACGCAGACGCAATGCCTACGACTAAACCAAAAACGGTTCCTGCAACTAAAATCAACGCAATGTTGGGCAAGCCTGCAACACTTACCAGCACGTAAATCACAATAAATGCGGGAATTGCCCACCAGCCGAGCGATCGCAGCCACTCATTTAGCCCAACTGACCATTCCTTTAGCGGTAGCGCACTTGTCGCTACGAGTATCGCAACTAGTACTCCAAGCAAAACCAACAGTAGAGACTTTCTTTGACGTAACCATGCCTTCATAAAATGCTTTAAGAGACTTGTAAATGCGCCTCTTTTAAAGGTTTAGTCTACGACACAAAACTTTGCCATCTGTCTCAAGGAAACCCAATGGGTATTCCTCACAGAGACAAAATGCCTCGCCTCTATGTAGTGCTAAACACAAAGGGTAGTGCCAAGGTAAGTGCCAAGCACAAACTATCCCAGCCTAAAGCTCTTCACCCGTTAGCTGTTGTCGCCAGGTTTGAGCCTGGAGTTGGGCAGCGTCATAAGCTTCAGTACGAGGTGGAATGCTCTCAGCGGTGGCGATCGCCCCCTCTAAATCGTATCCAGCCTGCTGCTGGGCGGCCTGCAAAATCTGCTGACTCCAGAGGTTGATCATCTGTTCAGCTTCTGGGCGAGTTGGGCTGTCCTCAGGAACTTGCTCGGCCGTACGAATTGCTGCAAGCAGCCCAGTCGTTGTGCTAATGCTAGCTGCCTCGTAGGCCTGCTGCATTCGCTCTTGCCCCAGAGTCTGGTTACGCCAGGTGCGAATATCTGCCTGCGCTTCGTCGTAGAGGGCGCGTCCCTGACCAATTTGCTCTGCCAGGGCGATCGCTTCTGGTAAGTTGCCCAGGGTAGCTAGTTCTCTCGCCCGATCTAGATAAGGCTGGTCTTGAGTGCGCTGAATTTGATCTGTCCAATCTCGCACCCGCTGACGAGCCTCATCAGACAGGGCCCGACCCGACCCAATTCGATTAGCCTGCTCAATGGCTGATGTCAGATCACCGCTATTAGCAAACCGATCGGCTGTATCTAGGATGGGTCTGTCTTCCATCGTCTCAGCTTCACGAGTCCAGTCGGCGATCGCCTCTCTCGCCTCAGCCCGACGTGGATTGCCACGCGGAATTTGCTCTGCCTCGGCGATCGCTGCTCGCAAATCTCCCACAGAGCCAGGTTGCGCCAACTGTCTTGCCGTTTCCAGCCGCATGATGTCTTGTATCTCTGCCTGCCACTGGGTGATTAATTCCTGTGCTCTGCCATAAAGTGGACGACCCTGCTGCAGCCGCTGTGCTTGAACGATTGCAGCTTCCAGATCGGCAACCGTACCGCCCCACGATTGGGAATAAGCGGATGCTAGATGAGTCAAATCTTGAGCTTCTGCCTCCAAGTTGGCGCGTTCGGGAATGCGACGCAAAATGGCGATCGCCTCATCTGCATCTTGACGATCTAACGCTGATTCTGCTAGCTCCAGCATTCCTTTGCCCGCTTCAGTAATTACCTTTTGGGCTTCACCATAGGCATAGCTGCCATCACCAATTTCTTCTGCCAGCTTGACTGCCTCGCTCAGGTTGGACAGACCTCCTCGATCGATAAACCGTCTTGCCTCAGCGAGTTTCGCTGCATCCTCACGAGTCGCATTAATTAGCCCGTTCAACTCGTCATATTTGGTGGTCTTCCAGTAGGTGTTATCGATTGACAACAACCCAACCGCAATATCAAATGCCTTTCGCAAATCCTGCTGCCGAAGGGCGGCTTCTGCCTCTTTGTAAATCTTCTCCGCTTCTGCCCAAATTTCGTTCCAGCGATCGACCCGTTCCTGTACTTGGGCACGAGCAGAGGTGTCAGCAGGAATTTTGTTGGCAATATCCAATGCTTCTGAAAACTTACCCTGATCAAAGGCTTCCTCTGCCAAGTCCAAAACTTGTTGCGACCAGTCCTCAATGTGGCGGTTGATTTCTGGACGTAGGGGATGGTCGGCAGGCAGACTGTTGATTAGCTCAATCGCCTCCAGCAAGTCATTTGCCGTTTGCTTGTTTGCTGCCAGTTGAGCGCAATACAGCCGCAAAGATGCTGATGCAGTCGGCCAGAAAATCGACGGACAGTTTGGTACCGCAGGCAGCTTCAGCAATAGCGCAACCGAAACGATGCTAACTCCAGTCAGCGTGACTACAGAAGCGATCGCCCAAAACTTGAGACTGGTTGGAACTCGCAGCTTGGGCAACTGTAATCTATGCTGTCTTGCCTGTTGAGGGTCTTCTGGATAGTCTGCACCAGGAAGATGAGGCGATTGCGCTGTCGTAAGCTGGGCGTAGGGCAACTGCTCAGCGGGTGGAATCGGACGGGGCGATCGCCGCCCTCCCGGCATCGGTTGGACAGTTGGACGCAACAAAGAAGACTCAGGCGCAGGCAACTTTGGCATAGGTGGACCCTGCCGAGGCAACGGACGTTTGCGAGACGCAGGTACTTTAGGCAGCTTTTTAGGAATTCGATGTGCTCGCCCCAAATCTGGACGATGCTCCGGTGTTCCCCAATCTTTACTCATATCCCAGCCCACAACAATGGCGCAGCAACCTAGATCGTCGAGCAGCAGTACGCAATAGTTGCAATCCTACTCCTCAATGGAGGAAAACGCCACTTTCTGGGGGCTAGAGACTAGAGGCTGGGGGCTAGAGACTAGATGCTGGGGGCTAGAGAATGGAAGATTGAATGTCCCCAGACATTAGCAGAGCGAAGCTCCTGCATCCCCCTAGTTCCTGGTCTCTTACCCCCTTTACCCCCTAGCCCCTGCTTCTGCCTGCAAGTCTCGAATCAACTGCTCTAGCTCATCGCTGCTAGCCTGATACACTTCGTTGCAGAAATGGCAGGTGGCTTCGGCTCCGTCGTCTTTTTCAATCATGTCTCGCAGTTCATCTTTGCCCAACATCTTCAGCGCTCCTAAGACTCGGTCGAAGGAACAGCCGCAGTGGAAGCGCAGCATTTGGGTTTCTGGGAAAATTTCCAGATTCATATCGCCCAACAGTTGCTCAAACATCTGTTGCAGCGATTTACCCTCTTTGAGTAATGGGGTAAATCCAGCTAGAGAAGCAACGCGAGATTCTAACAGTTGCACCAGGGCTTCATCTCTGGCAGCTTTGGGCATTACCTGCACCAGTAGTCCACCGGATGCAGTTACCCCTTCAGCACTGACAAACACGCCCAAAACGAGAGCTGAGGGAGTTTGCTCAGAGCTAACGAGATAGTGAGTGACATCATCCCCAATTTCTCCAGAAACCAGCTCTACCGTACTGGAGTAAGGATAGCCGTAGCCCACATCTCTAACGACATATAGGTAGCCGTTATGACCTACAGCCGCACCCACATCCAGCTTGCCAATTGGGCTAGGAGGAAGTTCTACGGTTGGGTTATCGACGTAACCGCGCACGGTTCCGTCTAATCCGGCATCGACTAGGATGCCCCCTAATGGACCGTCACCATTGATCCGAATGTTCACCCGTGATTCGGGTCGCTTCATGCTGGAGGCAAGCAGAAGCCCTGCTGACATGGTTCGCCCTAGTGCTGCAGTCGCAACGTAGGAAAGGTTGTGGCGCTGTCTGGCTTCTTCTGTAAGACGTGTGGTGATTACGCCGACGGTGCGAATTCCTCCATCTGCTGCCGTCGCTCGAACTAACTGATCCGCCATGAAAATCCTAAATACTTCTTAATAGTCCCTTATTCCATTCTACGGTGTCTGTTTGATAGCCGAAGTCAGACGGACTACGTGTGGGTGGATATCCGTTTACTCGTTGCCAAGCTGAAGCTTAGTAATGCCGAACTGGAAGCTCCGGCTTTCTTCTCAATTTGGAGAAGGCCAAAGCTGTAGCTTCTTTAGGTAATGGCCAAAGCTGTAGCTTCTTTAGGTAATTCTCAGGCTGGAGCTTGGGAACTAGGAACTATGAATATCGCTTTTGTGGATGTGTCTTTAGGGTGGAGCGATCGCCCCACCCCTAAACCTGATCAGGCAATATGAAACTAGCTATCCCCGGTGACAAGTACCTCGCCCTTGAGCATCCGTTGTGCCGCATCTAGTAGCGCTTCTTCTAGGTAAGGCTTCGTGAAGTAGCCTTTGGCACCCAGTTGAACGGCCATTTGGCGATGGCGATCGGCTCCTCTGGAGGTGAGCATTGCGATCGGCAGATGCGCCAAGTTAGGGTCTTTCTGAATACGTGAGAGCAATTCTAGACCGTCCATGCGCGGCATCTCGATGTCGCAGAAGACCAGGTCGCAGGGCAGTCCAGAACGGAGTTTTTCCCAGGCTTCCTGACCATCACGCGCTTGCTCGACTCGGTAGCCCACTTTGTTGAAGGTCATTGAGAGCAATTCGCGGACGGTGATGGAGTCGTCTACAATCAGCACCGTTGGGTCGGTCTTGATGACTAGCGGTTCGGCGGGTGGCTCTTGCTCTTTCTCCCAAAGGGCATTGCCTGCCTCACGACGAATCCGTCCAACGGAGAGGTCGATTAGCTCTAGCACATCGGCGATCGGCATGATTCGACCATCCCCCAGCACGGTGGCACCTGCAACACCGACGGGTTTGGGCACTGGTCCTTCTAGCTGCTTGATTACAATTTCCTGTTCGCCCAGCACTTGGTCAACCTGGAGGGCAAGGAAGTTGCCTGCACTACGTAACACGACCACTGAAACGATGTCTTCTTCCTGATTGCCGCCGTACACACTACCGCGACCCAGGCTGCGGTTGTATTTCAGCAATTCTGACAGCGGCTGGAAGGGTAGCAACGTATCGCGCCAGAGGATGCAGGAGCGTCCTTCGCTGTCGGTTTGAATCCGCTCTTTGGGTACGTCTAGCATGTCCTCTACCCCGTCCATTGGGAAGGCGATGCGGGCACGGTTGCTGATGCAGCAGAGCGCTTTAGAGATGCTGAGGGTGAGCGGCAGACGAACGGTGAAGGTGGTGCCTTTGCCTACAGTGGAATCAATGTTAATTACACCGCGAATTTCATTCAAGCTGGTACGTACAACGTCCATACCGATTCCACGACCGGATAAGTCGTCTGCTTTATCCTTGGTGGAGAAGCCGTGATGAAACAGCAGGTCATAGACATCTAATTCGGTCATTTCTCTAGATTCGGCTGGTGTAATTAAGCCTTTTTCCAGTGCTTTGGCTTTGACTTTTTGAGGATTGATGCCAGCGCCATCATCAGTGACCGAAATGACGGTTTGGTTGCCCTGATGGAAGGTGCGAACGGTGATTCGTCCAACGGGCGGCTTGCGAGCTGCAATCCTTTCTTCTGGGGTTTCAATGCCATGAGTAATAGCGTTGTTGACCAGGTGTGTCATCGGATCGTAAAGCTGTTCCAAGATCATCTTGTCGATCAAGGTTTCCCGTCCTTCGACGGTTAGCTCAGCTTGCTTGCCGCATTTAAGAGAGATATCACGTACGGCTCTGGGAAGGCGATCGGCTGTCTGAGCGAAGGGCACCATGCGGGAACGGGTTAAGCCTTCCTGAAGCTGCGTCGTGACCTGACGGAACATGCGCGTTACCTGGTCAGTTTCATCGACGACGAAATCGATGTCAGAGGCGGATTCCCTAACTCTGACAATCAGTTCGATCATTTCCTGGGAAAGGGTATGGAAGCCGGTGAAGCGGTCCATCTCCAGGGCATCAAAGCTTAAGCCTGTGGAGTGGCTGTTTTGGGTTATGGCGGAGCCGCCGTTGCCAGGAGAGGAAAGCTGATAGCTTTTACGGTTGGAGAGCAGGGAGCTTTCTAAGAGCGATCGCTCATACAAATCGCGCATCCGTTGCCCTACATCACTCAATTGCTGCACCTGGTAGAGCAGGTTATCGAGAAACTGTCTTAGGCGTTCCTGTCCTTGCTCCAGGCTATTACGGTTAACGACGAGTTCCCCAACCAGGTTGTTAAGGTTGTCCAGGTTTTTCACCGAAACTCTCATCGTCTGGTCGCTAAGAACTCCGCCGCCTCGACGAGTATTGCGGCGATTGGGCGCGAGTGCAGGACGGCGGGCGTTCTTGCTAGTCGGTGAACCGCCTAGAGTTTGGTCGGCATCTTCCAGCAGCTTTTCCAGGTCGTCGAATTCGTCAACGGCTTCTACTGCTGGGTTCGCTGAATGGGTAGATGGCGATATGGCTGAAAAATCATCACCCAACAGTGCGTCCAAATCGGCGAAATCGTCTACCGCTTCTGAAGATGAAGCATCAAAATCGAGGGAGATGGGTTCAGCTACTTGATCTTCAAGCAACGTATCCAGGTCGGCGAAATCGTCTTGCAGAGGTGCGACTGATTCTTTAACCGAGTCAGTGGATGCAGTGGATTCTTCCAGCAGGGCATCTAAATCGGCGAAGTCATCAGACTCGATCGCATCGAGTTCAGCATCAAGGGCGACCCCCTGCGGGTATCTCTCTGAGATCGCCTCATCCACTTCATCAGCGTCATCCAGCAGCGCATCCAAATCAGTAAAGTCGTCCGCTTCAGTAATCCCGACTGCTTCCGGGCTGGAGTCTGAAAGGTCAGGCAAAACGTCTACTTCAGTCATTTCGCTGATTTCTGGAACGCCTGTAATTTCTTCCAGATCGGTTTCTGAACCAAAGGACAGGTCGCCGAGGTCGAGGTCGTTGGCATCAGTGGTGGGAGTGTCTGTTAGCTCATCAAAGGCGAGCGCATCGTTGGAGGTGATTGCCTCCTCACTCAATTCCTCGTCTGCGCCAAACAGGTCAAAGTCAAAAGTTTCCTCGTTTAGAATGCCTGCGTCTTCGCCGACGTTCATCTCATCAAAACTAAACGCCTCATCAGTTTCTACGTCCTGCGCCGCAGAGAGTTCGGTTTCGAAATCTAACCCAGATTCTTCACCGAACATGGCTGAAAAATCCTGTTCCTGCTCATCTGCACCGTCATCAAGACTAAGCATCGCTTCATCCAATGCTTCTAAACTTTCAGTGCTATCAGTATCCAGGTTGAAGTCTAGGTCCGAAGGACTATCAGCATCCAGATCAAAGCTCAAATCCCCAGTTCCTTCAGTATCCAGGTTGAAGCCTAAATCTTCAGTGCTCTCAACATCCAAGTTGAGATTTAGATCCGATCCACTATTAGCATCCAGATTGAAGCCTAAATCTTCAGTTTCTTCAGCATCTAGACTAAAGCTCAAATCCTCAGCATCTAGACTAAAGCTCAAATCCTCGGTTTCTTCAGCTTCCTCAGCATCCAGGTTGAAATCCAGATTCGAAGCACTATCAGCATCCAGGTTAAAGCCTAAATCTTCAGTTTCTTCAGCATCTAAGTTGAGATCTAGATCCGAAGTACTATCAGCATCTAGGTTGAAGCCTAAATCTTCAGTTCCTTCAGCATCTAGACTAAAGCCCAAATCCTCGGTTTCTTCAGCATCCAGGTTGAAGTCTAGAGCCGAAGTATCATCGGTATCCAGGTTGAAATCCAGATCCGAAGCACTATCAGCATCCAAGTTGAAGCCTAAATCTTCGGTTTCTTCGGCATCCAGGTTGAAGTTTGTTGTTTCAGCCGTTTCTGTGCCCAGGTCAAAGTCTAAATCGGCGGCAGATTCCGTCAGATCTAGATTTAGTCCCGTAGTGTCTTCCAGATCAAATAAGTTTTCTGAGAAACCTTGAGGTTCTGTTGAGTCTTCGATGGTGCCAAGATCGAAAAGGGCATCGTCAGTTCCAGATGAATCTGGAGCAGATAAGTCGCTCAAACCGGCTTCATCGTCCGTCTCGCCAAACAGGCTAGAAAACTCTGTATCTTCTTCTGAGGAAAGGTCGAGAGCAACTGGCTCAAGCGATTCAGTGATCTCTGGCTCGAACAAGCTATCAAAGCCGGTATCGTTGTCTGAAAGATTGTCTGAAAGATCGGATGTTGGAGAAGGAGCGATCGCTTCTTCCCCCTCTGAGGAAAGGTCGAAGGTAGCTGGCTCAAGCGATTCGGTGATCTCTGGCTCAAACAAGCTGTCAAAGCCAGTATCGCTGTCTAAAGGAGCGTCTGAAAGATCGGATGTTGGAGAGGGAGCGATCGCTTCTTCCCCTTCTCCAAAAAGTCCTTCCAGGTCTTCCCCTGTTTCTTCTAGGTCAGACGGGTTGGCTGTGAGATCCAGTGATTCTGCTGCAAAGTTGGCTTCAGGTTCAAACAGTCCGTCAAACTCTGCTTCAGATTCAGTTTCCTCTGTGTCAAACGAGTCAAAGACAAATCCTTCTACAAAGTCAGACGAGTCGGAAGTAAATCCTTCCACAAAGTTAGATGGCTCTGATGGCTCTGAAACAGGTTCGTCCTCAGACTCGGATAGGTCTATGACGAAGCCCTCTACAAATAGCTCCTCTACAACAACCCCTCCTAGGGCAGCGGCATCTGTTGCGGCCATTGATTCGAGTACTTCGTCATCAAAAGCCTCAGAGGTTGCCTCATCTTCTGTAGCGTAATCAAGTTCTGGTTCTGCTTGCGGTACGGCCGGCACGACCTGTTGGGACGACGTCACGGGTTGAGCCGGAATAGGGTCGTCAAATGGATCGGCAAACAGATCTGCATCTGCCTGATTCTTTTTCGAGCTTTGAGTGACAGAGACTCCTGAGAATGAGTCAAAAAAGTCGTCGTCCGCATCGAAATCGTGAATTGAGGAAGGTTGTCCCTGAGTTTGAGTAAATTCCTCAAATTCCTCGTCCCAAGGATCAAATACGGAAGAAGCTGTTTGCTCTGCGCTGGGTATATCTGTGGCAGGCGGAGCCTCGGGCTCTGAGACAAACAGCGACGTATTATCCGGCTCTGAGACGAATAGCGATGCATCATCGGCTAAGGTTTCGATCGGCGTTTCTGTGTCTACCAGCAGTTCCTCTTCCAGAGGTAAATCTTCTTCAATTAGCAGATCCTCTGCAGGTTGAGCTGCTGCGGTAACGGGTGCATCGTCGTGTAAGAAGGCATCAATGAGAGAATCGTCGCCACTGGAATCTTGCAATATTTCCCAGTCTTGAGCGGCATCGGCAGATTCGGGGGAGTCGGAGGAGGGGCGATCTCCGAGGGATACCCGCAAGGGATCGCTCTCCATTTCCATTGTGTCTATCGAGAAATCATCTGTCTCAAAGCTGCTTAGGTCAACGTCGTCCAACTCCAGAACCAGATCATCTGCCTGATCTGTCTGATTAGTAGACAGGGTTTCTGAAAGTTCGTCTTCGTCTGAGAAGGGATCAGGGAGTTCACCAAACGGGAACTCAGCAAACGGTTCAGGAGCTTGATCTGGTTGCTCTAGTTCAGGTTCTTCTGCCGTAAACGCCTGATCTAAATGGTTTAACGAGAAAGGGTCAGAAGCTTCTGCCGTGAAATCCTCATCCAGATCGGCAAACAGATCCGTGAGGTTTTCCAGGTCACCGCTTGCTTTAGGCAGACTACTTTGGGTGTCTGGTTCGTCTACTTCCACATCGGCAAAGGGATCGGACAGATCCGAACTTTCAAATTCGCTTTCCAGGAAATCTAGAGACAGTTCGTCTGTGACTTCAACTATGGCTTCAACATTGAGGTTCGCGATTAGATCGCCCTCTGGCTGGTCAGGCATTTCGTTCATCAAGTCGCCTGGATCATCCAAGGCTGACGACTGACTCATTCCAGAACTATCGCCAAAGAGTTCACTGCTGTTTAATAGTCCTGACAGGTCGTCATCGTCCTGAATTTCGGTTTGCAGCGACAGGTCGTCGTCCAGAGCATCCTGGTCAAACAGCAGGTCTGAAAAGTCGCTAGAAGCATCTGCATCAAGCGCATCTGAGAAATCCCCAGATGCATCTACAATCACGACTTCCTCCTGCCAGGTCATTCCCAAATCGGGAACTTCCCCTTCAAACAGGTCAGCTAAACTGTTTAGCTCAGCCGCACCGACTTCTGGACCCGTATGATCTGCGAATCGTGACGGACTGGAAGGTTGCCCTAGATTCAGATCTGTACCTGGATCGTTGTACTCTGGAGCGGGTTCCCCAAACCCAAGGTCAGCTTCCGAGAACTTGCTCTCTTGTTGAGCAGAAGTTGATTCATCAACGAAAGTTGATTCGGTGAACCAGCTATCATCCTGGTCAAACAGATTGTCTGGCTCGGTAGATTCTGCAGCGGTCAATGGCTCGTCATCCGTGTCAAGCGCGAAGTCGGGTAGCTCCAGTTCGCTATCGCTGCGGTCAAAGTCTACTGAAGCCAACAGGTCTGCAAAGTCGTCCAGACCTTCTGCGGGTTCAGGTTCAGCGGGCAATAAGGCTCTAAGGCTTTCGCTACAGCAAATTTCGGCAGAACGACCAGACAGAACAAGCTCTTGGGCTTGCTTAATGTCTTTGATAACGGTTGGCGCGAGGGTGCGGTAGCTGTTGTCGGAGTGGGCGATCGCCCGCCGAGCAAGTTCCAGCAGTTCACACCATTGAGCTAACTCAAACTGTTCTCCCGCTTGGGCCAGATTACGGCATACAAACTGAAGCTGTTCACGGCTAACAGGCTGGTCTGTTTGCTTAAACAGTCCTAACATCTCTCGCAACTGAGCCGGAACATCACTTTGAAATACTAGTCTCAGAGCGCTTTCCTCAGAGACAGGTTGCATCCTTGAGGGGGCAGCAGGAGCAGCGGCGACAGGTTGTTCCAGCCCCAGATCAACATCTTCTGGGGGCACCGATCCACATTGGCTAACAAGCCGACCCAGATGTTCGTTGAGTGCTGTGAATACGGGCATCACGTCCGACATCACCTCTTCAGCTTTGTCATCGGTTAAGCCAAACGGTCCTTGCAGGTGTTCAAGCAATTCCTGAAGCGTATCAAACACCCGCAAAAACAGAGTTTCTAACTTTTGGTCAACCTGAATAGGGCATTCTTTTAAGACTTTGAAATAATCTTCCAGGCGATGAGAGGTTTGCTGGATTCCGTTTAGCCCCAGCATGGCTGCCCCACCCTTGACGGAATGTGCCGCTCGGAACATCTCATTGACCATTTCTGGGTCAGCGATCGTACTTTGCAGATTCAGCAAACCCTGCTCAATCGTATTGAGGTGGTCTTTCGCCTCCTCAATGAAGTACCCCATAATCCGCTGTTGTTGTTCAGACAGCATAGCAGTGTCCCTCTGATTAATCTGGGCAAAGCCCCTCGACTAGAGTGCATTTCAATGGGGACAAAGCGACGACCTCAGGTGTGGTGTGCCCCCAGTTTTAACTGAGCTTCAAATTCAGTCTTTGTTTGATTAACTTTACCCGATTCTATTTAAATCGACATCAAAGCTAAGTAAATCTACTCTTGCACTACCTGAATCTTAATATCTAGGGTTCTCAGCTACTCCTAAACAGTGGCTTATTTGGGGTCTGCCTCTACTCGGAATCGCTCCACCGACGTGAGCAGATCTCGCGCAACGCCAACCAGGCTTTGCAAAGAACCAGACACTCGTTGGGCTTCTTGAGAGGTTTCTTGAGCCGTCAATTCGACCGACTGCATGACTTGTGCCACGTTGCGGGAGGTTTCGGTCTGCTCAACGGTGTCGGCGGTGATGGATCGCACCAGTACATCGATTCGGTTTGACACCTGAATGATGTCTTCGAGCGATCGCTTGGCCTGCTCTGCTAGCCGAGTACCCTCAATCACCTGCTGCGTGCCTTCTTCCATCGCAGTCATTACAGAGCCCGTCTCACTCTGAATTTGCAGGACGATTTGCTCAATTTCCTTGGATGCTTTTGCGGCTCGGTCAGCCAACTGTCGCACTTCGTCTGCCACGATCGCAAAGCCTCGTCCCGCTTCTCCGGCTCTCGCCGCCTCAATACTGGCGTTCAGTGCCAGCAGGTTGGTACGAGAAGCGATTTGAGAAATCAATGCCACAATCTTGGAAATTTCTTGGGAAGATTCTGCCAGTCGCTTCACTTTACGGGTGGTTTCTGCAACCGTTTCTCGAATTTCGAGAATACCGGATACGGTACGTTCTACCGCTTCGCCGCCCTTAAGGGCGGTTGCTGATGCTGAACGCGCCACTTCCTCGGCTTCACGGGCACTTTCGGCTACTCGCTGAATCGAGTCAGTCATCACCTGCACAGAATTTAGCGTCACGGCTAGCTCTTCTGCCTGTCGCAAAGCGTCAGAGGAAAGCGATCGCGCAAAAATTTCGTTTTCCGTTGCACCTTTATTAACCTGACGTGCCGCAATCTTCACCTGTTGTACGATGTCTCGCAGGTTCTGAATGGTTAGGTTAAAGGAATCCGCTACCGCGCCCAGCACGTCAGCAGTCACCTCTGCCTGTACGGTCAAGTCGCCTCTAGCTGCGCCTTCTACGTCGTCCAGCAGGCGAATCACCTGACGCTGCAAGTCTTCTTTAGCCTGTTCTTGCTCTTCTGCCTTGCGCTGCGCTTCGCTGGTAGTGGTTAAAATTACCCGCGCCATTTGGTTAAACCCAGCGGCAAGTTGACCAAATTCGTCCTTAGAATAGACTGTTGCTCGCGCACTCAAATCGCCGTGGGATACGGCTTCAAACTGAGCCTGTAAATCGTCGGCTGTGCGCTTGATTTGCTTGTTGGTTGCTCCAGCGAGGATAAAGGCAGTTGTGCCACCGACCAATCCAGCAGCCAGGCTCGCTGCCAGGGCTGCCCGATCAAGCTGTGAAGCAATCTGGACGCGGGTTTCCTGAGCAAGGCTTTGATTTCTCGTTGTAACGAGTCTAAAGCCGTAGTGGATAAAGGCTACGGTTAAGAGGGAAACGACACCGGTGGCGATCGCCACCACCAGCTTCTTCCCACCCAGTGGTGTATTTTCCAGGAAACTGAGAGCGCCCTGTTCAACATTGACCTCGGTATCTAAGCTTTGATTATCAGAATGGGCAAACGTTGGCAACTGCTCGGAGCTGCCAGAGATACTAAAGATCTCATCCTCTCGGATGACCGAGTGATCGCTACTGTCACCAAAGTCAAAGCCACCATCGCTGTTGTTAGAACTGCCAAAGCCAGAGCTGATGTTGGGGCTAGCAAAGCCAGCAGAGTTATCAGACAAATCAAAGTCGGAAATGCTGCCTAAGTCATCAAACTCGTCAAATTCGTCGAGAAAGTCTACATTGCTGCGACTGCCTACACCTGCGGAGGAATCGCTGACAAACGCGACCTCTTCGTTGGTAGCAAAGTCACTTTCATCGAAACCTTCTGAATAGCCGTTTCCTTCTGAAGAGACAAAGGTGCGATCGTCATCGTCATAGAAACTACCGTTGTACTCGCCTGAGTCTGGATCAGCGTAACCAAACGTTTCTTCTTGCTTAAAGGTCGCCGCAGATTCTTCCGCAGCCATAAACAGAGTCTCTTCATCGGTGGGTGGACGCGTGTTTAACCCAGATGAATCCTGAAAATCAGGCGGCGTATAGTCAGATTCATCAAAGCCGCTGGGAGGAGCAAACTTACTGCCAGTCGAAAAGCCTGAATCGCTGGCATAACCCGAACTGCTGGTGTAGATGCTGGGCATATCTGCTGCATCTGGATCAACACTGTCCGAATTGCCTGAGAAGTCAAAAGAGTCTTCGTCTACTGTAAAGGGATCACCAAAATCGTCAAAGGTTTCGGCTTCGGCTTCACCCGCTACATGGCTTGTTCCGCCACTAGCAAAGGGGTCGTCAAACGGGGAGGTGCTGCTAGCAGCGGCATAGCCAGAACTTACTGGTACATCGTCGGAGCTATCTACATCAAGGCTGGCAAAGTCAAAGTCACTACCAAAATTTTGGTCGGGCGAATCTTGCCAGTTGTCAGCAGGCGCACCAAAGTTAGCGGAATTAAACGCCGCTTGAGACTCCATGGTGCTGTCGAAGTCCTCATCAATATCTGTAAATCCATCGGCAGCAAAGTCATCGATGTCGTCCTCATCGAGATCTCCAGCACCGATGAACTGCCCTGCATAAGCCATGCCGTTATTGGCGTAGTCAAGGTATTCTGCATCTGAGGTGAGTCCCAATACCGACTGATATTGCTCTAGTGCCACCTCGTATTGCTGTAAGCCATAGCAGTAGATGTGCCCCCGTAAAAGACGCACGTTTGGGTCTTCTGGGTAATCTTCAACCAGGCGATCGACAATGGCAGCGGCCTCCTCATAGCTGCCCTGCATGTAGGCTTTCTCAGCCTGTTGATATTCCTGTGCGTACTCCGTGCCTGATCCCATTTGCCTTCTCCTGCCCGTGCAATACCCGCTTATGCTAAAAGTTCATGCTGCCCACCGTGCTGATCGAAGAATTGCTATCTGATCGAGCAGTCTAAGAAATCGGTTAGATTCTTTTCCTGTTGACCACTCTCCCCGAAGAAAAGGAGCCATCCCGTCTGGGACGTTGGTTGGTATTTGAATTTCATCAACATCCAACCAGTCCATTCCTAAAATCCGGTCAACTGCTAAGCCTAGCATAGCGTCTTGATCTTCGACGGCGATCACTGAAATGTCTTGCCTATCTGTGCTTAAAGGAGTTGGATCTCCTAAAAATTGACCGAGATCCGCGACCCAGATTACTCTTCCACGAACGTTTAGTGTACCTAACAATAAGGGAGAAACATTCGGGATGGGAGTAATTCGGTCGGAAGAAGATGAGATGACTTCGCGAATTCCAGTTGCAGGTAAGGCAAATTCATCTCCTGAAGGCACAAAAAACCTCAGATGCAGTTCACCTTCAGGACTCTCTAATTCCTGAAATTCTGGAACTTGGTCTTGACCTCTACCTGTTAAGAAATCTGGGTTGCCTATCATCACACCTGCTATTTTTTGAAACGGCTTTTATCGCAATAATTCTACCCTCGTAACAATTGTTTAACCGTACCTACTAACTCTGTCGGTTGAAAAGGTTTGGCAATGTAGGCGTCGGCTCCTTGTTTCATTCCCCAATAGCGGTCGAATTCTTCGCCTTTGGAGGAACACATTACCACAGGAACATTTTGAGTTTTTGGATCAGCTTTAAGCCTGCGGCAAACTTCATATCCGTTCATGCGTGGCATCACAATGTCTAGCACAACTAAATCAGGACATTTTCCCTGAATTTGCTCTAGTGCCTCGACTCCGTCGCTGGCGACCGTTACGTCTAATCCGCTGCCTTTGAGCAAATCTGTAATCATCTCCCGCTGCGTCACACTGTCTTCTACCACTAGAACTGTACTCATAACTTCCCACCTGCTCACCGCGATCGCCAACGGAAAGAACTACTGTAATCTACCTTGGAGTCTAATCAAATTAAGTAAAGTACTCCTTATCATAATTAACTGGATTTAACCTTAAGGTTTTGATGAAGTAGAAGCGGAAGGAATATCAATTTCTAGCTCATCTTCCAAGGCTTCTGCGAGAAGGCGATCAGGGCGGGGGCGATCGGGATACCCCAACCCAACATATTTTTCTACCAGCATCAATAATTCATTTTCGCCAAACGGCTTCGTCAAATAGTCCGTTGCTCCTACCATGCGGGCTTTTACCCGGTCAATAAAGCCTTCTTTGCCCGTCAGCATCACGATGGGGGTTTGCCGGAATGCAGTAGACTTACGCAGCATGGCGCAAATTTCGTAGCCATCTAGTTCTGGCATGGCGATGTCACACAAAATCAGGTCGGGCTTTAGCTGAAAAACTAGACTCAGCGCCCTAACTGGATTGCTAATCGCAGTGGCTTCATAACCTTGCTCGTTCAAGATAAATTCCACTGCTTTGCGGATTGTTGCTCCGTCATCGATGCAAACAATGCGAGGCACCTTGTCTTGCTGCTGCAGGTCAAAGTTACGTCTGCCAAACAGAGATTCTTCTGAAGTGAGGTGCAAGAGCTGCACTAGCCCTTGCTGTACATAGGGATAGATAGCTTTGGCAACGGTGAGAATGTCCCGATTGAGGTAGCGCGCCATTTGCCGGATGGAGGTCTTCCCGTCTACCCATCTGCCTAGCATTTTGAAAGCATTCTCATTCAAAGCTTCACGCAACTGCGTAGGGTCTGAAATTACAGGGCACTGATCCGGCGACTGGATGTGAGGATGAAACTGCTTCCATTCCTGCACCTGTTTAATAATCTTGACCAGCAGCGGACCAATCTCCAGGGTGGTGAGTTGAGGAGAGAGGGCGGGTCCAATTTCAAAAATGAAAGAGCCTTGGTGAAAGCTGAGCAGATCAAACAAGGTCTCATGCACCATGCTCTGGATGATGCTGCGTCCCTGAGCGGGTGTGAGAATGTGGTTTTCTAGCAGTGCCCAGAGGTGTCCATATTCAGGTGCGTTGACGGTAGCAATTGAGGAAACGCTGATGTTATCAAGGACGTTATCTGTTTTTTTGTAGCGCCGCAGATGGTCGCGCAGCCGAGTTAGATTACCGCCGCTGTCGCCAGCGTAGATGATTTGACCATTGATGAAGAAAACAAACCAGGAGCGATCGCTCATTCGTTTAGAGGCACGTCGCAAGGCAGAGCTACCGACCGCATCGCCCACAATGCTTCCCATTCCATACGCTTCCACAAACAGCTCACCCGTTCTCTGACCCAACTCAACGAGCTGTAAAATGCTGCGGATATCGATTTCGCTCAACTTGCCCTGCATGTAGCCAAAATGCTCTCCTGAAAACAGCCTAAACCTGGGTCAAGCTTGCCTACCTGATCGCTCTAACTTTCACAACTTCCAAGTAACTGACTGTGGCAATCACTGCAATCCTAAAGCAACTGACTCGGCAAGGGTGCAATATGTGTCATATAACTATAACTTCCTCTTAGAAGTTTCAGTTCCCTTTTAATGAGATCAATCAGAAAAGAAGCAGTGTTGTTGGCAATCCGCCCTAAAGTGACGATACCATTGATGGATTCCAGGGGTGCTATTTGGTTCAGTTTGGCAATGTTGCTGTAACAAATCTGGTGGAGTTTAGGTGTCACTGTGGTGTCGAAAGCGAAATTGAATCAGTGAAATTGCTATAGAAATTGCTATAGCAGGTTGTTTTGCTAGCGTTGTCTCCTTAAACTGGATTCAATTAATTTAGATTTAAACCAATCGAATTTGAGCCAACTAGATTTAAGCCAACTAGACTGGATAGCTGAGTTCGCAAATAAGCTAATAGAAACAGAATCAAGCTAAGACACGGAAGGGGATTATCGGCGTGCTGTATCTGGCAGAAGTACAGAGAAAGGCTAGAGTGATTGGAGGTGGCAAGGCTGAGTTTAAGCTGTTAGCCTGTCAGCGGTCTGAGCAATGTTGGACTGCCGTATCGGGAGATGAAATCATTCCAGCACCGGATGACGCTGGATACAACGCGGGCGCACTGGTCATGGTGGATTTGACCAATGGCAAGCAGGTGCAGCGGCATAGTGAAGCAGGTCGCCAGCTCGTTAGCATTCTGCAAAACTTCTCGCGTTTACAAGAGAAGTTTAAAACCCAGGAAGAAGAAATTGAGCAGTGGAAGCAGTCTCTTACTTACCAGAGCCAGGAGTTAAATCTCCGAGAGATGGAGATGGAAACCCGCCGCGAACAGCTCGAACAGATGGAGCAAGAGTTTGAGAAGCTAGAGCAGCAGCAGCAAGAAATTGAAGCAACCCGTGAAGAAGTGAATCGACTGCGGGAAGAGTTTGACCGCAAGAACCAGGAGCTAGAGGGAGCGTGGGCGCAGCTGCACGGAGAGATGCATAGGCTGGAGGAGCGTCAGGCAGAGCTACAGCAGACGGTCGGACTGGATGAAGAACAGGCTCTACACATCCAAGAATTGTTGAGTCGATTGTCCGGAGCGGTTGCACCAACGGAGTCTGTGCGGGAACAGCTCAACTTTTCTTTTGAGGCAATTTCTCAGTATCAGCAAACGCTCGACCATCACTGGCAAAATCTGGAGCAACAGCGCAATTCGGCTCAGCAGCTTCAGTTGGAAGTAGACCAGCAGACTCCAGATATTCAAAATCGCTGGCAGGCTTGGCATGAGGCGCAGGATGCTTTGGAGCGATCGCGCTCTGAGCTATTGGTGCAGCAAAATGCACTGACGCTGAAGCAGGCACAGGCACAAGCGCTGATGGTGCGATCGCAAAACCAGGACGATCTGCATCGGCAGATTTGCCGAATTGCAGAAGGATCAGACAAGGTCTTGGTTGGAACTAGGGTTGACGTTGATACCCTGGAGCAAATGTCAATTGACGAACTGCAAAAGGTTGTACAAGATTTGCAGCGAGATTTAGAAAAGGTTTTTCGGTTTGTTAACGGGCAGGAAGAGGAACTGACGCTGCAACAAGAGGCGATCGACGCCCTCAAAGAACGAATGCAGCAGGCTAGTGAGTACGACCGAATGGCGCTAGAAACGGAACTAGCCGAGGAACAAGATCGCTACAAGATGTTGAATGAAACGCTGGTTGGTCAGCGGCGTAACTATCGAGACCGAGAACAGGTGCTGCAGCAACACCAAACAGTTTTAGACCGTCGCCAAGGTAAAACGGTAGAAAACTCGCCTTCTGGGGAAGGGAATCTGAATTTAGAGCCGATTATCACACAGCTTGAAGAGCTACGGCAGCAGCAAGCAGAGGACTTAAAAGAACTTCAGGAACAGATTCAGCAGATTCAGACGGCAATTGAGCAAGCTCAGGGCGCTGTTGATCATCAGGCGGGTGAACAAGAGCTAAAGCGCAATGAAATCAAGCAGCTAGAGCAGCAGTGGCAGACCCAAAAAGCTCAGGCAGCAGAACTGTGGGGTAGGGTCAACTTATATCAGGAGACGCTGCAACCGACTCAGGACAACCTCAATAGCGTAAAGGAAAAGCTGGAGGCGATCGCCAACCTCACCGCCCAGTTCCAGGAAGCCAGCGACTATCAGCTTCAGGCGATCGCAGAAATGCAGCAAACCATTGAGCAATTGACGAGCAATCCGACTCCAGAGTTTGCGACTTCATAAGCAGCCATTTTGTGGATTGTTTGATGAATTGCTAGTGTGCAGGCAGATCCAGTCTCCCCGGACAACCGCGATCGCTCCTCCAGGAAAAGGGTCTGTTTGAGTGCGATTCGGCGCAGAGATAAGTGCAGTGAGCTTTTCGATCTGGTCAAAGTTAGGGGCTTCGGGTAAAACCTGTTGCAGCCATTGCCGCATGACTCGCCGCTGAAGGGCTGGGTGAGCCGACTTTAACACCAATCGGTTGAGTCGATGCTCTGAGCAATCTTCCTTTGAAGGGGACTGGTTTGATGCGGAAGGCTTTAGTGCGGTTGCTTGCTGTCGCAGGGCAGTAGTAGCTGTTTCTAAATAATTGATGTCGCCTCGCAGTAGCTCCGCCGTTTGCGATAGCGCTTGCTCAATTCGGGGGTTGAAGTGAGTTTTGAGGTAAGGCAACAGTTCCCGGCGAATGCGGTTGCGGGCGTAGTGTAGATCCTGATTAGTTGCATCTTGCCAAACCTGAAGCTGAGCCGTTTCACAAAACTGGGCTGTTTCAGCCCGGGTCATTTCGAGCAGCGGTCGGACAAGATGCAACCCAGGACTTAGCTCTCGCTGCCAGATCAGGGCTTGCAGCCCATCTGCACCGCTGCCCCGCATCAGGTTGTAGAGCAATGTTTCAGCGCGATCGCTAGCCGTATGCCCTGTTGCAATGGCACTATAACCGTGTTTTCTTGCAATTTCAGCAAGCTCCCCATAGCGCCATTCTCGTGCTGCGGCTTCGCTTTTAGGTGGAGCGATCGCCACCGCCCCAAAATAGGGAACTTGCCACTGTTGAGCTAATTGCTCAACGTAATCTGCATTCGCTGAGGAATCCGATCGCCAGCGGTGGTTGCAGTGAGCGATCGCCAATGTCCAATTCCATTTAGGCTGTAAATCGAGCAGCAACCGCACCAGACATAGTGAGTCCTGTCCACCAGAAACCGCTACTAGCAGATGTTGACCCTTCTGCAACAAACCTCTAGCCCGAATGATTTGATGCACTGACGCATGAATTGCTGTCCAGGTCATGCGTCATAACCCACGAGCAACCCTAGAAAAACCAACCATAGCTATGTAAGCCCTTCCCTAAGATATTGACTCCCAGGTAACAGACCCAGACCACGACAAAGCCTGATGCTGCAAGGATCGCGGGACGGCGACCCTGCCAACCCCGAGTGATCCGGGCGTGTAGATAAGCTGCAAAAACGAGCCAGGTAATTAGCGCCCAAGTTTCCTTCGGGTCCCAACTCCAATAAGACCCCCAGGCTTCGTTTGCCCAAACGGCTCCAGCAATAATGCCAATCGTAAGCAGCGGAAATCCTAATCCGATGGTGCGATAGCTAATGTTGTCTAGCGTATCTGCCAAACTCAAGCGTTGAGGAGACAAAGGTTCAGTAGCAACAGGAGCAGAGGTTGCTACAGCATCTAATACAGCCGTGCCGCCTACAGCCTGACTCTCGATGGCTGAGGTCGTTTCAGCAACTACGACTGCCATCTGGTTAGCTTCACTGGGTTTGCGGAGTTGACGGCGCGAATCGCGATAGGCTCCCGTCCCGACAGAACTGCCGCGCAGTTCAATGTTTTGACCGCGAGTGACGACCAGGAAAGCGATCGCCAGCAGTGCCCCAACCAGTAGCGCGGCATAGCTCAGCAACATGACGCTGACGTGCATCATTAGCCAGTTTGACTTGAGAGCAGGCACCAATGGCTCAGCGTTCTGCATTTGAGAGGGTAGAGTCAGCGTTGCAAAAGCCGTAATGCTCATCGCCACAGGTGCCGTTACGGCACCAACGAGGCGACTGCGGCTCGAGTTCTCCACCACCAGATGCACAGCAGTAATGCCCCATGCCAGAAAAAATAGTGACTCGTACAGATTGCTGAGGGGAAAATAACCTGCTTCGATCCAACGGGAGGCTAGAAGGGTCGCGATGCAAAGATTGGCGATCGCCATTCCCCCCGTTCCTAAAATTGCCAGGTAGGGAATTCGGGGAAACGCCGTACCGCCCCAATAAAGCAGCATGGTGACAAACAGAACGGCAAATGAGGCGTTATCAAGCCATCCCTGAAGCGAAACCAAATCCATGCGTTTCTTCTCCCCTTAAACTTCTCTCTCTATCCTATCGGTCTTCCTCTGCCTATAGGCGTATGGATTGATCCAAACCTCCATTTTTCACTCTTTGCTGTAGCTAATCTGGCTGGACTGATAGTTAGGTGGCTCGACATGAATGCTAATACGAACAGGGCCATATCTCTCTTCTAAATGGGCTTCTACGGCTTCTGTAATTTGGTGGGCTGCGGCTACGTCTTCAGCATCTACGATCAAATGCATTTCCATAAACACTTGCCGTCCTAATAGACCTCTAGAAGCAATATCGTGACAGTTGATCACACCGGGTACCTGCATCACGACCTGGTAGATTGCTTCTGGGGCGATCGCCATTTCATCCACCAACCAGGGTAAGTTTGCTCGTAGCACCATCCACCCACTGCGAAACACCAGCAGCGCCACTGGAAATGCTAAGAAAATATCCAGCCATTGGTAGCCTAACCAAACGCCCAACAAGCTCACCAAAACTGTGATGGTGATCCAGATGTCGCTCATGGTGTGGTGAGCATCCGCAATCAGAATATTGCTACCCAACCGTTGCCCTACCCGCCGCTCGTAAAAGGCAACAAAAATATTCACTCCTAATACAAACAACACGAGCCACAGAGCGATCGCCGACAGTTCTACGGCTTGCCCACCTGCAAAGATCCGCTCGACCGCTCCCTGCAAAATTTCAAAACAGGCAATTCCTAGAAATGCGGCAATTCCTAGCGCGCCGACGGCTTCAAATTTTTGATGTCCGTAGGGATGATCCCGGTCGGGTTGAGGTGAAGAAAATCTACTGGCGATTAGTCCTAAAACATTGCTAGCACTATCAGTGACGCTATGCAGCGCATCTGCAATCAAACTGAGTGAACCTGTCGACCAACCTACTCCTGCTTTAATCAACATGACCAGCAGGTTAAGCAGCAATGTGATCAGCAATACTCGACGCACCTGAGCGCGGTAGTCCACGGCTTTGTCTCACTTCAATAATGCTTTTCACCAAAATCACACGGAAATCACGGCATCTCAAGAAAAACAGATTGTGTACAAAAAACTATCTTTCCAATTTCTTAAATTCTGTGTAAGGGCAACTGAACATTACAACAATCCTCTTTGAAGCTACATCTAGAAACGGTATGAGATTGATGAGCGCGAATTCTGGCGGTTTAAGCAGGTCAAACGGTTGCTCAAACGGTTAAAAGCAACTGTATGATTGAAGACTATCAGCCTCCCCGACTCAATTCATGACAGTATTTGACGAAAGGCGAATTTCATCTGGCGAAATAGTCATTACGCGGCCAGACTTCAAATTTAGGCATCTTGAGATAAACGATAGACAAGGAGCTTAAGCTGAATGTCATTAAATTAGGATTTGAGCTACGTGGCTATTTAGTCTCAAGGCTATTGAATTCAAGGCAGTCGCAGCTTAGATTCCGCTTTTGAAAAGAACCTAAGTGATGCCAAAAATATCACCCCAATAACCGTTTTAGTGAGGATCATCCTATGGTGCGTCAGGTCTTAAGAGTGACCCAAAACACCGTCTTTAAGCGTCGTCCCGTTTCGGCTTCAGAGCTAGAAACAGAGGAAAGTTACAGCGTATCGGCGGGTGCTACGTTAGAAATTCAATCCTATGCTTACGCCGATGCAAACGGAGAATTTGATGGTCACATCAAGTTTGCGATCGCCAATCAAGCTTATTACATTCGCGGTATGAACACCTGGTATGTTTACAATCGCCATGCTCAGGTTGAGTTTGATGGCAAGGTGGTCTATCCGCAAGAAGAGCAGGCAGCCAGCTTTATTTTGAAAGTGACAGAAAATACACTCTTTAAGCGTCGTCCCCTTCAATCAGGGCAGTTGAGTGCTGAAGAAGTGCAGGCGATCGCCAAAGGTGCGTCTTTTGAGCTTCAGTCCTATGCCTATGCCAATGCTCAGGGAGACTTTAACAATCACATTAAATTTGCGTTAGAAAACCAAGAAGACTACATCCGAGGGTTGAGTTCCTGGTTTGTCTACGAACAGCACGCCCATGTCGAGTTTGACAACGATGTGGTCTACCCCATTCCTCAAGTTCCCAGTTCTACCCCATCGCCTACACCAAGCCCTGGAGCAGGAGCGCCCCGACCATTTCAAGGGAGAAGCTTTAAACTCCCTGGCAACCAGAGTACTTTCTACACCGATCAACCCATTATTCCGGGGGGTAGCTTTACTTGGGGGGAAGCGACTAAAAGCGGCACTCGTATTCCTAAAACGACTCAAGAAGTCAGTAACATTTTGGCTCTAGCAAGGCAGCTTCAGCGGGCCAGAAACCAGATTGGTAGACCGTTTAGAATTACATCCTGGTATCGCCCCGAGCCCTATAACACTCGGGTGGGTGGGGTGAGAAACAGTCAGCACTTAAGCGGCAGAGCTGCAGATATTTCTGTTGCTGGATATTCTGGGCGGCAGGTTGCAAATGCGGTGATGTCCTGGTGGCCAGGCGGTGTGGGAGTCTACCCTGGCAACCGCAGACATATTGTTCACCTTGATGTGGGCGGACGACGCAAATGGGGCTTTTGAGCAAGTGTTGAGCGCAGTGCAGGATGCTGCAAGATTGATAGTGTTCCCTGCGCTAACACACCCTACAGTTCTGCCTGCAATTATCTTTTGACCTATTAATAACTAACTTATTGAGGAGTGCTGTATGTCTTCCCAACTCAGGCTGAATCTTGTTGAGGGATCTGTTTCGTTTAACTTTTCACCAGAGGCAGCAAAAGCGCTTCAGGCGGCGATCGCCACTCTAATGGATAGCCTCAGAGCCACTGCCTCTCACGCTACTTCGGGCGGGGGGAAGCCTAATCCCCAAAAACCAATGGAATACCAATATACCGGAGATGTCTTTTTAGAAATCTTTTGCAACCCCAATATATGGTCTAGCCCTTTTTCAGCAAAAGTTTTGATCACGCTGCGGGATGAACGAATTCGTCTCAGCACAGAAGCCGAGTTGACGCGTCTGATCGAAGATATCAACCAATATTTAGAACAGCAGTGAACCAGCGCAGCCAGGATCGGAAGCCCCCGGCAATTGCGATCGCCTCACTGGAAAGCGTAGAATCGGGGCAACAGAACGCCTAGCCTCTAAAAACCTTAATGAACTCAGACACTCTTCTCCAAATTGTCCAAAAAGGATTTCGCGTTACCCTGGGCGCGACTGCATCATTAATTGAAACCTTGCAAGATCCGCAACGTCGTGACGAAAACCTTTACAGGCTAAGAGCTGAACTAGGTCAACTCACTGAAGAATGGGCCGTAAAAGGTGAGATGACGGAGCAAGAAGCACGAAACTTTGTGGACACAATTTTGTCTCAACGCGCTGCTCAAACAAACTCCAGCGATACCCCTAGCACTCCTAACAGTTCCAGTACGGCAACGGCCGCTCCACCCGATGTGCAGCTTGATTTAGAAGAGCTGACTGCACAAATTGCTGCGATTCGGGCAGAGCTTGAGAGACTACGAGAGCAAGATTCACCATCTTAGTCTCGAAAAGTCCCTGACGCTCATTCTGGACTCACTTTGACACTTGCTGCACTGGCGATCGCCTAGTATCGCCAAGCGCGTGTCAGGGTGACTGATTGTTTTGTAGCTTCGCTTTGTGACTAATCGTTATCCCAATCTTCCCGCCCCAGCAGATCACCAATGCGATCGCGGAGCAGAAAGCTGCTTTTTTCTAACTCACATTCAACCCAAGTCCACTCCCGGGCGGGAATGTACTGGCAAAGAACATAAATGGGCTGATGACGGCTGATCACTCCTTGTTGAACGAGTTGACGAGCTTCATCCCGAATGAAGTCCATGGAGTATTGAATGGATTGGAGCATTGATTCACCCTCTGCTTTACCAACGTATTAACTGTGACGACCGAGAGCTTTGACCGAAAAATGAATAAAAGTGGAAGATTGCCGTATTAAGGCAAAATTAATAGACAAAATTGAACAGCTCAGCTAGCAAGCTCTTGACTTTGTAGCCCTCTATACTGAATCTTTTTTATCTTCAAGCTAAACACTATCTGATTATATTAATAAAAATTACGGAAGTCATCAAGTCCTGACATTTTCCCCTTCTCCTGTAATCTAACGAAAAGCCCCTAATGGTTTGTAGAGATGGATTAGGGGGTTTAGCTGATTTAATTGCGTGATTGCTATTTCTTCCCTAAGTCGTATGTCCGACTAACTCAGCCTATGCCCTGGAAAACTCGTTAACTCTAGATCCTCAAAGCTTGCTTTTGCTAGAACTGATACTATTCTTAAACTTAACTGCTCGACTTTGATACAAAGTGGTGCGTTGCTGTACTAACTCTGCTGCCAGTTGCAAAGCTGCTTTCATGCTGGTCGCATCTGCAACCCCTCGTCCAGCAATATCAAAGGCCGTGCCATGATCAGGAGAAGTGCGGACAAACGGTAGCCCAATGGTGGTGTTGACGGCTCGGTCAAACGCCATTAACTTGACCGGAATTAGCCCCTGATCGTGGTAAAGCGCCAGGTATGCATCATGCGCTGACGATTGAGTAGTCCCGAACCAGGCTTGACCAGGACGCGTCCAGAGGGTGTCAGGTGGAACGGGTCCTTCCAGCTGGATATGAGGATAGCGATCGCCCATTTCTTTGATCCAGGGAATTAACCAGTTCTGCTCTTCGTGCCCCAATTGCCCCTGTTCGCCACTGTGAGGGTTGAGCCCAGCGATCGCAATTCGCGGTTGAACAATGCCAAAGTCTTGCCGCAGACACAGCAGCAGCAGGTCTAACTTTGCGGTCATCAGTTGAGGCGAGAGGGCATCGGGCACCTGTCGTAGTGGAATGTGGGTTGTTGCCAGCAGCGTTCGCAGTAGCCAACCCGTATGGGGCGATCGCGCCACAAACAGCATTCCAAATCGCTCAACCCCTGCCCGTTCGGCTAACAGTTCGGTTTGCCCTGGGTAATGATGTCCAGCCGCCTTCCAGGCAGATTTGGCGATCGGGGCAGTGACAATGCCCTGAAAGTCTCCTGCTAGTGTGTGGGCGATCGCCGTTTCCAAGAAGCTAAACCCGGCTGCACCACTCGCCGCATTGCCCGTTCCCAGTACAATCTGCTGCTCGGTCGACTCAGCTAGCGGCACGTCCAAGATGGTTAAGTTTTGCGGATCTGCTAAATCGTTACCTGATTGCCCCTGAAAAATTAGGGACTTCTGTAAAGTTTCGTAAGTGTTTTGTAATAGTCTGCGACTGCCGATCACAGTCACATCACAGTTTGTTGTTGCTGGATCGACAAGCGCTTTTAATACAACTTCAGCCCCAATGCCTGCCGGATCACCCAGGGCGATCGCCAATCGAGGACGCGGAGCCGCTGTACTGGAAACTGGAATTGTAGGTGTGAGAAACATGGCTACAAACTGCTTTAGAATACTTCAGATAGGTTTGAAAATCCGATTCATCTGCATACAGGAGAACTTGAGTGAACGGCGAAATCTTTAATGCTGCAATATTGGCTTCTACCCTAATTCTGGTAGGACTGGGAATGGGGTTCCTGCTGCTGAGAATTCAAGGCGGCGAAGAATAAGGAGATCTTGTAGAAAAGAACTTTATCTTCTGGTGGGGGCAGGTTTTGCTATCTTTGCCCTTGGCTGACGGCATTATTGCTAAACCGGCCCCCACAGACGTTTTGTTCACCAAAATTCTCTAAAACAGCATCGGATCTCATAGGCAACTTAACTTCAGATCTAAGGTACTTATTTCTAAAATTGAAGCTATTCTTCTGGCTCATCCAGATGTTCAGCCACTTCGTGGTAGAGATTCAGAACGTGGCTATCTTTCAGGTAATAAAAAACATTTCGCCCTTGCTTGCGATAGCTGACTAGCCGCAACGCCCGCAACGCCCGCAGTTGATGGGAAACGGCTGACTCGCTCATCTTGACGATCGCCGCCAGATCGCATACACATAGCTCTTGAATTGCCAGAGCAGACAAAATCCGAAGACGGTTTGCGTCTCCCAGCAAGCTAAAAAACTCCGCCATCCGCTGAGACTTTTCAACACTGAGAATATCTCGATGCAGATTGCGAACATTGCTCAAATCAACTGGATGCTGAACCGTGCAGTTGAGATCGCGGTCTGCCTGAGATAACTTTGCCTTCGGTGTTTTAGCCGTAGAAGAATCCGAGATAGCCATAGAGAGTACAAAAGGAAGAACAAGGGCAACTGTCGGAGGACAGTCCCTACTCTATACCTACCCTATCAGCTTTATACAGGAGGGCGATCGCTCTGAGAGTTGAATCATCGCTGTCTACTGAGACAAAGAGCTATGCTTCTAATCTGGCGATTGCCAATTCATCACCCCAGGCAAATGAATGCGGAATAAATGAGTAGTTTCTGATAATCTTATAAAAAGTTAATGATCTTCTTATTGAATCTCTCATGACCCTATTGATCGTAGGTGCGACTGGCACCTTGGGAAGACAAGTGACCCGTCGCGCCCTCGATGAGGGATACGAAGTGCGCTGTCTCGTTCGAGGTTTTAAGAAAGCGGCCTTCCTGAAGGAATGGGGCGCTGAACTGGTGAAGGGAGACTTGCGTGATCCTGAAAGTATTACTGCCGCACTCAAGGGGGTAACGGCTGTTATTGATGCTGCAACTACCCGTCCGACTGATTCACTTAGCATCAGTCAGGTTGACTGGGAAGGCAAAGTATCCCTGATTCAGGCAGCAAAAGCAGCTAACGTCGAACGATTCATCTTTTTCTCAATTCTGGATGCAGAAAAATATCCTGATGTGCCGTTGATGCAGATCAAGTCCTGTACCGAAGCCTTCCTGGCTGAATCAGGATTGAACTACACCATTCTGCGCCCCTGCGGATTTTTACAGGGCTTAATCGGTCAATATGCCATCCCCATCTTGGAACGCCAGTCTGTCTGGGTGATGGGTGACACCTCCCCGATCGCCTACATGGATACCCAAGACATCGCCAAGTTTGCGGTGCAATCGCTCAAAGTTCCCGAAACCGCAAACCAATCTTTTCCGGTTGTAGGTTCACGTGCGTGGGGAGCTTACGAAATCATTCGCCTTTGTGAACGGCTATCTGGGCAAGAAGCAAAAGTGTCTCGAATGCCCATCGGCTTGCTGCGGGCTGTCCGCCGAATTGCTCGATTTTTCCAATGGGGTTGGAACTTGTCCGATCGCCTTGCCTTCACCGAAGTCATCGCCACCGGTAAGCCACTACAGGCTTCAATGGATCGCACTTACGAAGTATTTGAAATTGAGCCCAAAGAGATCACTACTCTAGAAGCTTATATGCAGGAATATTTCAACCGCATTATGAAGAAGCTGCGGGAGTTGGACTACGAAAAAGAAAAAGCTAAAGCAAAAAAGAAAACTCCATTCAAAAAGCAAAGTTGAGTGCAAACCGCTAAGGAAAAAGCATTCAGCTATAGGTATGTATAAGGGCGTGGCATTTGGCAGATAAACTCTGGAACGGTCCAAGAGTTTTCGTCTAAATGCCACGCTTTTTTAGTGAATACTTTCTACTATCCAAGTATTCAAGCGCTTCCTTAATCTGTCTTTCACTAAGTTATTTTGCTTAATTTTCGAATTCAATCAGATTAATTTCTTCTACCTCCAAAGTCTGAATTGTTTCTCTAAAATCTAGTAGATTCTTGACTCAGTCAGAAGAGTGATGAGTCTAAAAATTTCCCGTGCCATGATCTGAGAGAGTCGGGCTCAAAACCTGATTAAAAAAAATGAAACAGTTTTCATAACTTTTTGGGATAGGAGAACATCATGGCTAAGGCAAAAGACATTTTGACACTGATTGAAGCTGATCACCGTAAGGTTGAAGAGCTATTTGAAGAACTGGAAAAAAGCAAAAGCTCCAAGAAAACCTACGACTGTTTGACTCAAATCTACAAGGAATTGAATCTACACGCTAAAGCTGAAGAGCTGGTTTTTTATCCAGCTATGCGGGAATATGATGAAACTGCTGAATTCATTGAAGAGGCAGAAGAAGAACATGAAGAAGCAGAAGTTCTTCTAGAAGAAATTAAGACAATGAGCCCCAGTGATGACCAGTTCAAGACGAAGATTGAGCAGCTTAAAAAAGCAGTTCAGCATCACGTCGAAGAAGAGGAAAGTGAAATCTTTGAAGCCGTCCGAGAATGCATGGAGGATGACGAACTGAAGTCTTTAGGCAAAGAGTTTCAAGACGCAAAAGCGAAGTTGGAAGGAGAGGTTGTTGCTGCAATCAAGTAGCAGTAACCCCTGCAATACCAACCTTCTTTAAGGCTGCACATAGAAACGGTATAAGCAGAGAAAATCCCCGTAGGGGCTTAGCATTCGGCAGACGGGCTATGAAATAGCCCGAAGACTCTTGCCCGAATGCTAAGCTCCTCTACTATTTTTGGACAACAGATGTTTTTAAAAGACAGATTGGACCTTCCAAATCCTCCCTGGAAATCGACTCAGAAAGTATCAAGACAGAGCAATCAAGATACTAATTAGTAGAATCGTTCCTACAACGAACCAAACTGCGTTGCGACTAAACCAGCTTCTTGCTAGAGAAGTCCATTTTGGCTTGTAGGGTGTGACCTGCCGAATCTGCTGGGACTGGTCAACATAGAGTGTGCAGTCCTTAGCATAGGGACGCTGGGGAAAGTTGCAGGTGTCATCGGCATGATAAAGACAGGTTGGACAGAGATAGTCTCCCCCGTCTGCACGATGTAGGGGGATACCGGGATGCCCGAAGGCTTTGAGCGGCAAGCGGCAGTGGGGGCAGGCGATCGCCTGCACTTCAACGGGCTGATGACAACGAGGACACTCAGACATCAACAAACTCTGGATAGTCAATGGACGCGGGCTACCCCAATCCTAGCCCAGCTAATTCTCAGCAACTCGGAGGTCAGGCAGATTCCATAAAGGTCCGCCTAGAGAAGAATACTCTATGCCCTGGACTGTATTGCGAACAGCAGCCATGTCCAAGGCGTTAACCAAATAGATAAATGGCAGGTGTTCCTGCATTAATTGCTGAGCCTGAGCGTAGATTTCCCTGCGTCCAGCTTCATCCAAAACCTGTGACCCTTTGACATAAAGGTTAGCGATTTCGCGTTCCCAATCGGCAAACTGTTGCCCCTCAACGGGAGGTTGCCCTGCGGTAGGTGCCTGGTTGAAGGTATGCAAGCTGCCGTCTAAAGCCCAAACTGCTGACCAGCCGTGAGGTTCAGTGCTTGCAGTGATACCCCCTAGGTAAGCGTCCCACTCAAAGGTATTGCCCAGTCGGTTAATCAGAGTGTTGAAGTCAATTGGCTGAAAATCGACCTGCATCCCAATTTGAGCCAGGTCTTGCTTGATTTGAGCACCGATGGTTGCAATTCGTCTGCCGCCAGAATTGGTTAGAAGGGTGAATTGAACTCGATTGCCCTCTGCATCCAGCAATTGACCTGCACTGTTGTACTGAAATCCTGCACTGGTCAGTAACTCTTTTGCTTGCTCTAGATTGTAGTCGTAGGTTTTTAAGCCTTCCTGTGGAGAAAGATAGTAGACGCTCTGCACTGGAATTGGGGAATTTTGAGCTTCACCTAATCCCAAAAAGATGTTGTTGATCATCGTGGGGCGATCGATCGCATGAGCGACTGCCTGACGAAATTCCAAGGTGTTGAACCAGCGCGATTTGATTGGGTCAACGATTGGTTGTCCATTACGGCTGGCTTGATTCAAGTTGAAGCAGAAATAGAGCGCACTGGTGTCTGGACCGCCTTGATAAATACTGAAGTTTCCTCTGTTTTCTTCTTTCTTCAGCAGTTGAAAGGTGGAGGCTGAGATTTCAATTAGATCGGAGCCACCGGAGCGAAATTCGAGCAGGGCTGTGTCGGTGTTCTCAATAATCTGCCAGACAAACCGTTCAACATAAGGCTTAGGATTGCCTTGCTCATCCTGCTGCCAGTAGTAGGGGTTACGGCGCATGACGACCCGCTCTGCGGGGGAATAGCTGACCATGACATAGGGTCCGTTGCCGACGATTTCTCCAGGGTCGGTACCAGTGCCCCAAGTGGAGAGAAATAACGGTTCCCCGGCTGAATTTTTTGTTTCAACGGCTTCACGCAGTTTGTGGGCTGGCAAGATAGGTGCGCCGCCCCCGTAGAGCAGAAGGGGCGCAAAGGGTTCGGGGGAGACAAATTCGATTTGGCGATCGCCCACCTTTCTCACAGTCGGTAACGCCCCGCTTTCGCCAATTCGCAGTACGTCTCGCGTGGGAGCCGGGATTTCTTCGTTCAGGTAAACGTCGTTGAAGGTAAAAACTACGTCATCTGCTGTCAGCGGTTCCCCATCTGACCACTTCAGCCCTTCGCGTAAGGTAAACGTAATTCTCAAGTTGTCGTCTGAGACTTCCCACGATTCTGCTTGAGCCGGAATAATTTCCCCAGTCATGCCATCACTGGTAATCAAGCCCTCATAGATGTAGCCAAATACATTAGGAGCTGCTTGGTTGAGCGCATAGTTAAAGGTAGAGGGATCAGTGCCAACGGAGGCAACCATTTGAGGAACCTGAGTGGCTTCAGCTTTGAAGCGATCGAGGCTGCATGAGTTGAGGGCGATCGCTACCACTGACAGCAGCACCAGGCTTGCTTGACGTAGAGAAATTTTTGAGAATACAGAAAAAAACATTGAGCTAGAAAACTTAATTTTCAGTGACTTGAAGTTCGTAGAGATTCCAGATCGGACCGCCTAATGCAGAATACTTTACGCCTTCAATGCGATCGCGCACAGCCATCAAAGACAGCGGATTAACTAAATAGATAAACGGCAAATATTCCTGTGCCAAGCGCTGGGTTTGCCCATAGATGACTTTGCGCTTTTCGTCGTCCAGTTCTTGACCGCCCTGAACATAAAGCCGACTAATCTCTAATTCCCAATCTGTGACTTCACGCCCTTCGATAGGAGTTTGCCCTTGTGCGGGTGCCTGGTTGAAGACGTGGAGTCTGCCATCGACCGACCAGGTATTTCTGCCGCCATCTGGCTCAATCCCGGCTCCACCAATGCCTAATATCAGTGCCTCCCAATCAAGGCTGTTATCGAGCTTATCTACCAAGGTGTTGAATGAAATTGGCTGAAAGTCAACCTGAATGCCAATTTGGGACAAATCTTGCTTAAATTGTGATCCCAACGCTTCACGCACTTTATTTCCAGCATTGGTAATCAGGTTAAAGCGCACCCGATTGCCCTCTGCATCCAGCAGTTGCCCTGCGCTGTTGTACTTAAATCCGGCGCTTTCGAGTAACTCTTTTGCTTTAGCTGGATCGTATTCGTAGGTGGGTAAGCCCTGCTCTGGCGACAAGTAGTAAGGATTTTGAATGTAAATGGGGGAGTTTTGAGGAACGCCCAACCCCTGGTAAATGTTGTTGATCATGGTGGGGCGATCGATTGCATAGGCAATCGCCCGTCGAAACTCCAGTGAGTTAAACCAGCGTGACTTAACCGGATCAATCAAAGGTGTTCCATTTCGGCTGCCCTTGTTCAGGTTGAATGTCAAAAAGGTTGTACTGAGCGCTGGGCCACCTTCATAAATAGTGAAATTACCCCTTCTTTCTTCTCGTTTGGTCAGCGCAAAGTATTCCGGCGGAATGGCTTCAACGTCTAATCCCCCCGAACGAAACTGCATTAGAGAAGTGTCCGTTGATTCAACAATTTCAAGCACAACTCGTTCAATGTAGGGCTGCGGGTTACCTTGGGCATCTTTACGCCAGTAATAAGGATTTCGCTCTAGCACAATCCGTTGAGTTGGCGCATAGTTCGCAATGTAGTAAGGACCACTGCCCACAATTTCAGCTGGAGGGGTATCTGTTCCCAAAGCTGAAAGAAAGAAAGGATTGCCCTCTGAATCCGTCTGTTCTATGGAGTTCTGCAAGGCGTGTTGAGGCAAAATTTCGCCCAACCCCGCAAACCGTAGCAGGGGCGCAAAGGGTTCAGGAGAGCGAAACTCAACCCGACGCTCATCTAGTTTCCTAACGCTTGGAAAAGCTCCTGTCTCGCCAATCCGAAAGATGTCTTGAACACTGCTGGGGACCTTTTCGTTGAAGACAATGCTGTTGTAGGTAAAGACGACATCATCTACCGTCAAAGGCTCGCCGTCAGACCATTTCAAATCTTCCTGCAAGGTGAAAATAATGCTTTGCTGGTCGTCTGAAATGTCCCACTTTTCTGCAATTCCCGGTTCTAGCTCACCTGTTAGCCCGTTTTGGGAGAGTAGCCCTTCGTAGATGTAAGCCAGGACGTCGCTGGACTCGGTGTTAATAATTGGGTTAAAGGTTTTGGGGTCGCTGAGGCTGCTGACTACAATTCGTGGAACCTGGGCTGCTTCGGTTTTGAACGAGTTGAGACTGCATGAACTGAGGGCGATCGCCACCACCGATAGCAGCACCACCAGCATCTTTCGCCAGGAAATTCTTGACCACACAGCAGAAATCATCCAACAGATTGAACGGAACTTCTTTGCATCATAAACGCTGAGGCTTGAAGTGAGTGTTGCCTATTCTGCGGCGGTCTATTCTTCTAAAGGTAGATCAGCAAAAACGGTTGCAATGAAACAATGAGGCAGATGTTACTACCCATAGTTGCAACGAATCACAGTTACGAAGAATAGCCTCTCACTTCATCACTGCTCCCATGAATTTTAACTTTTCCGACATTTTCTGGATTTTGCTACTGATCGCCTCTGTTCAACCTGCGTGGCAGCGGCAAACCGTCGAGCTGCGACGTATGCAGGCACTGAAAGAATTTGAACGGCAACGAGGTGGTCGCGTTATTTTGCTGATTCACCGACAGGAATCTATTAACCTGTTGGGAATTCCGCTTTCGCGCTTTATCAGCATTGAAGATTCAGAACAAATTTTGCGGGCAATTCGCCTGACTCCGCCCGGAACTCCGATCGATCTAATTCTGCATACGCCCGGAGGTTTGGTGCTGGCAACTGAGCAGATTGCTAGAGCGCTGATTCGTCACCCTTCTAAAGTGACGGTGTTTGTGCCGCACTATGCTATGAGTGGCGGCACGATGCTGGCACTGGCGGCTGACGAAATTGTGATGGATGAAAATGCGGTGCTGGGGCCGGTTGATCCCCAGTTAGGTAACTTTCCAGCCGCTAGCATTTTGCGGGTCAGGCAAGACAAGCCGATCGGTGAGGTGGATGACCAGACGCTGATTATGGCGGATATTGCTCAAAAGGCGATTGCTCAGGTACAGCGTTTTGTCCGCACCTTGCTAGAAGATGAAGTGCCTAAAAGGAAAATTTCGCCTGAAAAAATAGATTCGATCATTGAAGCAATTACCACGGGGCGTGTCACTCACGACTATCCGATCACGGTCGAAGAAGCCAAAGAAATGGGTTTGCCGATCAATACCGATATGCCCACCTCAATTTATCAACTGATGGATCTGTATCCTCAGCCACGCGGCGGTCGCCCCAGTGTGCAATACATTCCCATGCCCTATGAGCCTCGTCCCCGCCTGCCAGAACCCGGAGGCACTTCACCTCAGCCGCAGCGCTAGGAGTTTAACCTGCCTACCTGTAGGGGCGATTCGCGAATCGCCCCTACATAAAATTTCTCGTTAAGCTGTTGGTTAAATCTAGTTTATGGAGATATTAATATGAGCAATTCAAATCAGAACGAAGACAAAAACATCATTAGAGTGGACGCTGTTACGTTAACAGCGATTGTGGTGGGGCTGTTGCTATTGCCCTTGCTGTTGACTGGGTTTATTTCCCAGTAAGCTTTAGGAAAACTAAAATACGCCAATCGATCGCGTCGGAAATAGCCGAAGCAGCGCCAGGAAAATTATTCTCAAACCGACAGGCACTTGCAGATTGCTTAATCGGTTAGGTCTTGCGCTGCTTAAGGATGTCGGCGATCGCATCAAGACCCCATCAACGAGTTGAAAAGGCTTCGTCAAAGCGACGAGTCACAGGCTCAATCAGGAATGTCAGGACTGATTTTTGGCGAGTCACGATTTCTGCGGTGGCAGCCATGCCGGGAACCAACTCAACGGGCTTGCCCTGCACAGCCACAGAAGTGCGGTTTAACTTGACCTGTGTCGTAAAAACCAAACCCAAGTCTTCGTCGAGTGTGGCGTTGGGGCTAACCTGCATGACTTCGCCCTCAATCGTGCCAAACTCCTGAAATGGGAAGGTTGCGACTTTGATCTTTGCCCGCATTCCTTCCTCAATAAAACCGATGTCCCGATTCAGCACCTTGACCTCTAGCATCAGGTCTTCGCCTGCGGGCAAGATGGACAGTATTTCTTCACCCGGTTCAATGGTGCGTTCTGCCAGTGTCGTTTCGATGTTGTAAATTCTGCCAGAAATAGGCGCACGAATAGTTTGTCCATCGGTTTTGATGGTCGCTTCATTCAACTGCCCTTCAATGTTTGACAACTCTTCCTGGCGTTGGGTAAGTTGAGTCAAAATTTCACTGCGCCGCTGTGATTCCAGGCTTTCAGCAGTCTGCTGTGCCGCTTGATAAGCCTGCTGTGCCTGTTGGATGGCTTGCTCTTGACCCGCGATTTCTTGCCCTAGTGAGGCAACTCGGTCCTGGGCTTCGGTCAGCCGATCTTTAGCTTCCAGATAGTCAAATCGGGGAATGGCTCCCTCCACCAAACCACGCAGACTGGCTTCTCGTTCACGAGCATTTTCCAGCGTTTCTCTAGCGTTAATCAAATTTTCTTGCAGTCGAGCCAGTTGGGTTCGGGCTTCATTCACTGCCGCTGCTTGACGATTTGCATCGGCGATCGCCGCTCCCCGACGCGTATCAAAGTCTCCTAGCCGAGCCGCCAATAGCTGATCTTGCACGGCATTGCCAGTCGATGTTTCACCTGTCCGCTCAGCTTCCAATCGAGCCAGATCTTGACGAACTAGCTCTGCGGCTGATTGCAGGCGATCGACTTCTGCTTGAGACAGGGTGGGGTCTTGCTCAACCAGGATGTCTCCCTGTTTTACTTCATCGCCTTCCTGCACTTTGATCTCACGGATTACGCCACCTTCGAGCGATCGCACCGGACGTACCTGAGTAGAGGGGATCAGTTCTCCTTGAGCAACCGCCACCTCATCTACTCTGCTGTAATGCGCCCAGGCGATCGCCCCTACGACTAAAATGCTGATACTTCCGGCTAGCAGCCGCGTGTAAAGAGGCGGCAATTGGCGAACGGCTTTACCCAACTCGTAAGATAGGTAATCTTCGGGGTTGACAAACTGCTGGCGGGTCTGGCGAGTTTGAGCGGCGGAAGTCGGCTGAGAAGAATCCATATCTAAGCAATCTCGTTCAAACAGATTTTCTGACGTTTAGATCCTAGTGGCTATCCCGGAGATAGATTTATTTCTTCATCTAAGGTTTCCCAATTTTTCAGTAAATCTCATGACCTTACCTTCAGGCTTCCTGCATGAATCTTTTTTGAAGCGTGAATGGTGGCGTGGCGAAGTCGCATCGCCATTCACGCTTTTTTGTATAAAGCTGAGTATTTTGAGTGCTCCGTGTACGCAGGGCGCGCTCAAAATACCCGGACTTGAAAAGAATTAGCGTTAAAAAAAGAGACATACATTGCTGTATGCCTCCTGATCTTGGAGAGAAAAATTGAAGCGTTGTTCCTGTAGAAATCCAGTTACGCGGAGGTTAGGTGCAACTCAACGTTAGACCTTTAGAATCCAGGCTTCACGAGTGTCTGCACTGACAAACGGAGCAGGAACGTAGGGGATGTCAACGCCCAAGGAAACAAAGGCAGCACGAATTGCAGTGGCATGGGCTGTTTCGGTAGAGCCAATGCTGGCACCTGCCGTCACCAATTCAGGAGCACCGAGTTTAGCGACTTCGTTGGCATAGGCGATCGCCGCATCTACTTCCAGCGCTAGCGCCAACTTGGCAATATTCACATCCGAGTCCAAAGCACCTTCTCCGGCTTCCAGGTAAGAAGACAGGTCATAGCTTTCCTCAGCCATCACGGGAGTTCCACCCAGGCTGGTAATCACTGATGTTAGAGTATCTCGGTGAACCATGTGGTCAGCCTGGTTTTTCAGCGCCAGTGCCAAAACTGCCTGACCGACTTCAGTGTCACTTAAAGCACCTGCGGCAAAGCCATAGGCCCAAATTGCCTGGTGCTCATAATAGAGTGCGCCGTTCAAAACTTCCCTATCGCGGCGGCGTCCAGCTTGAGCAGGGCGGGCCGTAATAGCCGATAGCCCCAATGCGCCTGATACTCCGGCGAGCGCTCCCCCAAATAGCACACCCCGTCGAGAAATACTGCGGTGGGAAGTAGGTCCAATCAGCAAAAAATTCTCTTTCGTCATAATAGATCCAGTTCTCCTCTAGACTCAGCAGGTAAGCAAATAATTGATTTAGGCTCGACAGGCTTCACGACAAGCTAGACTACGAACGCAAAAACCAGAGGAACAGCCGCAAAGCTGCTTCCCTCAGGGTGAAGTGCCAACTTACCCTTGCCAATCTAGAAAGATATACGCGTCACCGAGCAGTTTGGATTTGCCCACCCTGATACAACAAGTAGAATGGTTGGAAGTGCAGTCCGAAACCCTCGCAGATTTAGCTGTTTTTATCTTCTGTATAACTTTTGCCCTAACGTCGCATGACTCCTCCTCAGTCGCCTCAAAAACCACCCAATTCACCAAAAACTTTGCTGGGTGCTATCACTCAGGCTGTGCAAACTGTTCAGGCAAGGGTCGATTTTTCTAAACTTGCGCTGAAGCCAGACGCAAAGGTACCAGAACTGTGGGTGCAGGAGGCAGACGCAGACAAAGCTGAGGTTTATCCACTGCTGGGCGATCGCTACCTGCTGGGACGCAGCTCTAAATCTTGCGACATCGTGGTGCGAAATCCGGTGATCAGCCAGATTCACCTCTCCCTTACGCGTGACAGCAAACAGGGCAACGCCGCTTTCAAGATTAAGGACGAAAACTCCACTAATGGTATCTATCGCGGCAAACGCAGAGTCACCGAGACGACCCTGCGCCATGGCGACGTTTTTACGTTGGGGCCGCCAGAGTTAGCGGCTTCTGTGCGCGTTCAATACGTTTATCCGTCTCCCTGGTACATCAAAACAGCGCAGTATGGGCTATATGGACTAACCGGAGCAACTGCTCTTGTCGCGATGTGGATTGGGGTGGAATGGCAACGTTTCTCCGTTCGCCCCCTGCCCGAATCGGTTCAAGGTCCGGTCGTTGTTCTAGCCCGCGACGGTCAAACCCCTCTACAGCCGATTCGGAATGAGGCACACCTGGAGCTAGAGCAACTATCCAACTTTTCGCCCTATCTGCCAGATGCCGTCATTGCCTCTGAAGATTCTCGGTTTAACTGGCATCTGGGCGTTGACCCAATCGGCATCCTGCGTGCTTTGGTGACGAACGTTTCTAGCGGTGAAATTCGCGAAGGTGCCAGCACCGTTACTCAGCAGCTTGCTCGCAGCATCTTCCAGGAATATGTCGGGCGGGAAGACTCGGCAGGTCGCAAAATTCGTGAGGCGATCGTTGCGCTAAAGCTGGAAACTTTCCATAGCAAAGATTTCCTCATGCTGACCTACTTAAACCGGGTTTATTTAGGTAACGGTAACTATGGATTTGAGGATGCGGCTCAGTTTTATTTTGGAAAATCTGCCGCTGACCTGACGCTGTCTGAAGCCGCCACACTGGTAGGAATTTTGCCAGCACCCAACAGCTTTAACCCGGTTCAGGACTATCAAGCCGCTGTGGAACTGCGCGATCGCATCCTCACTCGCATGGCAGCTCAAGGCATGGTCAGCCAGGAAGAAGCTCAGCGGGCCAGGCGATCGCGCATCGAGATTAATCCAGAGGCGATCGAAGAACTGGAAAGCACAATCGCGCCCTACTTTTATGGTCAAGTTTTTAACGAATTGGAGACGCTTTTAGGGGCAGAGTTGGCGCAAGAGGGAAACTTCATCGTTGAAAGCAGCCTTGATCCCCAAATTCAAGCTCAGGCGGAAACTAGCCTTCAGGGTGCAGTGGGAAACGATGGATTAAACTATGGCTTTTCTCAAGGGGCGATCGTCACGCTCAACTCCAGCACCGGAGAGGTACTTGCCCTGGTCGGTGGCACCAATTACCAGGAAAGCCAGTTTAATCGCGCAAGTCAGGCTCTGCGACAGCCCGGATCAACGTTTAAGGTATTTGCCTACGCTGCTGCCCTAGAGCGCGGAATTTCACCCGGACAGTCCTACTCCTGTGCTCCTCTAGATTGGGGTGGTCAAACCTTCGCAGGTTGCCGTTCGGGTGCAGGTAGCATGGATATGTACACAGGTTTAGCTCTGTCTGAAAACGCGGTTGCGCTCCGAATTGCTCAAGAAGTTGGGCTAGATAACGTAGTGTCTGTCGCTCGGCGAATGGGAGTTGACTCTGAACTTAATCCAGTCCCTGGGTTGGTTTTAGGGCAAAGTGAAGCGACCCTGCTAGAAATGACTGGCGCGTTCGCCGTCTTTGCCAACCAGGGACAAAGAAACCGTCCCCATACGATTGGTCGTATCCTCGACAGCAGTGATTGTGGCAACCCTGAGGACTTAAGCACCTGCCGAGTGATCTACGACTACGCACAGGATGCTGAATCTAACTTACCTGTCATAAACCCTCAAGTCGCAGATACAATGACCGATTTGCTCCAGGGTGTGATCCAGAGTGGCACGGGACGCGGAGCAGCCGTAGGACGAGGTGAGGCTGGAAAAACAGGGACAACGAATGACAACGTAGACCTCTGGTTTATCGGCTACATTCCCAGACAAGAACTAGTTACAGGGGTTTGGTTAGGAAACGATGACAACACACCGACTTCTGGCAGTAGCGCTCAAGCAGCTCAAATTTGGGGTGACTATATGAGCCAAGTCAGGCAGTAAACCAGGTAAGTCGCTTCCTAAACTGGGTCAAACTCGGCTTAGACAGTATTTTGGCAAAGCTGTACAGAAATATACAAGCCCAGCTTCTGTAGAAAGGTGTTCATCGCATCTTTACAGAAGCCTGTTTTTGGATATACTTCTTATCAATCTTTCCTAAAAAAGATAGGTAGGATTTTATGACATGCTGCTGTCATTGACTGAGAGATCAGCTATGATCACAGCGAAACAAGTTCAATAGCAGAATTGGGGTATGTCCGAATTAAACGCACTACCCTAAATCGCTCTGAATGGCACCTTTACATCACTTGGTTTGGAGAGGATCGTGACTATTTACATTGGCAACCTGTCTTTTCAGGCTACCGAAGAAGACTTACGTGAAGTATTTGCTGAATACGGTAAGGTTAGCCGGATCAGCCTCCCTACAGACCGCGAAACAGGCAGAAAAAGAGGTTTTGCCTTTGTGGAGATGGAGGACGAATCCAAAGAGGACTTGGCAATCTCTGAGCTTGACGGTGCCGAATGGCTAGGTCGAGAGATTAGAGTCAACAAGGCTAAACCCCGTGAAGGCGGAGGAGGCAACGTGGGCCGTAAGAACGGCGGAAGCTTTTCTAGAAGCTAAAGTTACTTCCCTTCAATCTTCTACAGCCGAGCGCAGTAGAGAACCTAAGTAGCAGAATTAGGATGATTTCCGGCTCTGGTGTCCGGCTCCACTAGCTGCTAAGGATTTCTTGCGTTGTTTAATTAACGAAGACTCCAAGCAACAGACTGTTGCTGACGGAGAGCGCTGCCTGCTAGGAGCGATTTCCATCAAAGTACCCTTTTACTAGCATCTTATACTCTTGCTTGGCTTGCCTCTAGCTTATGGTAGAGTTCCCATTCTTGAGTGGAAGCTAACGAGAGCACAGAAGCTTTAGGTGCTGTTACATAATAACGTTTCTCTGAAAATGGGACACAGATGGGAGGGGTGCTCTTCCATCTGTGTCCCTAACTTTTGGAATTGGACAAGAAAGCAAAGCGTAGAGGCAAGTCCCCTACGCTTTGCTTTTAGCTTAAGTAATGGCAGCTTAAAGAAAACAGCTTATCGACAGAAGCGCATCCTGCAACACAAAATGCGCCCCCATCAACAAACTACACAGAAACAGTAGCCTTGGTGATGGCGTTGAGTTCACCCTTGGCGTACTTAGCAGCAAAATCATCCAGGGAAACTTGCTTGATGCCGCTTGCCTGACCAGCTGTTCCAAAAGCTTCGTAGCGATCGGAGCAGACTTTTTGCATGTACTTGATTGAGGGCTTAAGGAAGTGGCGGGGGTCAAACTCTTTAGTGTTTTGTGCCAAAGCTTCTCGAACCGCAGCTGTAATAGCTAAACGGTTGTCCGTGTCGATGTTCACCTTACGAACGCCGCTCTTGATGCCCTTTTGAATTTCTTCAACAGGTACACCGTAGGTTTCGGGGATGGTGCCACCATACTGGTTGATGATCGCAATCAGATCTTCAGGAACGGAGGAAGAACCGTGCATTACCAGGTGGGTGTTAGGCAAACGACGGTGAATCTCTTCGATGCGGCTGATTGCCAAAATTTCACCGGTCGGCTTACGAGTGAACTTGTAAGCTCCGTGGCTGGTGCCAATTGCCACTGCCAGTGCATCAACCTGGGTCTGCTCAACAAAATCAACAGCCTGGTCAGGATCAGTCAATAGCTGGTCGTGAGACAGCTTGCCCTCAAAACCATGACCGTCTTCTTTGTCACCCATACCGGTTTCCAAAGAACCCAAGCAACCCAGTTCACCCTCGACGCTAACGCCGATGGAGTGAGCTACCTTGACCACTTCACGAGTCACATCAACGTTGTACTCGTAGCTGGCTGGGGTTTTTGCGTCTCCTTCCAGAGAGCCATCCATCATCACGCTGGTGAAACCCTGGCGCATCGCAGAATAGCAGGTCGCAGGCTCATTGCCGTGGTCTTGGTGCATGGCAATGGGAATGTGAGGATAGGTTTCAACTGCAGCCAAAATCAGGTGGCGCAAGAAATTTTCCCCAGCATATTTGCGAGCACCGCGAGATGCCTGCAAAATTACAGGGCTATTTGTCTCATGGGCAGCCTGCATGATTGCCTGAATCTGCTCCATGTTGTTGACATTGTAAGCAGGAATGCCGTAGCCATTCTCAGCGGCATGATCGAGCATCAGCCGCATTGGTACGAGCGCCATAGATTATCCTCCTAATACTTCGTCGGTATCAAATCGCTTTTAGACAGTTTTTAACAGTCTCAAATCTTACGATAATCTTAAGGCACTTTTTAGACGAGTGCGAAACGGATTTTAGGAATCCTGATTAGCTGCTCTTACTGAAACAATAATTTCAACTAATTTGACTTAGAAGTTCGCCATTCCGCTATTCAAAGAAACACTATTCAGAAATATGGGTCGCCCGGGATTCGAACCCGGAACTAATCGGTTAAAAGCCGAGTACTCTACCTTTGAGTTAGCGACCCATCGCTACTAGCTTATCAGCTAAATCTAACGGTTTTCGCGTTAAATTTACTTCCCTGATTGCCGTTTACCAACATATCACATCCTTTGGTCAAGTTGTATAGGTTAATGAAAAGTTTCGGCAAAAAATAGCACTATTTGTCGAGGTGCAGATTCAAGGTCGGAAGTTGATGCTGAAGTAAAAGCCGTAGTCTTGGGCGTTTTCGCCGCGATCGCTCAAGTCAACCAGGGGCAGGGCCGCATCCAGCCGAATGGCGAAATCGGGCAAAGGCTCCCAAATTAGCCCCAGACCCACTCCTGCTAAGAAGGTTTGATCGGGAAGTTGGTTGGGGTTGTTGTCAGAATTCCAGACTGAGCCGACTTCTGCAAATGGAGCAAGCTGGAGAATGGGAATGCCTGCCTCATCGCGTTGAAGCGCAGTGCGATTTTCAACTGAAAACCGGAAGCCGTTGTCTCCAGAGCGAGCATTTTGGCGATAGCCCCGAAGCGACTGCCCGCCACCGATCACAAAGATCTGAGAGGGCAGCAAGCTATCGGGGGTTAACTGCATGTCTGCCTGCATGATCAGCAGGTTGTCGGGATTTAACACCTGTACCCGCTGCGCCTGTCCCAACCAGCTAAAGAATCGCCCATCAGGGATTGGCTCAGGGTTGATGGTGGCATCAAGCAGGTCAACGCCCAGACTGAACTGCGATCGCAGTGCCCAGGCTCCCCGCACGTCTCGTCGCACGTAGTCTTGCCCAAAGCGGATAACGCTGGTGCTGCTTCTGCCCTGCTCATCAGGTCCAAACTGGAAGGGTGTAGGAATATCAGAAATAAACGTTTGCCCGTCCTGGTGGGTGAAGCCGAGGGAGAGGGCAAATTCTTCGCGGGGCGATCGCACCAGCGGTTGGCGGAAACTGATTTCGTACAAATCAGAATTTCCTTCAATGTTCAGAAATGAAAATTCTGGGTCAGTCACGCGATAGTCAGTCGGTGAGTAGCGAAGCTGAAGCGTGCCATTCATCGGATTGAGCGGCACCCGATAGCTAAAGTCAAGAATGTTAGAGCCGCCTGTCGTTGAGCGATAATACGCAGCCGCTAATTCATCACCCAACCCCGTCGGGCTGCGATAGCGCAAGTCAACGCCAAGTCGCTCAGAACCAATGCCAGGGGGAGAGAAGTTATCAATGCTGAAACTGCTGACAAACGGGTCTGCTTCGGTCACTCTCACCGTGAGAATGCTTTGACCCAAGCCACTTCCTGCTCGGAGGCTGGCTTCTACATTGTCAAACAGCGGGTCTAGCCGCAGGAGGCGCAGTTGGTCTTCTAGTTCTGCTTGGTTGAGTGGAGTGCTGGCTCCGAGTTCAACGCGATTGCGCACATAGGATGAGTTAACGCGCTCAGTGCCTTCAATTTCGATGCTTTCTAGCGAACCTTCTACCACCACAATCTGCACGACTCCATCGGTGATGGTCTGGTCTGCTACGACTGCTCTGGAGGTAATGTACCCCTGATCAAGGTAGAGCTGAGTAATTGCATCTGCGACGGTAATCAGTTCTTCACGGGTCAGCGATCGCCCTTCAAACGGCTCTACGACGGGCGCAAAGTCATTTTCATCAAATACTGTGCTGCCTACCACCTCAATTTGACGTACCTCAATTTCAACTGAGGAGTTATCTGGCACAGGTGGCGTTGCTTCTGGTTCTGGCGTTGCTTCTGGTTCTGGTGTCTCTGTACCCTCAACGGGTGCGACCGGAGTTTCTTCCTCAGGTGTGACCGGAATTGGAGCAGGAGCTGGCTGCAAGAAGCGATCGTCCGGGTCGGGCAAAGTTTCTGGACCAGCAGGAACTTGTCCCAGTTGCAGCCATTCTGGACTGTCAATTTGAGGAGCTTCAGCCTGAGGAATTTCAGCCTGAGGATTGTCGGGATTGAGAGCCGTTTCAATTGGGCTTGGTACAGCTGCCGCGCTCGAAGCAAGGCAAGCTGTTATCCCTGGAATTGAAACCCCACACCAAAATGCCAAAAGCCTGAAATGCCAGCGCATAAACGCCTGCGTCTCCAATTTCTCGGAAAGGTCATGCAAAGACTACCAGAGTTATTAAACTCCATTCCGGAAGATCCTCCAATTTTCTGTTTATTTACAGAATATGGGTGATACAGGATATGGGTGATCAGCGGCGACGGACTTTGCTCACCATCTTGCGTGAGAAGCGCAGGTTTAGCTGAGCTGCCTCTGCCCAATCTTGCAAAATTCGGAAGAATGTCTGGCGGTCCTCGGCTTGCAGCACAGCGGTTTGGTCGGCAGTTTCAATCACGTAAGGGTAGCCACTGCCGATGATCACTTCACCTCGTACCCAGTCCATGACGCGCTCTAGCAAGCCTGCCTCGTACATCCATAGCGGCATCTCAATGCGGGTAGGGTAGCCTTCTCGCGTCGTTTTGAGGTAAGTGAAAGCAATTTTGTCACGCTGTTCCTGGTAATCTGAAAGGATGCCGAATCGCTGACAGAGAAATAGAGGGGTGCGATCGCCCCACTCCATAAACGGATTAACCAACTGAGCATCGTGAATTGCCCCAACTTCTGGCAGTTTGTAGAGCTTTTGCAGCATCACGGTCAGGTCACGCGCATAGGTCGTATCAACGTAACCTACCAGCGGCACGCGGCACTTCTCGCTGGCGCGGAGTAATTCCAGGAAGCAATCGAGATATTTTTGGCGCAAATCCCGGTCGAAGGCATCTGCGAACGTGCCCACCAGTGATCCGTCAAAAAACACGAGGCAGTCATTGGAGTTGGGGTGTTCCTGAATGTATTGGATCAGCCGCTCTGTTTCCATTTGAAAGCGGCGCAAGTTGACCTTACGGTCAGCAGGTTCACCGCTGTTGCCGACCTGCAATTCACTGGGTGTCATCACATCCAGGGCAATGTCTTTGTTGTAGCTGCCGCTAGGCAAATGCGGATTCTCAAACCAACCTATCTGCACCAGCGCTACGGGAATTGACAAATCTTTGCCGGGATAGATTTGAGAGCCATCTACTGCAAAGGTGGAAATTCCTATCAGGCGATCGCGCACCCAGTTCAGACTTTGCTCTCGACTTTGCCAAACTAGCTTGCAGGGCAAAACGCCATTAGATGCACCATCAAAAGGCTCTAGCGATCGCGCCCCCACCTCAAACGGAAAATCGTCCAGCATACTTTCGAGTTTGGCTGGTGGCAATTTCATCAACTCTGCTAGGGCAGCTTGATACTGCTGCAAAAACTGCCAGGTTTCACGATCAAACGCATTGAACTGCTCGCGTTTGGCATCTAAGATATCGCGAACTTGGGAAGGTTTGAGAGGCATAAGCGGGAGATGGAAATGAGTGGATCGGGGGGTGGGAATTGGGGATTGTGAGGTTGGGGGGGTGAACACTTGTAACGAGAAAAGGTCTTCAAAAGTCTCTTTAGCCCCTAGCCTCCAGCCCTAGCTCCCCATTTCGATATATTAAGCTCTATTGCAATCTGCTTACATCTCCAGGACGAAGTAAAAATCGTCTGGAAGTCCGTGATACGATGCATCGCGTAGCCTTAGAGATGGGAGAAAAACCTTTGGCACTACGGGTTGCTGTTGTTGGTTCGGGTCCGGCAGGCTCTTCCGCTGCTGAGACTTTAGCAAAAGCTGGAATTGAAACCTATTTATTTGAACGCAAGTTAGACAACGCTAAGCCTTGCGGTGGAGCCATTCCGCTGTGTATGGTGAGCGAATTCGATCTTCCACCCGAAATCATCGACCGCCGCGTTCGCAAGATGAAGATGATCTCGCCGTCTAACGTCGAGGTCAATATTGGGGGCACGCTGACTGACGATGAGTACATCGGCATGTGTCGGCGGGAAGTGTTGGATGGGTTCTTGCGCGATCGCGCCCATAAGCTCGGCGCAAAGCTGATCAATGGGACTGTTCACGCGCTAGAAATTCCGTCAAACAGCACTGATCCTTACACGCTCCACTATGCCGATCATTCCAACGGCAACTTGGAGGGTATTGCTAAAACCCTGCAAGTCGATGTGGTGATTGGTGCGGACGGCGCTAACTCTCGGATTGCTAAGGCGATCGATGCGGGTGACTACAACTATGCGATCGCTTTCCAAGAGCGCATCCGGTTGCCCGAAGACAAGATGGCGTACTACCAGGACTTGGCAGAAATGTACGTGGGAGATGATGTCTCCACCGATTTCTACGCCTGGGTCTTCCCCAAATATGACCACGTTGCGGTTGGCACTGGCACGATGAAGGTGAACAAAGCCGACATCAAAAAGCTCCAGGCAGGCATCCGCGCCCGTGCTGCAAAGCGCTTGGAAGGCGGTGAAATCATCAAAGTCGAAGCGCATCCGATTCCAGAGCATCCCAGACCTCGCCGAGTGGTTGGTCGGGTAGCGCTAGTGGGCGATGCAGCGGGTACTGTCACCAAGTCTTCGGGTGAAGGCATTTACTTTGCCGCTAAGTCTGCTCGGATGTGCGCTGAAGCGATCGTGGAGTTTTCCAGAAATGGTGAGCGCATTCCCACGGAAGCTGACCTGAAGGTGTACCTGAAGCGGTGGGATAAGATGTACGGCTTGACCTACAAGGTACTTGACCTGCTGCAAACGGTCTTCTATCGCTCCGATGCGACTCGTGAAGCGTTTGTGGAAATGTGCGCCGACATGGATGTGCAGAAACTCACGTTTGACAGCTATCTGTACAAGACGGTAGTTCCTGCGAACCCAATCACGCAGCTTAAAATTACTGCCAAAACGATTGGTAGCTTGCTGCGCGGCAGTGCATTGGCTCCTTAAGCGAGACATTAGGGCGAGCGCCCATTAACAAGAAACGGGGATACCTCCTGTGATACAGGAAGTGTCCCCTGTTTTTTATTGAGTCATGGGTCATTGGCTAACGAGATAAAGGACAGATGACCGACAGCAAACACGGTTTATTTGTAGGTTTGGCAACTCTGGATTTAATTTATCTGACAGAGGCATTGCCAACCCAAAATCAGAAGATTGTGGCGCTGGATTACACAGTGGCAGCGGGTGGCCCGGCAACAAACGCGGCGGTTACGTTTGGCTATTTGGGCGATCGCCCAACGTTACTCAGTATTTTTGGCGCTCATCCAATTAATCAGCTAGTGCTAGCGGATTTAGAGCAATGTGGTGTGGCAATCGCTGACCTGAATCCCAAACAATCGGAACCTCTGCCCACTTCTTCGATTATCGTTACTCAGGCAACTGGAGAACGTGCGGTCGTTTCCCTTAACGCAGTCCGGTCGCAGGCTGGTCTGGAGCAAATGGAGCAGGCGTTGGGCGATCGCATTCCCCCAGATAGCCTATCCGGGATTGATATTGTGTTGATTGACGGGCACCAGATGGAAGTCGGGCGAGAAATTGCTCAACGGGCAAAAGCTTCTCAAATTCCTGTTGTGATTGATGGCGGAAGCTGGAAGCTTGGATTTGAGGAAGTTTTGCCCCTAGCGGATTATGTAATCTGCTCCAGCAATTTCCATCCCCCAGGCTGCTCTAGCGCTAAAGAGGTTTTAGCTTATCTAACTCATTTGGGCGTTCCTCACATTGCCATCACTCAGGGCGGAGAACCAATTCAGGCTTTTTGCGAAGGCACTGCCAGCTCAATTCCAGTGCCTGAAATTCGTCCTGTAGACACCCTGGGGGCAGGAGACATTTTTCACGGCGCATTTTGTCATTACATCTTACAGCTCAGTTTTGAGCAGGCGATCGCCGCTTCAGCAAACGTCGCTGCTAAAGCCTGTGAATCATTTGGCACCCGTTCTTGGATGTAAGGATGCGCGATGCTGGGTAAGCAGGGAGAGATGAAGAATGAGCCTTTATCCTTAGTCATCTGCCTTTATTGCAAGCTGATAGTCAGCGATGTTTGGCTGAGTTTAGGGTTCAGTTGAGACAAGATTTTGGATGGTTCTTTTAATCATGCAGTCTAGAGTCTCAAGGATGCAGTTCCGGACTTCAGTGATGGAGTTTGGAGCCTGATTGCTGACAAATCTTTTCGTGTAAGTTGGGTGCAGCAAAGCAGAACCCAACACCTTCCTGGATTCTGTTGAGTTCTGCTTTGCTGCACCCAACTTACTTTTGTTGATGGTTTTGGAGTTTTATTGAGCAACCAGGTTTTGAACTGAAACGATGGAGTTTGAAGTTGGAACGATCCACTTTGGAGTTGGAACGATCCGGTTCTGAACTGAAATGGTGAAGTCTAAAACAGGAATGATGAGGTTTGGAATTAGAATGATGCGACTTAAAACAGGAATGATGCAGTTCTGAACTGAAATGGTGAAGTCTAAAACAGGAATGATGCAGTTTGGAATTAGAATGATGGGGTTTAAAACAGGAATGATGCAGTTTTGAATTGGAATGATGCAGTTCAGACCCTTAATGGCGTAGCGATCGCCACTAACCCTTTTACACTGACTGAGGAAATTTGAGTGCAGAGCCTACAATCGATTGCGGGAACTCCGGTTGAAGATATTTTGGCGATCGCCCGTTCTCTGGGCTGGGGAGCCTCACGCATTTTGCGGTCATACTATCGGGGTGAACCCTGGCAAGATGGCACCGAGCGCGATTTAGAAGTCCAGGAGAAAAAGGATGGCCCCGTGACGGCAGCAGATCTTGCCGTCAACAGCTATATCTTAGACAACCTGCAGGCGGCTTTAGGGACAGAATCGTTTGGCTACCTCAGTGAGGAAACCTACAAAGCCAAAGCTGCGGCGATCGCCAACGAATGGGTGTGGATCATTGACCCACTCGACGGCACCCGTGACTTTATTGATAAGACGGGAGAGTATGCTTTTCACCTGGCTTTGACTCATCAGGGGCGTCCCGTGTTGACCGTAGTGACTTGCCCGGAGTTAGAAAAGCTTTATTACGCAACTTTAGGCGGTGGCGCATTTGTTGAAACGCCCGATGGTGCTACCAGCCCCCTACGAGTATCGGAGCAAAGCCGGATAGAAGATTTGAAACTGGTCGTTAGCCGTAGCCATCGAGACGAGCGCTTCAATAATCTGCTTCAGCAGCTTCCTTGCCAGAACCAGGTTTATGTGGGCAGTGTCGGCGGCAAGATTGCGGCAATTGTGGAACAACGAGCGGATGTTTATCTCTCACTTTCAGGCAAATCGGCTCCCAAAGATTGGGATATGGCTGCGCCAGAGCTAATCTTGACCGAGGCAGGCGGACAATTCACCCACGCTGACGGTACGCCCTTGCAATACAACACGGGTGACGTAAATCAGTGGGGCTGTCTAATCGCCAGCAACGGCACTTTTCATACAGAATTGCGTGCGATCGCCACTCAAATCCTGAATGAAGTAGATAACTAGGTATTGTAGGGGCGTTTCGCGAAACGCCCCTACAATGGGTTTTCGCTTACTTGCTCGACATGGCTTAAGCCTGACGCGAAGCAATCACTGCATAAAAGGGATCGGCTCCAGCAATACCAAACATTTGCAGAAAGCTAGGCGTTGAAGATTGATTCGCAATAACTTCTGGCTGGCTAAATCCTGGCACTGATGCGTAGTAGCCCTTGACTAACTCGACGCGATCGCCCTCAGACCCATCCCGCCATGCCTGGATTGCTTTCTGATAAAACATCCGATTGGAAAAGCTAATAATGCAGATACCACCCGGTTTAAGCACCCGGTAAATTTCTGCAAAAATCTGCTCTGGATACTGCAAATACTGTACAGAAACCGTATTCAAAACTGCATCAAAAGATTGGTCAGGCAAGGGCAACACCTGAGTCTGGTTCAAATTCTGCACAAAGTAATGGTCTAGTTGGGGGTTACGCGCTAACTCTTCTGCATTCAGTCCATGCCCTTCGACATGCTCAAACTTCATCGCTTCAGGCAGGTGAGAAACCCAACTGCTCATCATATCAAGGATGCGGGTCTGGGGCTTGAGCCGCTGCTGATAAAGGTCGGTTAGTTGCTGAATAAAGCTGTCATCGACGTGGGTGACAAAGCGCGGATAGTCATAAAACAGCGTATCGTCTGAATCATCTAACTTTGTGCGTTGAACAGGCTGTAGGGGCATAGCGTGGAAGAAACATAGCGTTACACTTCCAGTTTAAACATCTATCCACTTCACGTAAAAAAAGGGGGAAGGCTTTGCCCTCCCCTCTTTTTTGCCCTAACCTTTACGGCTACAGCTGTAAAATGCAGCGTTGCTGATTTGCAGTTTTGCTAGGACGTAAAAGCAAAGCTTTTATCTCTCGAAGTGCTAAAGATAGCAATAACAAAATTTTAGGCGTTGCTGAGGAGGATAACCTCGAATGCAAAATTTGTCTCTATGCCCAAGCTTATCTCTTGAAGCAGCAAAGCCAAATTGTAACTGATCGCTGACTTACTCCAATCTTCTATCAAGCGATCGCAAATTGTCATCAAGAGAGGATTCTGAGCAACCCCAGAAGATTTAAGCTTCCATGAGCTATCTCCTCTAGCGAGGACAAACTTACTCGTCAAAATCTTCTACTAACTCTCCGTCTAGCTGCTTCAGACGAATGTGCTTACGACCCAGAGAAATTTCAAATTCGTCTCCAGGTTTGAGATCCATTTGCTTGGTATAAGCTGAGCCAATCAGCAAATTGCCATTAGATTGGACGCTGATTCTGTAACTAGCGCTACGTCCACCTCGTCCATTATTGCTCTGCTTACCGTCAAGCTGAATTCCTTCTGCATCAATTAGAGCATTCAGGAACTTCATCATGTTGACCCGCTCTACACCGTTTTTAGTGACCGTGTAATAGCCGCATTCTCTAGCCTTTTCTTCTTTGCTCAGATGTTCTAGCTCCTTGACTTTAGCAAGAAGCACTTCACCAGTCAGAGGTTCGATCTTTTTCTTTTTACTCATCAACGTAAATCTGAATTAATCAACAAGGAGTTAGCGTAGCAGTACCCTAGCTGGCGATCGCCAAGGAATTTACAAACCTAGCTTTAGCTCAGCTTTTGAAACTATATTACACTGCTAGAGTCAATTTTCTCACTGAGTTTATATTGGAATGCTGTCTTTTTGATGAGTCTTCTTAAACCGAATATAAATGTGAAGTACTCCTGACTGTCAAGCCATCCTACAATTCAGCATTGTTGCTTACATTCTGGTAAGGAATTCGTTCTGACAGAATGTTCATCTATAGCAATGCAAGTCAGGTTATGAATACTGCACTCCAGTAGATTAAGCTTTTCAAACCTATTTTGCTGGTTCATTTGTCGATGTTGAAAGGTTTAAGCAGAGTAGCGCTGGCTCCATTCTTGTTCCTGATGTAGCCTAGTGCAGTGAGTTTCACAACTATTCCGGATTGCTATCGCTTCGATTTTTATTCAGATTAAAGCTAAATGTTCAGCAATAGGGCTGTTGCTACAGTCCTAAATAATCTGTAAAAGTACTCACTCTCATACACATCACCCATTTATGCAACGTGCAACTAAAAGTCTAAACCCCTTGATTTTGCGTTAAATCCTGCTTCAAAAAAGTCGCACATTGCGGCATTGCACAAATCATTTAAGGCTACAGTATTCTCAGTTTGTGAACGAGCAGATCAAGTAGTCTGGACTTAGCGATTGAAAGGATGTGTGAAGGTTTAAAGCTAGCATGAAGCTAACAACTCGCGGACACTATAGCGTCAAGGCAATGCTTGACCTGAGCTTGCAGCCCGAACGAGGGGCTACCTCAGTCAGAGCGATCGCACAGCGCCAAGAGCTACCCGCTCCCTATCTAGAAAAATTGCTGATTGAGCTACGTCGGGCAGGACTGGTTGAATCCATTCGGGGTGCTCAAGGGGGCTATAGGTTAGCGCGATCGCCGGCTCAGATTTCTCTGGGTCAAATCCTTGAAGCCGTCGGTGAAACAGTCGAACCACTGTCACGTCACTCGCCCGAAGCCGAACAAGCCGAAGACTGGGTCACCTTTAGCCTGTGGCATCGACTCCATCAAAAGCTAAAAGATGCCCTCTACGGCATTTCCCTCGAAGATCTCTACTACGATGCTCGAAGCTGGCAGGCAGCTCAGGGAGAAGCAACGAGCTTTGTCGTTTAGGCGGAACTGCTATCGCTCTTCGGGCTTGGGAATACTGAATTCAACCAGCCTGGAAATCTGCACTGAGGATTGATATGAATCGAGAATTTGAGCCGCTTGAACAAAACGCAATTGTCTATATCAATGAAAGCGATACGTTAATTTCTGGTTACACCACCTTTGAAGTTTCTGAGTTGGTTGAAGCTATGCAAAACCAAATTGGGCAAAGCGAAAACTGGTTTAAAGGCATAGAGTGCGAAATTTTGAGCCCTAACCGAGGGTTGCACAAAGGTAAGGTCAGGATTGCTTTAGAGTTTTGTGGCGAAGAGCTGGAATTGCTCGAACAAGACGACCATCAGCCCACTCCTAACCTTTCAGAAGACCTGCTCAATGAAGTTTGGCAACTTCTGTTCAACTCAGTTGAATAATTCTGGAAACGGTCAGTTTTGTGCAAGCTCTTTATGGTGTCAACTTATGGTTGTCAACGTTGGATAATAAAGCGGTAGCTTGTACAAATTTGACAGACCCATGTTAGCGAGCCAATCTGATTCTCCTGCCTTAGCGATTCCCGTTGAACAAATTCAGTACAACGAGCAGGGACTGGTACCCGCGATTGTGCAGGATTATCTGGATGGAACGGTGCTGATGATGGCGTGGATGAACCGAGAGTCTTTACAAAAGACATTAGACACTGAAGAAACCTGGTTTTGGAGCCGATCGCGAGCATCTCTATGGCACAAAGGTGAAACTTCGGGGCATTTGCAGCAGGTGCGATCGCTGCGATATGACTGTGATAGTGATGCGCTGTTAATTGGCGTGGAGCAAATCGGCGACATTGCCTGCCACACTGGAGAGCGCAGTTGCTTTCATCAAGTGGATAGCGAAGTGAAAGCTCCACCTGCGGATACGTTATCCCAGGTTTATGAGGTGATTTGCGATCGCCGCGATCATCCCAACCCCGACTCCTATACCTACAAGCTGTTGGCAGGGGGAGACAACAAGATTCTTAAGAAGATTGGAGAAGAATCTGCGGAAGTGGTAATGGCTTGCAAGGATGACGATCCAGAGGCGATCGCGGGCGAAGTAGCCGACTTGTTCTATCACACGCTCGTAGCTCTGGCGCATCATAAAGTAGACATCCGAGATGTTTACCGCAAGCTGCAAGAGCGGCGACGATAAGGTGACTAGGGGATGCTCAGCATCCCCAGTTTTGCTTTTGCGGGTCAGGCGATCGTCACTTCTGGCGACAAATACACGTCCTGGATGGTGTGGAACAACTTCACGCCTTCCTCAAACGGACGCTGGAAGGCTTTGCGCCCTGAAATCAAACCACAGCCACCAGCCCGCTTGTTGACTACTGCTGTCCGCACGGCTTCAGCGAAATCATTTTTGCCAGAGGCACCGCCAGAATTGATCAACCCCATCCGCCCGGCGTAGCAGTTGAGTACCTGATAGCGGGTCAGATCGATTGGGTGGTCGGTGGTGAGTTCTGAGTAAACGCGCTTGTCGGTTTTGCCGTAGCTGCTACCAGTAGCTTCAACGACTGCACCGTAGCCGTTATTGACTTCGGGCAGTTTTTGCTTAATGATATCTGCCTGAATTGTCACGCCAATGTGATTCGCCTGTCCGGTCAGGTCAGCGGCGAGGTGATAGTCTGTGCCGTTTTGCTTGAAGCTGCTGTTTCGCAAATAGCACCAGAGAATGGTTGCCAGACCTAGCTCATGGGCACGGGCAAAGGCTCTGCTGACTTCCTGAATCTGCCGAGCTGACTCAGGTGAGCCAAAGTAAATGGTGGCTCCGACTGCGACTGCGCCTAGATTCCAAGCTTGCTCGACAGAGGCGAACATAATCTGGTCAAACTGGTTGGGGTAGGTCAGCAGTTCATTGTGGTTGAGCTTGACGATAAAGGGAATTTTGTGGGCGTATTTGCGAGAGACGCTGCCTAAAACGCCTAATGTAGTAGCGACAGCATTGCACTCGGCGGCGATCGCCAGTTTCACAATATTCTCACTGTCAAAGTACATGGGGTTAGGCGCAAACGATGCTGCCGCAGAATGCTCGATCCCCTGATCAACGGGCAGGATCGACAGGTAGCCTGTGTTAGCCAACCGTCCGGACGAGTAAAGCTGTTGAAGGCTGCGAAGCACTTGGGGAGAGCGATCGGTTTGAGCAAAAATCCGGTCTACCCAGTCTGGACCAGGTAGATGCAGCATATCCTTAGAAACCTTGGCACGATGGGTGAGTAAATCTTCTGCTTCGTCACCCAAAACCGCTTCAATTGACTGGGGTGCAGATAAGCTAGTAACCACAACAGTTTCCTCGACAGCTTCTATATTTTCTCCAGGCTAGCGCAAGCTTCCCCCGATCATGCGTCTAATAAGGTTTCTCTAATAAAGAGGCTACAGATGGAAGGGCACCCCCGCGTCGCGAGAGTGCATCCCTGATCTTTTAGTGGGAAAGGAGTAAGTGACTACTGCTGTATTTAGCAACCCTCATGCTATGGCTGCACGATGAACTGCGACTCAACGGGTTCAACTCTTCCTGATTGAACGAGGGCTTGATGGATGAATGCTGCAACTTCGGCTCTGGTCGCGTTCTGGTTTGGCTCTAGGGTCTGTGGATTGGGGTGATTTACGACTAATCTAGACTCTGTCGCAGCGGCTATTTTGCCTGTGGCATAATCAGGAATTTGCTCAGCATCCTGGTAGGTTTGCTCAATTCCAGTCGAGTCGGCAGGCGCATTGAGTCCTAGACCTGTCGCTAGTGCAACCAATGCCTGCACTCTGGGAATCTGCTGAGTCGGCTGAAACACATTGCCTGGATAGCCTTCGATATAACCAATTTGATAAGACTTTTGGATGGCTGAAGCGGCCCAAAAATCAGCAGGTACATCACCAAAGGTAGGAGCCGATCGCTTATCAGGTTCTTGCCCAAACGCTTCCCGCAACATAGCAGCAAACTCTGCCCGAGTAATGGGTTGATTGGGGCGGAAGGTGCCATCATCAAACCCGCTAATGATGCCTCGCGCAGACATTTCTGAAATGAACGGTCGTGCCCAAAAGTCAGATGGCACATCCGTAAACTCAATCGGTTCGCCAACGGGTAAAGCGTCCGGAGTTGTGGCGGTGGGGGAAGGATCAACCGGAAGGGGAACAATTCCCCCAGCCTGCGGTGTATCCAAGTCTTCTGAAGGCTCTCTTGCATCCAACGGCACGACGGCTCTACGGCTCTCGGCGGCTTCTCTAGCAGGTACCGGAATCACCACTACATTAGTTTGGCGACCCCCTTGAGGCTCCAGCCCTGGCACTACGCCAAATGGAACCAAGCGCTCGGGTTCAACCTCTTCCGCAGAATCTTCTTCTTGGCGATCGCCTTCAGAAGCATCCGGTTGCTGGGGCAAAATTTGTGGATCTAGCAGCACAAAACTCTGTTCTCGGCGACTGGTTGACCAGAAGAAAACGGTGCCAAGCACTAGAAAAGCAATCACAATGCTGATCAGCTCATCAAAGCCAAGCGGTCTGCCAGAAGGTGGGGTAGAACCTGGAGGCGGGGGAGGAGAGTTTGTCATTGCTGGTGCTGCCTATTTAATTGAGTCGTTTTTTGCCAATTTTTGCGATTTACCGCACATTTCTCGCATGCTGTTCTCTATATAACCATCTTCTAAAAGCACTTCTCAATTACTCTAATGGCAGAGTTGGTTGACAGAGTCGTTGTGGGCACTCGATTGAGTCGCTTTTACAGTTAATCTACGGGCACGCACCCCTAACTGTAAAATCATGGCAGTACCTTCTGATGATTAATTGAAACTACAGGCGCGAGGACTTCAACGATGGACACCCACAGTTTTTTAGATGCGATCGTTGCTGAACTAGGCTCCATGATTGCAGAAGATGAGAGAACCCGAAGCGAAATCATTAAACTTCAACAGGAAATTCAACTGCTCAAGACTAGGGCTGAAGTTTCTGAAACCAATGTTGAAGAACTTAGACAGAATGCTATTCAGTTGAGAGCAGCGCTGGCTGAAATCAAAGCCAACAAAGTTCAGGAAATGGCGATCGCAGCTCAAATTCAAGCCAACGTAATTCAGGGGAAAGCTAACGAAGTTCAGCAGAAGGCTGTTGATCAATCTGCTGACCTAGATATTGATGACAGTCAGGTTAAGCAAGTCCAAGAGCGGGCTGCCGCACTGCAAGAGCAAGCAAGTCAGGCTCAAGCTAGAGCAGATGAAGCCCAAGAGCGAGCGAATGACGCTCAGGCTAAAGCAGATGAAACAGAAACCAAGGTTGCAGAAATTCAATCTAGCGTTGAATTAAACAAAGAAACAAACAAACTTGATAAAGACGTTTGAAGGGCACCAGTAACAAGTTATACAAGTTACAAACATTGCAATACTTGCAATGTTTGAGTCACCTAATTAATGAATTATTGCGAGAACTTAAAAGCAGCGTAAACAAGGATACTCAGAGGTTATAAATTAGCCTTTAATATTCTTGTAAGCATAAATCAATTTCCAACTTTGGAACCGGGCAATGAGTTTTACATCTGTCATGAGGGTGAAGTAAAGGCTCTATTCTACAAATTCTTGTGGCAGGATGTGCAGAGGCAATCAGAAGGTATTTGAGCAGTAGAAAATGCCTTCTGCGAGAGAAAAGCATTTAGCAGGAAGACCTTGAGATCCCGATCCAATGCCTTTTCCTAGCGCGATCGCAAGCTCCAGGCTAATCTTTTCAGCATTTACTTAGGAGACTAAAGGCTGACAAGACAGTCAGTCAAAAGGATGATGAAGTTACTATCAGCAAATGTCACTTTTTAATAAGAACGCACATTTTAATTGTGCAAGAGAAGGAGAACAACGATGGTAACATCTTTAGAAGATACAAAGCGCTCTGCAATTGCTATGAAGCTAGCAGAAATGCTGGCTATGCAGGATTTATTGATTTCTAATGAACAAAACTTTTTAACCGCTGCTTCTGACGGTGAGCTTCGCAAGCGTTTTCAGAACATGCTTGAGGACGACCAGAAGAACAAAGGGATTTTGGAAACTGTTGTTGTTCAGTATGGCAACAAAGCAGAGCCCAAGCAAACGACTCAGCAAATGATCGAAAAAACTCGGCAGCTGATGCAAGGCTCTGAGCTAACCATGCTAGAGAAGGTAGCTCAGCATGAGTTGTTGAAGCATGCTCAAACTATGATGGGCTTGTTGGTTCACAAGTGCGCTCAGGTTGTTGGTGCAGACATCGAAGCGGCGATCGCCCCGCTCAACACTGTTAACTTTGAGAACCGCGCTCACCAAGAGCAACTTAAAGGCATCATCGAAGTAATCGGTGTGCGTGAATTGACTGGCAAAGAGCCTGATCAAGGACTGTGGGGTCGTGTTCAAGATGCGATCGCTGCCTTTAGCGGTGTCGTAGGCAGTGCTGTCACTCAAACCTCTGACAAGTCCGACATGAACATCCAGGACATCATCCGGATGGATCACCAGAAAACAAACACCCTGTTTATGGAGATCGCAGGCAGCAACGATCCTCAGAAAATTCAGGAATACTTTGGGCAGCTCTACAAAGACTTGACTGCTCACTCTGAAGCTGAGGAAGAGGTTGTCTACCCCGCTGTGCGTCCGTTCTACGGGGAGGGTGACACTCAGGAGCTTTATGACGAGCAGGCTCAGATGAAGGCAATCCTGGATGACATCAAGAGCACCAGTACTTCCTCACCTGAGTTTAAGTCTAAGGTGGAGAACCTCCGAGAAATCGTGATGGATCACGTCCGTCAGGAAGAGAGCACTATGTTTTCTGCGATTCGCAACAACTGCTCTGAAGACCAGCAAGAGCAGATGGCAACACGCTTTAAGCAGTCCAAGAGCCGGATTCAAGACAGAATGGCCTCTTCTGTTCGCTAGTAGCTACATAGCAATAGCAGTCCCTTAAGTTCCTCTCCTGCGGGAGAGGCTTAAGGTAAGAACGGTTAGAAGAGTTGCACCTGCGGTGCGAACCAAATTATTTAGGGCTGAGAGCTAAGTCATGTACTATAGCTCTCAGCCCTTTGTAATGTTGTCATATTGAGTCAGGATATGAAGCAGGATCACAGACTTAGTACAGTCGTTTGCCCCTCACATTGCTGCAGCTGGCAGTCTCATTTCCACTCACTATCAAGAAAACTGCTCAGGAAGATCTTAGCCAGTAGTGTTCTAACTTGCTCTATTGTGCTGCTAATAGAGCCAATCCAAGCACATGAGGAGGAGTGCGGCACTGCAACTTATTACGACACGGGCGAAGTGACTAGTAGCGGTGAATCATTTGATCCGGGTGCGTATACTGCAGCTTCTAGCTACATTCCTAATGGCACCTATGTTGTTGTTCAGAACCTGGATAATGGGTTAGAAGTGACTGTTGAGGTTAATGATTACAATCCAGGCTGGGGAATTATTGACGTTACGCCCGCTGTGATGGAAGCACTAGATCCTGGTGGGGATAAACTGAGTCTGGAAGTCTGTCTTTACTATTAAAGGATCTTGGCACTGAAGCTTGCTAGATACCTTTGATGTTTAGAGGTGGGTTTAGCCAATAAAACGTTGTTCCATCTGAGGGTTCAACGCTAAACCTACCCTTATAGGGGTTGAAACCTGGAGAGACTGCCATCTCAGCTAATCGTGCAAAACAATGTAGTGTTTATTCAAACTAACTTGTCCAGTTTGCAGAAGGTGAGTGATTAAGCGAGTCACAGTGACTCTAGTTGTACAACAAGCACTCGCCAAATCTTCGTGAGTCAAACGTACATTCAGGCGAACGCCGTCTTCGACTGGTTCTCCAACCTCTTGCTTAAGCAGCAATAACAGTTCCCATAGACGATCTTTGACGCGTGGTTGTCCAGCAATCAACAATAGCTTTTCTGTTTGCTTGAGCCGCTGAGCAATCTTGGGCATGAGCAGGTTAGCCAGACGAGGAGATGTGTTGATTTGCTCCTGAGGAATGTAGACAAGCTGCACATCCGACATGGCGATCGCCTGGTAAATGCTTAGAGACGTCAATGTAGAGCCAAACACCATCGAAGCCCCTGCTAAACCCATTAGAACCTCTTTGCCATTGCCTGAAAAGGTACTTAGCTTGACCAACCCCTGATTAACTAGGCAAATCTCCTGAGGTTTGAGTGGAACAGTCTCACCCTTTGCATAACTATGGATAGGATAATCTTGGCTAGGGTCATAGCCCTTTTCCTGAGCCGGTGAGGAACTGCGCTTGGCAAGTCTTCGCATCAGCCAGCACAAAGAAACAGGCTCACCTGTTGAATTTTGAATCGTAGCAACCGTCAAAGCTACATTAAGGGGTTCTTCTAAACGGGGTTGAACAACAGTTTCAATTTTTTGTACTCGTTTTGACTGATGCAACTGACTTAGCTTAGAGCGAAAAGCCTGACGCTCCGTTTCTAACACAAAGCCTGCTATGGGTCGGCCTGTTAAGAACTGCTGTGACAAATTGAGTAACTGAGCGGCAGCTTGATTTGCCTGGTGAATCATGCCCTGAAGATCAGTCACAAAATAACCGTCTGGGGCAAATTCAAACAGGTTTTGATAGCGCTGCCGCTCTGCTTCTACAATGGCTCTAGTCGCGACCAATTCTTCGCTTTGCTGGTTTAATTCCTCTGCGGCTACCTGCAATTCTTCCGATGCAATTCCTAATTCCTTAAGAGCCGAGGGCAAGATGCTAGCGCTAGGCACAAGCGTAGAGTTGACATCATCATAGAGCGCAAAGATACGTTCGTACGCAGCTTCTAATTGTCGAACTAAAACGTCAACTGGCAGTTTATAGTGTCCCATTCTCTTTAAAGTTACTGATAACTTTATGATGACCCCATTGAGCCTGGAGAATTACGCTGTCGTTCTTCAGCAGCCTCTACACTCTTATTTTGCCTTGCTTGAAGGGCATCTGAGACAGGTATTCCTAATGCCTCTGCCAGTTCAGCGGGTGGAGCTTGACGAGAGGGCGAATTTAAATAAACACCTTTTAACGGAGGCTCTACCGGCTTCATTTGATGAGAAATGGTATAAAAGCGATGCGTTGGCTCTCGTTCGCCTCGTTCTTGTAGAGATTCAGCTGAGATTTTCTTACGTAACTTGATGATGGCGTCCATAATCGCTTCTGGACGGGGCGGGCAACCCGGAATGTAAACATCAATTGGCAAAATTTTGTCGGCTCCTCTTACCGCAGTGGGTGAGTCAGCACTAAACATACCGCCTGTAATCATGCAGGCTCCCATTGCGATCACATATTTAGGGTCAGGCATCTGTTCATACAGACGCATTGTAGGTTGAGACATCTTCATGTTGAGAGTGCCTGCCAGAATGATCAGGTCAGCCTGCCGAGGGCTAGAGCGTGGAATTAAGCCAAACCGATCGAAGTCGAAACGCGAGCCAATCAGAGCAGCAAATTCGATGAAGCAGCAGGCTGTGCCATAAAGTAGTGGCCAGAGGCTAGACAGCCTTGCCCAGTTGTATAAGTCATCTACTGTAGTCAAAATTACATTTTCGGAAAGCTGCTGAGTGACACTTGGATATTCGATTGGGTTGATGATTGCACTCTCTTGCTCAAGCGATTGGCGATCGCCTGGAGGGTTTGCCGAAGCAGGAATGTAACTTGTCATGACGCTCTCCAAAGATTCTGCTCAGTAGCCTCAGCCCAACTAATCTGAACTTGATGGGGTTTCAGTAGAACGGGCTAGTCTGATCTACCTTAGCGATCGCTGCCAGTCAGATGGTCTATCTTGAGAGCTAGTTCAACGAACTACTTTATATCTAAAGAATGAATTTTTAGTTAGGACTTACGCAAGCGATCGCTGCCAGTCAGATGGTCTATCTTGAGAGCTAGTTCAACGAACTACTTTATATCTAAAGAATGAATTTTTAGTTAGGACTTACGCAAGCGTCATTTTGATAGAGGGGTTTTTGAGTTGCTCAATGAGATAGTCATCCAGTAGCCCTTGCTTGAGTTGATAGAGAGAGCGTCCTGTTTGCAGTGCCAACTCATGTAGTCTCACCCAGACGAGTAGGGAACAACCAATATGATTGCGCTGAATCCGTCCACGGCGACACTGGCACTTTTCCCATCCTGTCGTCTGCTTTCCCTCTCGGTGTAACTGCTCAATCTTCCAACGGAAGCCACACACCTCTTGTGTTGCCTCAGTGGAATCTTGAGTCCAATCGTTGGTGACGATGTAGTCCGTGCGGCGGGAAGACGCCACAACCCGGAACAGTTTCACCTTGTGGTCTTTAGGAAAGCCTTTAATCTTAATAACTTTGCCTGATTGCAACTCAGACTCATGCCACTGCAAACTAACCACGTGTTGATAGGGATGTACCCCACCTGAATCATCGACTAGACGATTCGACTTCAATGGACAGTAGTACACCTTCTGCAGTGACTCGATCAGCAGCAACAGAGACTTGGTTGCATACCAGGTGTCCATCAAGACCGCATGGAACGGCAACTGCTTGTGGTGCACCACATTGATCAGCATGTCGTTGACGTGGTCGAGCTTGCTTTTGCCATCTCCATCCGGGTCATACACTCGGTAGTCAATCAGCCAGAATTGGTTGGTGTTCGGGTTGACATAGACGCAACTGACCACACCAATGCCTTTGATCACTTGCTTAGCATTGCCACTGTATTGACGACGTACCAAGTCAATCTCAAAGGCGTGCCGTTTATCTAGTACCGTATCATCGAACAAGAGGTAGCCGTACTCGTCAGCATCAACTTGAGAGCGGACATTCTCCCAGACCAAGCGAGGGGTAATGCGCTCCTGTTACAAGAATCGATTGATGGCATCGTGGCTCCACCCACTGTGCTCGGCAAAATGAGTCAAGCTATAGTTCGCCTGGCTTACCAGCAGGTACTGGCAGTAATCGAGACGAGTTAATTTATCACTCATACCGATGACTCTACCGTCTTTTTATTCCATAAGCGAACCCCTTCCATTTCTCACATCTGCGTAAGTCCTATTAGTCAGAGAAATAGCTTTACTTCATCTCAGCTTCATCTCATACGGAATCCGGCTGTGGAGTAACACTATAAGATAGAAGGATGGGACGTACAATTACACTGGCAAAACACCTCAGTCGTGAGGAATTAAAAACTCGCTATCAAAACAGCAGT